>NZ_JAYEZM010000002.1:0-398907 GCF_037031205.1 Natronomonas amylolytica | reverse complement strand
GGCGGGGGGGGCGGGGCCCCGCGGGCGCAATAACCCGGGGGGGGCTACCCCCCCCCGCAACCGGGGTCGCGCCCCGGCGCGGGCGCGACCCTTCGCGTGCAAAAAGTGGGACCGGCCGACTTATCCGGCTCAATCGCCACCCACCGAACATGGAGTGTCGGCAGTGCGCGTCGTCGCTGGAACGGCCGGGCGATTACTGCCTGGTCTGTCGCAGCGCCAACACCGACACCGTCATCATCGACTGCGAGCGGGAGCGGGCGACGGTCACCTGCCTGCTGGACGACGAAATCGTCGCCGAGCGCACCGTCACGACGAAGGAGGAGACCGACGACCGCTGGGTGACGGCCGAACGCCGCAACTACGCCGGCCGCATCGCCGACGAGGTCCGGCGCAAACGCCCCGAGGAGGTCTACGCCACCGGCGACCGCGAAACCGTCCGGGCCACGCGCGCCGAACTCCACTACCCCTTCTACCGCGTCGAGGACGACGACCCCATCGAGGCCGTCCGTCGCAAGCGCGGCGATACCGCCCTCGAGGTCGTCGAAGCCTCCTTTCAGGAGAAGTTGGGCGGCAGCCACTCGACGGTCATCGGCGGCCGCGACGGCCGACAGGTCCTCCAGACCGTCGCCGGCCACCCGCATGTCAAAAAGCTGATTCCGGGCCCCATCGACGCCGGCGGCTCCGGTTCGCGGACCGGCGTTCGGGCGAAGGTGACCCGCGCCGACGACAACGGCAACGTCCGCCTGCTCATCCGCGACGGCTCCAGCGTTCAGGAGAACCGCGTCGTCACGACCGCCGGCGACCGCGAACTCGGCGAACACGTCCGCGAGGACCTCAACGAGGTCCTCCAAGAGGCCGAACTCGCGGAGTGAACTGCCCGCGACTCACAGGCGCCGAGGCCGAAGCGGTCACCGAGCGCATTTATAAGCAAGCACCCCGGTCGACGCCCATCGCTACGAGAGATACCAGCCGAACAGCAGCGGGGCGAAAAGCAGGGTCAGCGGCACGGCAATCCAGACCTGTCCGGCCAACACGTCATACTGGCCGAGCGTCACCGAGACCGGCGTCCCCTCGACGTACCCCACCACGAACTCGAAGCCGACGGTCAGAACGGTCCACAGGACGCCAACGACCACCAATTCACCCTGCGAGTAGTCGATGGGCGTCCAGGAGAAATAGAGGAACGAGACGACGAGAATCGCGCCGACCAACAGCGCCGTGCTGAGGACGTGCCCGCGATAGGACCCGACCCGCGGGATGAGCACGACCTCTCTAAATCCGCCGTTCGCGATGGCGACGACCGCCATCACTACCCAGACACCCAGCGGGTAGAGGAGGACACGCGGGCGAATCGGCTGAGCGTCCAGCGCCGCAAGTAGCGTCATGAGCAGGACGGTTCGCGTCACTCCGGCAAAACGGTGTCGGCGGCCCCGTCCGATATATAAAGGAGCCGCGACCCGTATTTAAGACGGGCCCGCCTCGCTCTGTACGAGCCACCCACCCTCGATATCGCAGGCCTCCCGCACCTCGTATTCGATTTCGGTGTCCTCGTCGACGCGGTTGCCGCCCTCGATTTCCTCGACCCGCAGCGGCACGTCCAGCGTGTTCCCACAGCAACCGACGCCGACGAACTCCTCGAAGACCTCGCCGACGCTCGCCGCTCCCATCGTCTTCCGCAGATACGCCCGGAACGACGGCTTTTCGACCTGAAACCGGCCCCATTCGCTCAGGTCGGCGGGATAGGAAACGCGGAGTCGGTCGGCTGTGCTGTCTTCCGACATACGTAGAACTCGGCGGGGAGCGGACAAATGGCTGTCGGGGATTCGCGCTCAGTCCGCCCGTTCGAGGCGGTCCGTCTCACAGAAGCGCGTCAGGTCGATTTCGTCGGTCGCGTCCTTCGGCGACTCGTAGGGGCGGTTCACGACGATGTTGCCTGCGCGCTGTTTACCGATTTCGGGGAGCATCCGGAGTTCGTCCATCGAGGCGCTGTTGATGTCGAGGGGGTAGGGAACGCCCGACACCGACCGGAAGCCGTGGTCGGTGACGGCCACGTCGATGGCCTGTCCGAGTTCGTGCTCGCCCGGGATGCCCACGAGGAGGGCGTAGGTTCCCAACTGCCGGCCGAAGGTCTTGCCGTCCTGATGGTATTCGAGGTAGACGTTCGGCAGGACGGTCCCCGGCGGGGCGACCCGCTGGAGCATCGGGTTGTCGATTTCCTCCCGGACCTCCTGCTTGTACGTCTTGAACTGCTGTTTGTGGTCGTTGGCGATGTCGGCGCCCGTCTCGGCCATCTCGGTGCCCTCGAAGGCCATCACCTGCCGGATGTTGATGCGGCGGAGCATGAGGCCCTCGTCGTAGACGTCCTGCAGGAACTGCTTGTTGTGCTCGAAGGTCTCCGAACGCTCGCCCTTCAGGCCGTGAACGAGGTTGATGCCCGGCAATAGCTTTGGCAGGCGGTCGGCGTTCGGGTCGACGGAGGGGCCGCTTCCCGGTTCCTCGCCGGGGCGCCAGCCACCCTCCTCGTTGACGATGCGGACCGCTTCGAGACACTCCTCGGCGGTGACCAGCAGGTTGTTCTCCTCCTGCACCAGCGGGTCGGCGGATTCGAGGCCGAACGCCGCGGTGTCGCCGGGCGTGTTGTGCTCGGCGATGACGCGGATGCCCTCCCGGGATTTCTCGGGGTAGTCCGTAATCGTCACGGGGTTCATGTTGTCGAGGTGCAGCGTCCCGAGGTCCGGGACGGCCTCGCGAATCCCGCCGTAGAGTTCGCGCAGGGCATCGGGGTTCGGCGCTTCGCCGTCGCCGCCGTAGGCGAGGATGTCGGCCTGCCGACCGAGTCGGAAGTGGCGGGCGCCGTGGTCCGAGAGGCGGTCGACCTCCTCGACTACGGAGCGGGGCGTCCGGAAATCCGGGTCGCCGTACATCGGTTCCGTGCAGAACGAACACCGGTACGGACAGCCACGCGAGGTCTCCATCTCGCAGATGAGGTATTCGGGGTGGTCCGGATGCTGTTCGATGATAAACGCGCCCTTCGCGGCCCACCGGTCGAGTTCCTCGTTGTCGCGGTAGCGGTCCTCGAAGCCCTCCAGACCGCCGTGAACGAGGTCGTAGACCGCCGCCTCGATGTCGGCCATCGCGAGGAAATCGTAATCGAGGTTCTGCCGTTTGGTCTCCGTGGCTCCCTCGTTGGCCTCGCCGACGCCGAAGCGGACGGGCCCACCCATGACGCTGGTTCCCTCGGCGGTCCAGGCGAGTTCCTTCACCTCGTCGGGTTCGGCGGGCGTCCCGCCGACGTACTTGCCGGGGACGGTCATCCCGCCGACGTAGATGAAGAGGTCAGCGTCGGCGACGTCGCGCCACTTGGCGCGGTCCTCGCGGAGTTCGTCGATGGTGTGATACGTGATGTTGTCGGGCGCAACGCCCGCGTCGACGGCGGCGCCGGCGGCGAAGCGCGGATACGTCGAGATGTAGGGCGGCACGCCGAAGTGTGCCGGCTCGTCGACGTAGCCGTCGACGAGCGTCACGTCCAGGTCCGCCGGGTCCTTCATATTCGGCCGGAGGGCATCGACGCGTAAAACGAATGCGGATAGTCACGCCGCGAGAAGCGGCATCCCGAACGGTCTGCGCACGGAAATCCATCCCGGAAGCGATACCGCCGAGGCATTGATTAGCGTCTCGCTCTTACACCCGTGCATGCCAAAGACGCTGGAGGTTTCCTGTACCCGAGACGACTGTTCCCTCGATATGTTCGAACTGCACTACGAGTATTCGATGCCGGACGATACCGGGGTGGAGGCGTTCAGTTGCCCCTACTGCGGGGAAAGCGAGGGGCTCGAAGAGATTCACGTATGATTCGGGAGGTAGGAGAATCCATCGGCCGGACCGTCCTCGAAGGAATCGGCAGAGCCTCCAGCCGCGTTCAGGAGCGGAAGGCTCTGCCCGTCGACCTGCTGGAGAGCGAGGACGCATATCTCGCCGTCTTCGATGCGCCCGGTGCGAGCGCGGGCGACGTGAACGTCGAACTGGTCGGCCGGACCCTCGAGGTCGACATCGAGCGGTTCCGCGGCCTCCACGACGGCTACGACATGCGGTTTCCCGGTCGCGGGCTCGCACTCCACGGCGAGGTCGAACTGCCCGAGGACGCGGACGTCGAGGCCGAAGCCGCCGACGCGACGGTTACGAAGAACGGCACGCTCGAAGTGCTGATTCCGAAGGGCGGCGCCGACTCCGACGACGAGTCGGTCGACGTCACGGGCGGAAGCGAGTCGGCCGATGCGAACGACTCGGAGACGGACGCCTAACGACGCTATTCTTCGAGGCTCATCCCCTCGACGATGTCGAAATCCTCGTCGGGAGCGAAGCGTCGGGGGTCGAACGCATCGGGAGCCTCGCCGCCCAGCACGGCCTCGGCGAGGCGCTCGCCGATGGCCGGCCCGCGCATGAAGCCGTGGCCCTGGAAGCCGGTCGCGACGTAGATGCCGGGCGCGCGCTCGCCGACCAGCGGGTCGCCGTCCGGCGTCGCGGTACAGAGACCCGCCCACGACCGGAACTCGGGGACCGACTGGCCGACCGCCTGCTGGAGGTAGTCGGCACACTCCTCGACGAACCACTGGTCGGCCGTTCGGTCCCAGTCGGTCGGGTCCTTCGCCTCGGGCACGGTGCCGTCGCCGACGAACAGCCGGCCGTCTCGGGGGCGGAGGTAGTAGCCGCCGGTCGCGTCGTAGCACATCGGCACCGCGGCCGAAAGCGGCGTCTCCACCGAGAGGAAGGCCTGCACCCGGTAGGCCTTCACGGGGATGGGCAGGCCGGCGGCCGCCACCAGCCGCGGGGTGTGGACGCCCGCGGCGACGACGACGGCGTCGTAGTCCTCGCCGTTGACCCGGCCATCGGCATCGATTCGGGCGGGCGTCTCCTCACGGATGTCCGCGCCCGCAGCGATGGCGAACTGGGCCGTTTCGCGGGTGTAATCGCCCGTATCGACGTATCCGGCGTCGTGGGCGATGGCCGCCCGCTCGACGTCGTCGGTCCGGAGCCGTGGCCAGCGCGAATCGAGGTCGTCGGGATCGATGAACTCGACGTCCCGGCCCCGTTCCTGCATCCGCGGAACGTGGTCGGCCATCGCCTCGGCGTTGCGGTCGTCGCCCTCCCGAGCGAGCCAGACGTACGGACAGTCGGTGAGGGCGTCCCGTTCCCGGAAGGCCGCCAGCGCCGCCTCGGCGATTTCGGCGTCGAGTTTGCCGGCGAAGGCGTCGTAACAGACGCCGGCGGCGCGGCCGCTGGCACCGCTGGCGATGTCGCCGGCTTCGAAAACGGTCACGTCGGCGTCACGGCGGGCGAGTTCGGCGGCGGTAGTCGCGCCGACGACGCCACAGCCGACGACCGCAACCCGGGTGGATTCGGCCGGCGGTGCGGGAGTCATGGGCGGAAGGCGTCGAGGCCGCGGGCGGGATAGGCGACGACGCGGTCGACGCCCGCGGCTTCGAGGTCCGCCACGCGGTCGGCGACCGTCTCGGCGTCGCCGACCAGCGCGTAGTCGGTCGCGGCCTTCAACAGCACCTCGCGGGCGCGGCCCTCGGCGGCCGCGTCGGTCGCGGCGTCGTCGGGGAGCGCCCGGCGGACGGGGCCGCGGCGGGAGACGTAGCCGCCGACGGCGTCCAGCGTCTCGTCGGGGTCCTCGGTGAGGACCGTCGGCGCGTAGAGGGCGATATCGCCGTCGAAGCCGGCCTTTCGAAGCGCTCGGATTTCGGATTCGGTGCCGCGCGAGAGGAGTTCGAACTGGGTGCCGCCGGCCGCCAGGGCGACGCGTTCGATGCCCTCGGTGCCGACCCACGCGTCGGGAGCGGCCTCGCGGGCGGCTTGCAGGCGCGGCGCGATGGCCCGACGACTCTCGCTTTCGGTCAGGTAGGCGCCGTTGCCGGCGACGAGGACGCGCGTGGCCCCATCTGGGAGGCGGTCGAACAGCGAATCGTCGCCCAGCGGGTCGAAGCCGTCCACGCGGACCGGCGTGGTGACGTAGAGGTCGTAGGCGTCGGCCAGCGCGGAAAGCGTCTCGGCGTCGGGGAGGTGGTCGCGGCCCTCGTAGTCGATGACGGCGGCCTCGGCGTCGAGTCCGAGGGCGTCTGAAAGGTCGACCTCGGCGGGTTTCAGCGCGATGGCGTCGATGCCGGTCGCGCCGAGGGAGGCCTCCGTCAACATGCTACCAGCCGCGGGAAACGACGTGTCGCGGCACTCATTATCCGAAACTCGTCGCTGTGACGGATATGCGTGTCGTTCCGAGCGAGGGTCGCCGGAGAAGCCGACGGCAGGCCGTATCAGGCGTCCGGAGCGGCCGGGGCGTCGGTTTCCGGGCCGGTTTCGGTGCCGGCCTGCTCGGCGCGGCGCCGGCGGTCAGCGACGACGAGGGCCGCAAGCAGCGCGGCGCCCAGTCCGCGGGCCACCAGTTCGCTGGTAGAGGTCAGGACGTCGACGCCGAGGCCCGCGAGGCCGGCGGTGAAGCCGACCGGCGAGAGGAACAGCGCCGGCACCATCAGCAGGACGCCCGCGACGGCGTACAGCACGCGTTCGAGTTGCGAAACCTTCGTCGAGCGGTAGCCGATGATGGTGACGCCCATCGCGTAGACGCCGGCGAAGAGACCGACGACCGGGATGAGCACCTCGGGGACGAAGAAGCCGAGGTCGAGGATGTCGGCCGGCCCCACGAGGGTCAGTTCGCCGGCCTCGGTATCCCAGTCCTTGATGAGCAGGATGCCGGGCGCGAAGACGAACGCGAACGGCACCAGTATCTTGTTCAACGAGAGCATGAACGCCAATTTCCCCGTCTCGAAGGGGTCGGAGTTGGCGACGCCGGCCGCGGCGTAGGCCGCGACCATCACCGGCGGCGTCACGTCGGCCATCAGGCCGAGATACAGCACGAACAGGTGGGCCGCGAGCAGCGCGACGCCGAAGGTACCCAGCGCGTTGCCGAGCACCGAAATCAGGATGATGTACATGACGGTCGTCGGCATCCCCATCCCGAGGATGATGGCGGAGATGCCCGCCAACACCAGCAGTAGCAGGAACGACTCGCCGCTGGCGAGGATGATGAGTCGCGTCAGGTTCGGTCCGAGGCCGCTGACGCTGATGACCCCCGGGATGACGCCCGCGGCGGCGACGGCGACGACGACGAGCGTCGCGGTGCGGGCCCCCGAGTCCATCGACTTCAGCAGGAACGTTCCGAACCGGCCGAAGCGAGTCGTGGCGAGGTCCCGCCCGAGCGTCTCGTCGATATTCTCGGCGGTCTCGTCGACGGCGGGGTCCAAATCGAGCAGCCCCGATTCGGAATCGGGTCGGGCCAGCATGACGGCCACCGCGAAGACGAGGAACGGCACCGCGATGGCGCCCACGGCCGCCGACAGGGCCGCAGAGAGGCCGAGGCCGGCACCGCCGTCACCGAACAGGTAGCCGGTGAGCGTCGTCCCCGCGAGATACTGGGTGAGCGCGGTCCCGGCGAACAGCGCGAGCAGGGCGCCGACGAACGGGCCCCGGATGCGCCGGTCGTAGGCCGCGACGACGGCCACGAGGACGATGGTGGCGATGATGGTGTACCAGCCCGAGCGGTTGATGGTCAGGCGGGCGATGATGAGGAAGTACAGCAGGAGGCCGATGGGCACGAGGTAGAACCAGCCGCGCTTGAAGTGCGGCCGGATATCGAGCAGGTCCGAGCGGTCGAGGCCGCCGACGCCGCGGCGGACGGCCTCGAAGTGCACCATCACCCACATGCCGAAGAAGAACGCCAGCGCCGGCAGCGCCGCCGCGACGATGACCTGCCGGAAGGGCGTCCCCGTGAACTCGACGATGAGGAAGGCCGCCGCCCCCATCACCGGCGGGAGTATCTGTCCGCCGGAGGACACGGAGGATTCGACGGCCCCGGAGAACTCCGGCGTGTAGCCGGATTCCTTCATCAGCGGGATGGTGAAGGCACCGGTCGTGACGGTGTTGGCGACCGACGACCCCGAAATCATCCCCATAAAGCCCGAGGAGACGACGCTTGCCTTCGCGGGGCCGCCGCGCCGCGTGCCCGTCAGCGAGTAGGCGAGGTCGATGAACCAGCGGCCGGCACCGGACATCTCCAGGAACGCCCCGAACAGGATGAAGATGTAGATGAACCTGACGCTGACCGAGACGATGGTGCCGTTGATGCCGGATTCGGTGTTGTACCAGAGGTTGCGGACGATGCGGGCCCATCCGAGGTCGGTGATGGCGAAGACGCCGACGCCGGGAACGCCCCGGGGGATGAGAAAGCCGAACCGCGCGTAGAGCAGGAACGCGATGATGAGGCCCATAAGCAGCATGCCGAGGGCCCGACGGGTCGCCTCCAGAACGAGCAGGATGCCGATGACGCCGACGATGAACGCCCACGAGGTGTCGGCCAGCGGGCCGATAGCGATGGGTTCGAGGACGGGGTACAGTTCCGGAAGCGACGCGCCGACCTCGAAGGTCGCCCGCTGGCGTGCGATGCGGATGTCGGTGAACTGCGTGACCATGTGGGTCGCCGGCAGCAACGCGACCAGAACGAGGGCAGCGTCGACCGGCGTAATCCGCCGCCGGTCGTGGTCGAGGGCGGCCCAGCGAACGGCTCCCCGAACCCGTTCGGTCGCCCGGGCGACGGGGCTGGCGTCCTCGAATCGGTCGCGGACGCCATCACACGCGCGGCCGAGGCGGCGCGAGACGAAGCCGTCGCCGGTCGAGGTCGGATAGACGAGGAAGGACAACACCAGCGCGAAGGTGACGTGGATGACGTTGACCTGCAAGCGCTGGAGCGTCCCCTGTTCGAGCGCGAAATCGATACTCACCGGCGGGAACCCGCCCGTCAGCGCGAAGTCGAGCATCGGGCGGGGATAGACGAACGACCGGGCGGCGATCCACATCTGGAAGGCCGAGAAGGTGATGGCGACGGCCGCGACGAGAATCGCCGCGCGCCCGCGCAACGAGCGTTTCTTCTCGATTTCTTCGAGGAGTTCGTCGGCGTCCTCGCCTGAGGCGTCGGTGGCGACGCCGTCGTCCAGTTCCGAGCCATCGCGTTCGCCGCCGTCGGCCGACGGCGTCCGGGAATCGTCAGGTGGGTCGTTCTGTGACATGGATTAGATATCGAATCGCTCGCGGACGTAGATACGAACCGACCCCCCGTCGGCGCGTTCGGCGAGCGCGTACCGCTTGCCGTCGACGACCAGTTCGTGGTCGGCGACGTAGCCGGTCGCGACGACGAGAGTTTCGGTTCGGCGGTTGGGTGGGCGATACACGTAGCTTCCGTCCTCGGCACGCTCGACGTCGACCGTCGATGGTAACCCGGCGCCGAAGGAGTGATACTCCATCCGCGTCATCACGAGTTCGCCGTCGCGGACGGCGTAGATGTCGCGAACGGGTGTTTTCTCGACGCTGTGGGTGTACGCGAGCGTGACAGTCGTATCGTTCTCGACGGGAACGGTGAAGAGTTCCTCGCCGGTTTCGTAATCTTCGACGACGAGCGTGTGACTGGTTCCGGCGTCGGCGGCCACGACGGCGCCGACGACGACCAGACCGACCACAGCGGCCGCGAGGAGCCACCGCCCGTCGGGTCGAATCACGTTACTCGTAGAGGCGGGCGGCGCCTTCGTGGAGTTCGATGGACATCCCGTCCTGTCCGGACTCGCGGCTGATGAAGTCCGTCTTGATGCTCAACTGGTCGACGTTGTCGAAGATGGCGTTGCCGATGGTCTCGACGGTGTCGGCCTCGATGCCGGTGTGGGTCGCGATCATCGCCTGAACGGAGACCGTGTTGACGTCCTCGTCGATACCCGCGTAGGTGCCGGCGGGGATGGTGTCGTCGGCGAACCACGATGCATCGTCCTTTGCGGCCTGTCGCTCGCTATCCGAGAGGTTGAGGATGGTGATGTCGGTGTTGGTCGCGAGGTTCTCGATGGCGCCGACCGGCCAGCCGCCGACGACGAAGGCGGCGTCGATGTCGCCGTTCTGGAGCTGGTCGGAGGCATCAGAGAAGCCGCTGTTCTGCTGTTGGAAGTCGTCGGTCGTCAGGCCGGCGACGGATTCGAGGATCTGGAGGGCGTTGATCTGGGTCCCGCTACCGAGGTCGCCGGTGTTGACCGTGCGGCCTTCGAGGTCCGACAGCGAACTGATGTCGGCGTCGGCACGGATGACGATGTGGATGGTCTCGGGGTAGAGCGTCGCGACGCCACGGAGGCCCTCGACGGGAGCGCCCTCGAAGGCGTCCAGCGATTCGCCGTTGCGGGCGAAGTAGGCGATGTCGTTCTGGATGAGCGCGAAGTCGGCGGCCTCGGTGTCGAGGCTCCCGACGTTCTCGACGCTCGCACCCGTCGACTGGACCTGCAGCGAGAACTCCGTTTCCTCGTCGACGATGCTCTTGAACTGGTTCGAGAGCGGGAAGTAGGTGCCACCCTCGCCGCCGGCGTGCCACTCGATGACGCTGCCGCCGTCACCGTTGCCGTTACCGTCGCCGTTGCCGTTTCCATTTCCGTTTCCATTTCCGTTACCGTTGCCGTCGCCGAGACAGCCGGCGAGCGACGCGATGCCCAGCGCACCGGTTCCCTTGAGTACGGTACGGCGGTCGAGGCTGTTATCGTCTGATGGGTTTACCATAGGCAATACTTACGTTGACTCGACATAAATACTTATATCTAGACGTGGCATTCGAGTGTCACAAATCGCAAGAGTGCGCCCCGATTGCCGTTTCGTGCTGCTTGGTACCGACTATCGTTTCCGGCGATTTTGGTGGCTACTTTTCGCGTCCGTTCGCGAGTTCGTTTCGGAGTTCGACGACGCGTTCGGCGACCGTTCGACCGTCCCCGGCGAGGAGTTTCGTCACGGGTTCTTTCCCGACCGCCCCGCGGTCGACAACTGCGACCGGCGGGTCAGCGTCGGCCGCGAAGACCTCGCGGGCGGCCCAGTCCATCGTCGCGTCGGCGTCGGCCGGTTCCTCGCCCCGGTCGTATTCGGCTATCGACCACCCGAGCGACGAGAGGGCGGCCTCGACGTCCTCGTCGAACCGGCAGTTGACCGCAAACCGGAATTCGGGGTGGGACTCACGCGCGCCGAGCAGGAAGCGGGCGACGTGGCTGGAGGCCCCGAACCGGACGCCGCGGTTCGGCGCGATGCCGTCGATGGTCTTCGTGATGCGGCCCTCCACGGCGGCCGCGTCTTCCGGCGCCTCGGCGTAGGGGGTCGCGCCGACGACGTTCATCCCCACCTCCGGCACCAGCGGGCGGACGTTCTCCTCGACGAACCACTCGACGATGTCGGCGACGCGCTCGGCGGTTTCGTCGCGGGCCGCGTCGTTCCGCAGGTCGACCAGATGGTGGACCGCACCCGGGCCTCGCCCCACGGCGTGGTGATACCGGACGGCCCGCTCCATGAAGTCGACGCTCCGGCCGACGGCGTCGACCAGCGACTCGCCGCGGGCCAATCGAGTCGCGATGGCCGCCGACAGCGTACAGCCCGACCCGTGGGTCGCGTCGGTGTCGACGCGGGGATGGCGGGCCGTCTGGATGGTTTCGGGGGTCACCAGCACGTCCAGCACCTCGTCGCCGGGCACGTGGCCGCCCTTTATCAGGGCCGCGTCCGCGCCCATCGCCAGCACGCGCTGGCCGGCGAGGCGGGCGCCCGCTTCGTCCTCCGGTTTCACGTCGGTCAGCACGGCCGCCTCGTCGGCGTTCGGCGTCACCAGCGTCGCCTCGGCGATGAGGTCCGCGTAGGCGTCCTCGGCGGCCTCAGTCAGCAGGCGGTCGCCCGTCGCCGCGACCATCACGGGGTCGACCACCAGCGGGAACTCGAAGTCGGCGGCGTAGTCCGCGACCGTCTCGACGACTTCGGCCGTCGCGAGCATACCCGTCTTGGCCGCCCGCACGTCGAAATCCGAGCGGACGGCGTCGAGTTGGGCTTCCAGTTCCTCGATGGGAAGGACGTGGCTGGATGCGACGCCCGTCGTGTTCTGGGCGGTGACGGCAGTCACCGCGGAGGTGCCGAACCCGCCGGTCGCCTCGATGGTCTTGAGGTCGGCCTGGATGCCGGCGCCGCCGCCCGAGTCGCTGCCCGCAATGGTGAGTACGACCGGCTTCTCGGTGGGGGCCGGCCTGCGCGTGTTCGTCATACGGAACACTATAACAGTTGAATATAAATCGGTGGTGATGCCGACAGCGGCGCGTGGGGCCAGGAGACACCGCATGCTTTTGGCGGCGGAGGCGAATCGTAGGGTATGAGCAGCCGGCGCCGCAAGCCAGAGTGGCTCAAGACGCGGCCCCCCAGCGGCGAGCGGTTCGCCGAGATAAAGGAGAGCCTCCGGGAGCGGGACCTCCATACGGTCTGTGAGGAGGCTAACTGTCCGAACCTCGGCGACTGCTGGAGCGGACGCAACGGCCCCGGGACGGCGACGTTCATGCTGATGGGCGACCGCTGTTCCCGCGGCTGTAACTTCTGTGACGTCGAAACCGGCGGCATGGAGCCGCTGGACCCCGACGAACCCAAGAACGTCGCCGAGGCCGTCGCCGAAATCGGCCTCGATTACGTCGTCCTCACGAGCGTCGACCGCGACGACCTCGCGGACGGCGGCGCGGCCCACTTCGCCGAGACGATTCGGGAAATCAAGCGCCTCGATTCGTCGATTCTCGTCGAGACGCTGATTCCCGACTTCCAGGGCGACCCCGAGGCCGTCCGGAAGATTATCGACGCCGGGCCGGACGTCATCGCCCACAACGTCGAAACCGTCGAGCGCCTGCAGTGGCCGGTCCGGGACCGCCGGGCCGACTACGAGCAGTCGCTGTCGGTGCTGAAGCAGGTCGACGAGGAGTCGGACATCTACACGAAGACGAGCCTCATGCTCGGCGTCGGCGAGTACGACCACGAGATATATCAGACGCTCTCGGACCTCCGGGAAATCGACGTGGACATCGTCACGTTCGGGCAGTACCTCCAGCCCTCGCGGTCGCATCTGGAGGTCTTCGAGTACGTCCACCCCGACGCCTTCGACGTCTGGAAGCAGGTCGCCGAGGAGGAGTTCGGCTTCCTCTACTGTGCCTCCGGGCCGATGGTCCGGTCGTCGTTCAAGGCCGGCGAGTTCTTCGTGGAGGCGCTGCTTCGGGATGGGAAGAGTGTCGAGGAGGCGCGGGCGGCGGCGTCAGCCGCCGCCGAATGACCGAACGGCGACGGGAGGAGCCGTGAGGCGTAGCGTGGCCGAGCAGCGCGAGGCCAGGTAATCAGGCGAGCGGGAGGAGCGACCGAACGGCGACGGGAGGAGCCGTGAGGTGTAGCGTGGCCAAGCAGCGCGAGGCCACGTAGTCAGGCGAGCGGGAGGAGCGACCAGTGGGAGCGACGACACGCGAGCCGGGCGGCGGCGTCAGCCGCCGCCAAATGACCGAACGGCGACCCAACGCGGTTCGGCCGGCAGTCGGTACCCCGTGGAACCGTCAGAACACTCATACGTCTAATACCGTCCTTTTAAAACACCAGATATTGATAACTTGTCCAGATATATCTACCGAATAGACCATACAGTCATTATTATCCCCCACATCTAAACGGGGCAAAATTTACGTAAACACTATGCCGTCGGCCTCGGACATTCATGCTATGCGACGGAGGGACCTATGAGTATACTGCAGCGTGACCCGCAGGACCGCGTGCGGGTACTCGACGAGGACGGTCACGTCGTCGACGGCGCCGAGGTGCCGGACCTCGACGACGACGCCCTTATCGAGATGTATCGGCAGATGCGACTGGCGCGGCACTTTGACCAGCGGGCGGTCAGCCTGCAACGGCAGGGGCGGATGGGGACCTACCCGCCGCTGTCCGGTCAGGAGGGCGCGCAGGTTGGTAGCGCGGCCGCCCTCGAATCGCAGGACTGGATGGTGCCGAGTTATCGCGAGCACGGGGCCGCCTACGTCCGCGGCCTCGACCTCGACGAGACGCTCCGCTACTGGATGGGCGACGAACGCGGGAACAAACTCGAGGACCTGCGCATCTTCCCCGTGGCGGTGCCCATCGCCTCGCAGATTCCCCACGCCACCGGCGCGGCGTGGGCCTCGAAGATGAAGGGCAACGACGACGAGGCCTTCATCTGCTATTTCGGCGACGGCGCCACCAGCGAGGGCGACTTCCACGAGGGGCTCAACTTCGCCGGCGTCTTCGATACGCCGACGGTCTTCTTCTGTAACAACAACCAGTGGGCGATCTCGGTGCCCCGCGAACGACAGTCCGCCTCGGCGACGCTAGCCCAGAAGGCCCACGCCTACGGTTTCGAGGGCGTACAGGTCGACGGGATGGACCCGCTGGCCGTCTACAAGGTGACGAAGGAGGCCCTCGAGAAGGCCAGAAACCCCGAGCAGGCGGGCGACGACGCGGCCGGCCACGCGACCCGGCCGACGCTCATCGAGGCGGTCCAGTACCGCTTCGGCGCGCACACGACCGCCGACGACCCCTCGGTGTATCGGGACGACGAGGAGGTCGAACGCTGGAAGGCCAAGGACCCGATTCCGCGGCTGGAGGCGTACCTCCGGAATCAGGGCGTCCTCGACGACGAGCGCGTCGAGACCATCGGCCAGCAGGTCGAAGACGAGGTGGCCGAGGCCATCGACACCGCCGAGGCGACCGAACGACCGAAGCCCTCGGAGATGTTCGAACACGTCTACGAGGAGTCGACGCCACGGCTCGAAGAACAGCGCGAGTATCTCGAACAACTTCGCGAACGACACGGCGACGAGGAGCTGTTAGAATGAGCACGCAGAACCTCACACTCGTCCAGGCGGTACGGGACGGCATGAAAGGCGAGATGGAACGGGACGGCGACGTCGTCGTCATGGGAGAGGACGTCGGCAAGAACGGCGGCGTCTTCCGGGCCACCGAAGGCCTCCACGACGAGTTCGGCGAGCAGCGCGTCATCGACACGCCGCTTGCGGAATCCGGTATCATCGGCACCGCCGTCG
Organism: Natronomonas amylolytica; assembly: GCF_037031205.1. Classification (NCBI taxonomy): domain Archaea; kingdom Methanobacteriati; phylum Methanobacteriota; class Halobacteria; order Halobacteriales; family Natronomonadaceae; genus Natronomonas; species Natronomonas amylolytica. The sequence continues at coordinate 383,941 of NZ_JAYEZM010000002.1, read as the reverse complement.
GCATGGCCGCCTACGGCATGAAGCCGGTTCCGGAAATCCAGTTCTCCGGGTTCATGTACCCCGGCTTCGACCAGATAGTCAGTCACATGGCGCGGTTCCGTAACCGCTCTCGCGGGCGGTTCACCCTGCCGATGGTGCTTCGGGCACCCTACGGCGGCGGCATCCGCGCGCCGGAACACCACTCCGAATCCAAGGAGGCCTTCTACGCCCACGAGGCGGGCCTGAAGGTCGCCATCCCCTCGACGCCCTACGACGCGAAGGGCCTGCTCGCGGCGTCGATTCGCGACCCCGACCCGGTCGTCTTCCTCGAACCCAAACTCATCTACCGGGCCTTCCGCGAGGAGGTGCCGGACGACCCCTACACCGTCGAGTTGGGCGAGGCCGCGGTCCGGACGGAAGGCGCCGACGTCTCCCTCTTTACGTGGGGCGCAATGACCCAACCCTCGCTGGAGGCCGCCGAGAGCGTCGCCGAGGATGGCATCGACGTCGAGGTGGTCGACCTGCGAACCCTGTCGCCGCTCGACGAGGCGACGGTTCTCGAATCCTTCAAGAAGACGGGGCGCGCAGTCATCGTTCACGAGGCGCCCAAGACGGGCGGCCTCGCGGGCGAACTCACCGCGACGATTCAGGAGGACGCCCTCTACTATCAGGAGGCGCCCATCAAGCGCGTGACGGGCTTCGACGTTCCGTACCCGCTGTACGCGCTGGAGGACTACTACATGCCGGAGAACACCCGCATCGAAGACGCGATTCGAGAAACCTACGACGCCTAACATGGTACGCGAATTCAAACTCCCCGACGTCGGCGAAGGACTCACCGAGGCGGAAATCGTCAGTTGGCTGGTCGAACCCGGCGATACGGTCGCCGAGGACCAACCGGTCGCCGAGGTCGAGACGGACAAGGCGGTCGTCGAAGTTCCCGCCCCGGTCAACGGCACCGTCAAGGAGATTCTCGCCGAGGAAGGCGAGATGGTCCCCGTCGGCACCGTCATCATCACCTTCGACGTGGAAGGCGAGGTGCCCGAACCCGAGGCGGAAGCCGAACCGGAAGCGGAACCGGCCGAACCCGACGGGAAGGAGGCGGCCGACGGCGAACCCGCCGAACCGAAGGACGTCGAAGCGACCAGCGGCCGCGTCTTCGCCGCACCCTCCGCACGACGCCTCGCTCGCGAGTTGGGCGTCAGCATCGAGGCCGTCGACGGCTCCGGCCCCGGCGGCCGCGTGACCGAGGCCGACGTCCGCGAAGCGGCCGAAACGAGCGCCGGCGAAGAAGCTACCGAGGAGGCGGCCGCCGACGCCGACTCCGGACTCAAATCCGCGACGCGGAAGGTCACAGACGACGCGGACGAGGACGAACCCTCGACCGACACCGACGGGGCGGAGGCGGCGGGTGCCGCATCCGAAACCGTCGAGAGCGCCGACCGCGAGCGGACGCTCGCCGCGCCGTCGACCCGCAAACTCGCCGAGGAGAAGGGCGTCGACCTCGATGCCGTCCCCACCGAGCAAACGCAGGACGGCGAACCGTTCGTCACCGACGACCAGGTCCGCGAGTACGCCGAGGCCCAACAGCAGGCACAGGCGGCCGACGCCGAGGCCGTCTCTGGTGGGGCCGAAGCCCCCGCTGGCGGCCCCGACATCGAGGCCGGCGGCGAAGACGAGCGCATCCCCTATCGCGGCATCCGCAAGACCATCGGCAAGCAGATGGAGCGGTCGAAATACACCGCGCCGCACGTCACCCACCACGACGACGTGGACGTGACGCGACTCGTCGAGACCCGCGGCCGCCTCAAGGAGAAAGCCGAGGCCCGCGATACGAAACTCACCTACATGCCCTTCGTCGTGAAGGCCATCGTCGCGGCGCTCAAGGAGTACCCCGTCCTCAACTCCCAACTCGACGAGGACAACGAGGAGATAGTCCTCAAGGGCGAGTACAACATCGGCGTCGCCACGGCGACCGACGCCGGCCTGATGGTCCCCGTCATCAAGGGCGCCGACCGGAAGGGCATGCTCGATATCGCCGACGAGATGCGCGACCTCATCGAGAAGGCCCGGGACCGCTCTATCGCCCGCGAGGAGATGCAGGGCGGGACCTTCTCCATCACGAACTTCGGGGCCATCGGCGGCGAGTACGCCACGCCAATCATCAACTACCCCGAGACGGCGATTCTCGGGTTGGGCGCCATCAAGGACCGGCCTCGTGTGGTCGAGCGCGAGGCGCAAGGCGCCTCGGACGGCGCGAACGGCGAAGCCGTGAGCAAAGAGGTCGTCCCGCGGAAGGTCATGACGCTGTCGCTGTCCATCGACCACCGCGTCATCGACGGCGCCGAGGCCGCCCAGTTCGTCAACACCGTCAAGGAGTATCTGGAGAACCCCGAGTTGTTGCTGCTGGAGTAGCAAACCGCGTCGCGCGTCGTCTCGACTCACGTCGTCTACTGGACCGCACCCGGCGAAACGTGAGCCTCAGTCCGTCATGGCATCGGCCGTCGCCGCACAGTTGTTCGGCCCACGCTCCAGTGTGAGCGCGCGCGCTCGCGGCATATCACGCTGCCCGAGGTTCGTCGCGATGATTTGGCCGTGGTTCGCCGGACGCGGCGGCATATCGGCGAAGACGGCATCGACGAACTCGTCGGCGGACAGCGACAGAACGTCCATTCCCTCGGCGATGGCACCCAGCGTGGCCGTGTGGCTCCCGTCGGCCGCCGGTTCGGTGCCCTCGCTTCGATGACCCGGCGCGACCAGCGTGGCATCGGACAGGGGGAGTACCCGCTCCCGTAGCGACCGGTACAGTCGGCGTGCGGCCGCCGGTGCGCCCTCGTCGCCGGCCTCCAAATCGGGTCGGGCCACACTCTCGACGAAGAGGCCGTCGCCGGTGAACAGAACCGCTTCGTCGAGGTAGTAAGCGGTCATACCGGAGGTGTGGCCCGGCGTGTGAATCGCTTCGATAGTGCTGTCGCCGACCGAAAGCGTCTCGCCGTCCGCAATCGTCTCGTAGGCGATGTCGTAGTCGATGCCACGGTCGACGGCCGCTGCGGGGACGACCGCGGTCGCGTCGGTGTGTTCGCCGAGCGCTCGGACGCCGCTGACGTGGTCGGCGTGGACGTGCGTGTCGATGGCGTAGGTCAGGTCGCTCCCGTAGTCGGCCGCGACGTCGACGTACTCCCGGGCGAAGGCCAAGAGCGGGTCGATGACCGCCGCCTCGTCGCCCGAAACGACCAGATAGGACAGACAGCCGCTCGACGGACGGCGGAACTGCAGGACCGTCGCCTCGGCGTCCGTCTCGATTTCGGTGTATACCGAGAGGTCCGCCCACGCCTCCATCCCGCCGGCGAGGTTCCGTACGTCGACGTCGGCTTTCCGGAGGTGACGCGCCGATTCGCGACTGATTTTGCCCGTCCCACAGACGGTCACGACCGTCTCCGTCGGGACGTCCGCCAGCACGTCCTCGGGGGCCGACTGGGCCAGTTTCCGGTCGGGAACGTTGACGGTCTCGACGTTCGGCCCGTCGATGTGCCACTTCTCGTACTCGTGGGGTTGACGCACGTCGACGACCGTGACTGACTCACCCGCCTCGATGTGTTCGTGCAGTTCCTCGGGCGTGGTTTCGGGAACGGTTGCCATTGCTCTACCAGTATCGACCCGCCGAACGAACATAAGCATTCATAATATTGTGAATATTGAACAATACCAGAACAGCATCCAGCGACGTCGTGCTAGCGGTTCGGCGCCGGTCGCTCCGTGAGAAGGTGGGTCGACCGCCGTCAGTCGAGTTTCCCGCCGAGGACCTTCGCCGCGGTGAGAATCGGGTCCCAGACCGGGCTGAACGGCGGCGCGTACGCGAGGTCGGTGTTCTGGAGTTCGGTGACGGTCATCTCCGCGTTGAGCGCTGTCGCGACCGTGTCGATGCGCTTGACGCCCTCCTCGCCGACGAGACTCGCCCCGAGTACGCGCTCGGATTCCCGGTCGGCCACGAGCGTGACGGTCAACTCCGACCCGCCGGGGTAGTAGTGGGCCCGCGAGGAGGCCGATATCGTGACCGAGACGGGGTCGAAGCCGGCTTCGCGGGCGCGGTCCTCGTCGATAATGCCGGTTCGGGCGGCACCGAGGTCGAAGGCCTTCACGATGGCCGTCCCCGCGATATCGCCCACGGGCGTCGGCGACCCGGTGACCGTCTCCCCGATGGCACGGCCGGCGCGGTTGGCCGTCAGCGCCAGCGGGACGTGGTCCGGGTCGCCGGTCACGACGTGCCGCGCTTCGGCACAGTCGCCCGCGGCGTAGACGTTCTCGTAGTTCGTGCGGCCGTACTCGTCGGTCGCGATGGCGTCGGTCGGCCCGCGTTCGATGCCGGCCTCGCTCGCGAGGTCGGCGTTCGGGGCGACGCCGACGCCGACGATGGCGATGTCGGCGGGCTGGGAGTCGTCCTCGAGGTGGACGCGCTCGACGGTGCCATCGCCGGCGAAGCCCGAGACGGCCGTCTCGAGGTGGAGTCCGATGCCCTGCTCGCGCAGGTGGTCCTCGACGGTCTCGGCGACCGTCTCCCCGAACGGCTGGAGGACGTGCGGCAGCATCTCGTAGATTCGGACGTCGATGCCGTGTTCGGACAGCGCCTCGGCCATCTCGATGCCGACGTAGCCGCCGCCGACGATGGCCGCCGTCTCGGGAGTCTGCTCGTCGACGTAGGTCTCGATGGCGTCGGCCTCGTCCATGTCGTGGATGGTGAACACGCCGTCGAGGTCCATCCCGTCGAACGGCGGTTCGATGGCGGAGGCCCCGGTCGCCACCAGCAGGTGGTCGTAGGGCTGTTCGAACGTCTCGCTTCCGTCGTCGACGGTGACGGTTTCGCCCTCCGGGTCGATATCCACGACCTCGTGGCCCGTCCGCAGGTCGATGTCCCGCTCCTCGCGGAACGCCTCGGGCGTGACGGTGACCAAATCGTCGATGTCCTCGACCTCGCCTTTCACGTAGTAGGGCATCCCACAGGCGGCATAGGACACCCACTCGCCCTTCTCGAAGACGACGACGTCCATCTCCGGGTTCTCCCGTTTCGCCTTGCTCGCGGCGCTCATTCCGGCTGCGTCTCCCCCGATTACGACGAACGTATCGTCCATACCTAATGGTTCGGCCACGACCCGCAAAAGTATTTCCCAAAACCCACAATACTACAACGGAGGTGCCACCGGTGGCGGGGAATCGCTGGTGCGTTTCTGCGATAGTAGTTTTCACTCGCGCGCGCGAATCACGCACGTTTTTTAGGGGGCGCGCAGAAGGTGGGCGTATATGTTCAAGGCTATCGTGAGCGCGGACACGCTCGGGGCGGCGCTGGACTCCGTGAGCGTGCTCGTAGACGAGTGTAAGATCCGCCTCGACGAGGAGGGCCTCACGATTCGCGCGGTCGACCCCGCCAACGTGGGCATGGTCGACCTCGAACTCTCCGAAGCGGCGTTCGAATCCTACGAGACCGACGGCGGCGTCATCGGCGTCAACCTCGACCGACTCGAAGACATCGTCGGGATGGCCGACTCCGACCAGTTGGTCCATCTCGAACTGGACGAGGAGACCCGCAAGCTCCACATCCAGATCGACGGGCTCGAATACACGCTGGCGCTCATCGACCCCGACTCCATCCGCCAGGAACCGGACCTCCCGGACCTCGACCTCTCCTCGGAAATCGTCATCGAGGGCAAGGACATCGACCGCGCGGTCACCGCCGCCGACATGGTCTCGGACCACATCGCTCTGGGCGTCAACCCCGACGACGAGGAGTTCTACGTCGAGGCCGAGGGCGACACCGACGACGTCCACCTCGAACTCGGACGGGAGGACCTCATCGACCTCACCGCCGGCGAGGCCCGCTCGCTGTTCTCGCTTGACTACCTCAAGGACATGAACAAGGCGATTCCGAAGGACGCCGAAGTGACGATGGAACTCGGCGAGGAGTTCCCCGTCAAGATGCACTTCGACTTCGCCGAGGGCGACGGCCACGTCACCTACATGCTCGCGCCGCGCATCCAGAGCGACTAGCGACGTCGCCGGTTTCGATTCCCTCCTCTAACGCTCGCTTACCGGATAGCCGTCGGCTTCCGCGAGGTCAGGCTTCGCGTTCGACGTACTCGACTGCGTCTTCCGGCGTTTCGACCGCCTCGAACCCGTCGAGGGCGATATCGTGGGTGTCCAGTCCCGCGACCGGCCGATGGAAATCCAGCGCGTGGCCCAACTCCGAGAGCGTGCCGGCGGCGCCGTCGATGGCGATGACGGCGTCGCCGTTCAACACGACCATGACGTTGCGAGCGTTGCCTACCCCCGTCGCGATGGGCGTCGTGACCCACTCGTTGGCGTCGTCGCGGCGCTCGGTCGGAACGATGCCGATGGTTTCCGCCCCTTCGTCCCGTGCGCCCTTACAGACGGCCTCCATCGTTCCACCCAGACCGCCGCAGACGACGGTATGGCCGCGAGCGCCGAGGAGGCGGCCGACCTCGCGGGCCTGCCGGTAGGTTTCGTCGTCGATACTGGACCCGCCGATGACGGAGACGCGCATAGCGGGTGGTGGCAGGCGGGGAAAAAGTGGCTTCCGGCAGCGCGGCCGCTGGTGGGACAACGACCGACAGAAGGTCGAGGACTATTCGCCGAGCGCGTCGTCGATCTGCGACTCGAAGTCCTCGAGGACCTCCGAATCCGAAAGCTCCTCCATCCGCTCGCGGAGGTGTCGTTCACAGAGGCCGACCTTGAGGTGGTCCTTCTCGACGGCGACGGCGGCCTCGTCGTCGCAGTAGTGACACTGCATAGGGGAGGGTACGGCGTCGATGGGTTTCAACCCAGCGTTCCCGGCGACGGCGCGAGGCGGCGGCCGGCTACAGCGCGGCGCGGAACCGGCGGTACTCCGAGCGGTCCAGCCCGGCCTTCCCGAGTTCGTCGTCGTGGGCGTCGCTACCGCCGGTCACGAGCAGGTCGTAGGCCTCGATGGCCCGTTCGATGGGCCGACGGTCGACCTCCCGGCCGTAGGCGTAGTGGGCTTCGACGGCATCGAGGTCCGCACAGAGTTCGAGGGCGGCCTCGGGGTCCTCGTAGCGGAAGGGATGAGCCAGCGAAACGAGGCCGCAGGCGTCGTGAAGGATCGAGAGTCCCTCCTCGAAAGACGGGATGTCGCGGGCGACGAAACAGGGGCCGTCGTCGCCGATGAGTTCGTCGAAGGCCTCGGTGTAGCTGTACTCGGAGGCCTCGTCGATGGCGCGGGCGATGTGGGGCCGACCGAGACCCTCGCGCGGTTCGACCGGTAAGTCGACACCGAGCCGTTCCTCGACGTTCTCGATGATTTGCCGGCCGCGTTCGATGCGATTCCGCTGGAGTCCCTCGACCAGCGCTTCGAGTTCGTCGGTCGGCGTGACGCCGTAACCGAGCAGGTCGACCCGTTCGGCCTCGGTTTCGACCCGCAACTCGATGCCGTGGATGACGGTCACGCCGTCGAGGGTCGCCACCGGCGTCGGCAACTCGGGATGGATGCGGTCGTGGTCGGTCACCGCAACCGCCGAGACGCCGGCCCGCTCGGCGGCCGCCGGCAGCGTCGACAGCGTGAGCTCGCCGTCGGAGTTCGTCGTATGTACGTGGAGGTCCGCAACGACCATGCCCGTACTCGCCGCCGCACCGCCAAAGCCCCGGCGTTTCGCGCCGGGTCGAGTATAAGGAGCCTAGAGGTCCCCATATTGGGGTAGGCCATTTATAGCAAACATTCATGAAGGACTACTGGCTGGGTAGAGACATGCGACTGCTCACCAACGTCGAGGACGCCATCGATGCCCACTCGTATCCCGCTACGGCCGAGGAACTGGTCGCCGAGTACGGCGACCTCGAACTCGAAACGCCCAACGGAACCGAGACGTTCGGCGACGCCCTCGAATGTCTCGGCGACACCACCTTCGCCGACGCCGAGGAGGCCCGTCTCGGCGCCTACTCGGCCGTCTCCAGCGACGCCGTTGGCCGACAGAACTACTCGGACCGCGATGCGCCCTCCATCGGCGAGAGCGGCCGCGAGCAGGTTTCCTTCTAGCCACTTTTTGCACGCTCCGGCGGTTTGGTTCGAGAGACACCAAAGGCGTCTCTCGTCATTGCGGGAAATCAAAGATTTCCCGCTTGCAGTCAGAATCCTTTGGATTCTGACGACATCACGAAAGGCGCTTCGCGCCTTTCGAACGACGGCGCGCAAGACGCCGAACCCGCCTCCGCGGTCATCAGATTCCGTCGGAATCTGATGGGCAATCAGACCGCTTCGCGGTCTGATGACGGCAAAAACGTGGGGAAAATATGCGCGCCTCCTTCCAGCCGCTCAGCCTCCCTGCGGTCGGCTGAGCGTTAGTCAGTCGGCGCTACCGGACGCTCGCTTCGCTCGCGTCCGGGGTGGTTCGAAAGGCGCGGAGCGCCTTTCGTCATGCCAAAAGAGCGCGGCGCGCTCTTTTGAGCAAACCGCCTCGGGGGCCTTCTTCGAAGGCCCCGCTCGGCGGATGCTCGTCTGTGGATTGGTTAATAAATGGAGAACGATTCATACGACGGTTCTCAGCCTGTTCTTTTTTCCTCGATTCGGTCGGTATAGAGAACCTAGAATGTACGTTCACTAAACACGCCAAACAGCGCCGCAATAATCGCGATGATAGCAAGGACGACACCAGTAATCGTGTCTCCAGACGCGCCGGCCATCACCGCAAAGCCGACCAGTACTGCGGCGCCACCATAGCCGACCTGTGCGACGAATGTCGTCAGCGGCATACTTGCCGGTGAGCAACTGGCGGGCAAAAAGTTGCTCACTCTGAACTAAAGAGATGGGTTCTCAGCACCCTCGATTGCGCACGACGGATGAAACCAACACCGCTCTGGAATCAGTTATCCACGTCCTTCCGCAACTTCGTCTCCCGATACTCGACGCCGACCTCGAAGGGGAGACACACCTCGCAGAAATCGATGCCGAAGTCGGTGAGATGGATGCTCCCGTAGACGGGCTTCGGTCGTTTGGCCTTCTCGCGGGCGTCCTCGATGTGTGGCTGGGCTTCGAGCACCTGATACTGCTTGAGGTTCTCGACCGGTTCATCCGAGAACGAGATGAGGCCCAGCCGTTCGAGGTTCTGGAGGTAGATGGGCGTCCGGTCGGGGTGGCGGCAACCCGCGTCGCTGCCGACTCGCGTGAGGTTCTCGGCGACCAGCGTCGACTTGAACGGGATGTACCCCTTATCGCGGATATCTATCGAGGGCTGTCGGCCCTCGGTGCCGAACAGCCGGAGGATGCGCGCCTCGTCGGCCGCCAACTGGTCGAGAATCGACGGGAAGGCGGGATGGAGCGTCTCGTCGCGGCCGATTTCCGCGGATTTCGACAGCAACTCCGAGCCCCGTTTCCGCAGCGACTCGCGGGTGACCGGCCGCCGGTCGGCGGTCCGGTCCTGATGGGCCTCCAGCCAGTCGACGCGCTCCTCGCCGACGTCGATGCCGGCCCGCTGGAGTTCGTCCAGCGCGATGGCGCGCATCTCGGTGAGCAGTTCGGCGGGCGACTCCGAGGTCGAGGCCGCATACGCCATCCGCGTGCCCGTTCGGACGCCCGATTCGACCGAATAGCCGGTCGCTCGCTGGGTCATCGCCGCGCCGATACGGGCCATCCGGAACATATCGAGCGTGGCGTCGTCCTCGATGGCCTCGGGGTCGACGCCCGTCATTCCCGGAACGGGGAACAGTCGGTCGATACCGGAGGCGCCGGGGTCGCTGACCTCGACGATGGCGTCCTCGAGGCCCGTCCGGAACCGCTCGACGTCCTCGGCGTCGATGCTGCTGGGGTCGGCAACGGACGCGCCGACCACGTCGAAGAGGTCGCCGAGGGTCTCCTCGGAGGCGGTCGTCGTGCTCGCGATGGCGCCTTCAATCACCGACAACAGCCCCTCGAGGTCTCCACGGTCGATGTCGTCGGGGTCGACGATGGCGGCCTCCAGAAGCGACAGCAACTCGGCGATGGCCTCGGGGTCGGCCCTCGACGGGACGGCGACCGCCGATTCGAGGACGGACAGCAGGCGCTCGAGTTGGCGCCCCTCGAGTTCCTCGTCGACGACCGCCTCCTCGAGGAGTTCGAAGGTCCGGTCGACCTCGGCGGGCGGCAGGTCGGCCGGGGCCTCGTCAGGGACGTCGACCGGCGCGTCGTCGGCACCGTAGCCGGGGGATTCCTCATCTCGCTCGACGTCGTCAGGCGGGGTGTCGGCAGCCCCACCATCGTCCTCGCTGTTCTCGCGGTCCTCGCGGCGGCCGTCGCTCATACGGCGGTCACCACCAGTAACTGGAGCCACCCGGCGATGAAGCCGAGGACGGCCCCCAGCAGGACGAGCATCCATTCGTCCTCGACGAAGGCCGGCCGCAGCAGGCCGACGAAGTCCGGCGAAGAGAGGGTTCGGATGCGGTAGGTCATGAGTTCCTCGATGGCCTCGCTTCGTTCCTCGTTGAACGCGGGGTCCTGAAGCGGTTCGATGGTCCGTTCGACGCTCTCGGTGGCGAAGGACTCGCGGATGCGTTCGTACCCGTCGCTTCCGGTCGTGATACGGATAAACGGTCCGGCCACGCCGACGGCGCGGTCGACCTCCGGCCGGATGGCCTCACGGATCATCTTTCGGGTGCGGTCCGACTGGGTGCCGTACATGAGGTTGTCGGCGACGTTGGCGATGGTGATGACCTCCCTGGAGACGAGGTCCGCGTACTCCTCGGCGACCTCGTCCTGTCGCTTGATGAAGAGCCCCTGCAGGCTGAAGGGGCCGATATTCCGCTCTTCGATGGGCAGGAAGATTATCTTGAGGGCGATCCAGTTGGTCAGATAGCCGACGGCGACGCCACAGACGGGCAGCACCCACCAGCGGTCGATATAGAGGAAGAGGGGCACCGAGAACGCGCCGAGTACCGTCCCCAGCAGGAAGCCGGAGTTGATGATGAACCTGAGTTCGTGTTCGCCCACCTCGAGGAAGAGGCGATTGAGGAGTTCGGGGTTGTCGTCGAGGTGGTTGGTGACCATCTGGTTGATGTCCAGCAGTTCGTCGATGTTGTCGCCGATGCGCTCGGTTATCGTCTCGGCGATGGCCGGCAATTTCGACTGCACGCGCGCGTGAATCACCTCTTGGACCGCCTCCGGCGTACTGTTCCACAGTTCGGGGTGTTCCTCCTCGAGGACCTCCTCGGTGAGTTCCCGAATCTCGTCTTCGGAGTCGGTGACGATGTGGCGGGCGATGCGTTCGGGGTCGAACGCCTGATAGAACTCCCGCTCGGTCGCTATCTTGGCGATACCTTTCTCGGCGGCGATGGTGCCCATCCGCGCCGACCGGGAGGGGATGATGCCCTGCCAGCCGATTCGCCCCTCGATGACGCCGGGAATCTGCTTGAGTTTGCGCGGCAGCGCAGGGGTGAACTGTTTCAGTCCGGGAATTCGAACCCCGACGAACTCGGTCGGGTAGAACAGCAACCGGATGGCGACCCAGTTGGTGCCGTAGCCGATAATCCCCGTGATGAGCGGAATGAGGACGAGTCGCCACTCGAGGCCGTAGGGCAACGTGGGGAGTACTCCGGTCATGCGTTGGCTCCCGAACGGTCGGCCACGGCACCCGGTGCCGCGGGAGACGCATCTTCCCGCGAATATCGCCGACTGAAGCCGGCTACCGGCACCACGCTCGGTCTCACAGTTCGGTATCTCGGGTCCGTAACTTTAAGCCTTTCAAGTATGTGGCCGTCTGCCACGGGACCGCGGACGCCCGCGAGACCGAGCGCCGTTCAGACGCCGGGCACGCCGAAGGCGCCGACGCCGAGGTCGAGCACCGTGTTGAGCACGTAGAGGATGACCAGCGCCGACACCCACGCCACGACGCCGATGATAGCCGCGTCGACCCAGCCACCGGGGTACCGCCATTTGATGACCCAGACCCATGCGACGAGGGCGATTATGAGCCCGATGAGCGGAATCCACGACGTCAGCGCCCACGCGATGGCACCCAGCAGGGCCGTGATGACCGCGTGGCTGTAGTCGTCGACGTCGGCGACGACCCTGGCGCTGATATAAATCGCCAGGCCGCCGACGAGCAATGCGACGAGGAACGCGACTATCGAACCGACGAATGGGACTGCCATGACCCAATATTTGCCGGAAAAACGGATATAACCAGGGGGTAGTTCGCGTTTGGGCGATTCCCGCGGCCGCAATGGTGACGAGTGCCGCTATCGAAGGAGGTGCCTACCGAGTCAGGCTTCCCGCAACTGCCGCAGGACGTCGGGCGCCTCCTCCAGCGCGTCGTCGAGTTTGTCGGTCTCGGGACCGCCGCCCTGTGCGAAGTCCGGCGGCCCGCCACCGCCACCGCCGACCTTGGCGGCGAGTTCGCTGACGACCGCACCCGCGTTGAGGTCGACGCCGTCGGGCACCGCGACGACGAACGTCGCGCCGTCGCGGCCGCTGCCGAGCACGGCGACCTTGCCCTCCTCGACGAGGGCGTTGGCGGTCGCCCGGAGTTCGTCCATGTCGGCGTCGACGCGCTGGATGACCGCCGTCGCATCGCCGAGGTCGACTTCCTCGCCCTCGCTGGCGCCGCCCTGCGCCCGCACCTCGGCGAGTTGTTCTTTGAGGTCCTCGATCTGCTTGCCGCGTTCCTTCCACTCGGTGAAGAAGCGCTCGGCGGTCTCCGGTACTTCCTGCGGCGAGACGTCGAGGGTGTCGGCGGCCTCGTAGAGGGCGTCCTCGGTGCGCTGGGTGGCCTCGATGGCGGCGTCGCCGGCCGCGAAGACCAGCCGTTCGACGCCGTCCTGAACGCGCTCCGTCGAGAGGACTTTGATGGTGCCGATATCGCCGGTTCGGGTGACGTGCGTGCCGGCGCAGGCCTGTACGTCCTCGGCGACGTGGATGAGCCGCAGTTCTTCGCCCGGCGGGATGCCGCCCTGATAGAGGTCGAAGCCGTGTTCCTCCTCGGCCTCCTGTCGGTGGGGCCACTCCTGTTTGACCGCGAGGTTGTCGGTGACGATTTCGTTGGCCACCCGCTCGATGCGCTTGACCTCCTCGCGGGAGATGCGCTCGTAGTGGCGGATGTCGAACCGGGAGGACTCGGTGCCCTTCTGGGCGCCGGCCTGCCGGACGTGGTCGCCGAGCACCTCACGGGCCGCGTGGCCGATGATGTGGGTCGCGGTGTGGTGCTGCATCAGGCGCTTGCGGCGGGTGCCGTCGATCTGGCCGCGGACGAACTCGCCCTTGCCCGGGTCCTCGTCGGTGCGGTGGAGGACGACCCCGTCGATTTCCTGTACGTCGGTGACCTCCACGGTGACGTCGTCCGTCGAGAGAGTGCCGACGTCGGCCGGTTGGCCACCGCCCTCGGGGTAGAACATCGTCTGGTCGAGGACGACATCGTAGCCCTCGCCGTCCTCACACTCCACGACGTCGAGGACGACCGCTTCGAACTCGGTGCGCTCGGGGCCCTCGTAGAACAGTTTCTCCGTATCGGGGAGTTCGGCGATGCGGTCTTCCTGTTCGGCGATGGATTCCTCTTCCTCGAAGGCCTCCTCGCCGCCGTGACGGGCAGCCACGAGCGAGTAGAAGTCGTCCGGAATCTCGACGTCGGCGCCGTGGTCGTCGGCGATTTCCTCGACCATGTCAGGCTGGATACCCTGCGAGTCGTAGAGTTCCAGCACCTCGTCGAGGGGAATCGGCTCGCCCTTCTCGGCGTACTCGCTGGCGAGCCGTTCGACCTGCCGACCGCCGCGTTCGAGCGTCTCGCGGTACTTCTCGACCTCGGTACGGACGATATCGCGGATGGTGTCGCGGTTCTCGTAATCGAGGCGGTCGGCCTGCATGTCGACGAGTTCGTCCAGCGGCGCGTCGACGCCGACGTTGTCACAGAGCCGCTTGGTCCGCCGGAGGACCATCCGCGCGAGGTAGCCCGTTCCGACGTTCGAGGGGACGATGCCGTCGCCGAACATGTACGCGAGCGTCCGACTGTGGTCCGCAATTGCGTAGATGTCCTCGAGCGGTTCGACCAACTCGCGGAGCCGGTTCGTCGAGACGTCGAGTTTCTCGGCGATGTTGTCGCGAGCGGCCTCCACGTCGTCGACGTCGTCGATGTCGAGTTGGCCCGAGAGCCGCGCCGCGCGATTGACGAGAGCGAGTTCGTCGTCGGTGTATTCGAGGCCGGCGTTGTCCTTCAGGAACTCTATCATCTCGGGGTAGACCGCCTCGTAGACGGTCGGTGTCCCCTGGGACATCCACGTCCATCGCTCCAGCCCGTAGCCGGTGTCGACGATGTACGTGTCCATGTAGGAGTAGGTGTTCCCGTCCTTGAGTTCGTAGTCGCCCTCGGGGTCCTGCTCCATGCACATGAAGACCAGCGTGGCGAGTTCGAGGCCGCGGTAGATGACCTCGATTGCGGGCCCGGCGTTGCCGCCGCCGACCCACGGGTCCTCGATGTAGGTGACGTCCTCGATGTCCGCCCCCAACTCGTCCAACAGGGTGTCGCAGTATTCGACGGTCTCGTTCTTCCAGTATACCTCGCCCTGATAGGCGTACTGGTCGGGGTCCTCGAGGTCCTCGCGGGCGTTGAAGGCGTGGTGGGCCATCATCTCGAAGGCCATCGTGTGCCGGCCCGTCTTGCCCACGTTGTCGATGTCCTGCATCCGGATGCAGGGCTGGCTGACGGTCAGGGGGTTCGCTGGCGGCGGGGTCTGCCCCGACGTGACCAGCGGCTGGAAGTCGTAAATCGACGCCTGCGTCAGCAGGACGTCGTCACGCCAGCGGTTGGCGGCAACCGGGTAGGGGTCGATGCGCTCGTGGCCGTGCTCCTCGAAAAAGGAGAGGAACTGCTCACGCATCTCCTCCAGCGAGAACTCCTCGTCGAAGCCCGGTTCGCCGATGAACTCGTAGTCGGCACACGGCGGTTCCCCACACAGTTCTCGGTCCTCGTCACGGGTCCAGAAGTGCGCCCCACACGACGGACACTCCTTCCGTACGAACCCCTCGTCGTGGAAATACTCTAGTTGATATTCCTCGTCGAGGTCACTCATTACCCTCCTTTCGCCCGTCGGCGGCTAAAGGGTTTTCGAGCGAACTTTTTGCACGGCGCGCTTCGCGCGCCGGCAAAAACTTCGATGAAAAAGACACGTCGACCCTCCCTACGGTCGGGTCTCGGTCCCGCGCCTCCCTGCGGTCGGCGCGGCGAAACGCCTCGCTACGCTCGGCGTATGCTGCTCGTCGTTCAAAACCAGCAAACGCTGGGTGTCATAGAACTCTTTCAGCTCGATGTATCTTTGCAATCGAATCTTCCTCGAAAACGAACCGAGTGGCCGACGAGTCTATCTAAGTCACTCGCAGATGTAGCGAACAGATGGTTCGGCCCGAGTGGGGCGAAATAAATACTATGTGAATTGTTCTATGACCCCCTTCGTCTGAATTTTACCGTACGAGACTGTAAGACGGCACATTGTTTTCTCTTATATATACCCCATATTATAAGACGCGATATTTGGTTTTTATTCGCCTTTTCTTCCCCACAGATTGTATAACTGAAGCCCCAGAGCAGAGCCAATTGCCGTTTTGAGAATCTCTCCGATAGAGTTGGATAATTGATAGATCAGGGACATTAGTATATAAACTACAGAAGCAGCAATAAGATTTATATATAATAAGAAGATAGCGAATATTTCTGGATGGTCGAGAGAGGCCTTGAAAAGTATGAAAATAGCAATTTCGACAATATACAAAAAGAAGGGAAGCGTGAAGGGAAGGAAGGATTTTATACAGATATTATTCCCAAGATTAAGCGAGCCGCCTCGCTTCAGGGACGCCCGTGCCGAGTCCCGTCACTCTCGACACGGGAGAGAACCATGTTGACTGAGACCGCCTGACGGGTCATTTAGTGAGGATTATTCCTCTACGATTATAATAGTACAGGACGCGCCCGCCAGATTACAGAATATAGGTCGTGAATAATATCGCCTCAGCACACCTATGAGCAGTCCAAATTTTTCGCCATACCATCTCCCGATTTACACGTTCGTCAACCGGTATTGATCGAAACGAGAATCCCAGCAGTTGTCGCTATTCGTCGTCCAACGCCAGCGACGCCAACAGCGCCTCCAGTTGCACCTGCTCGTTCGCACCGGCCGTAATCCGGTAGTCGGCCTCGCCGACACGTTCCATCAGGCGGACGGCCTCCCGTTCCGAGAGGTCGAACTCCCAGACCGAGCGGTGCATCTGGTCGATGATGTCGCCGCCGGCGATTCCGACGTCGCGCAGGAGCGTATCGAGTTGGGAGCGGGCGGCGGTGAAATCGCCGTCCATCGCCTTCGAGACCATCTCCTCGATTTCCTCGGGGCGCGCGGTGGAGGTGATGGTATACACCGACTCCTCGTCGACGACCCCGCCCATGACGGCGGCGGCCTGCAGGCCGTTGATGGCCTTCCGCATGTCGCCGTCGGCGGCGTAGACGAGTGCGTCGACGGCGTCGTCGGTCATTTCGATGCCCTCCTCGTCGGCGATGATGCGAATCTGCTCCTCGACGGCGTCGTCGCCGAGCGGCGAGAAACGAAAGACGGCACACCGCGACTGGATGGGGTCGATAATCTGACTGGAGTAGTTACACGAGAGGATAAAGCGAGTGTTGTCGGAGAACTGCTCCATCGTCCGGCGCAAGGCCGACTGGGCGTCGGAGGTGAGGGCGTCGGCCTCGTCGAGGAAGATGATGCGGTGGTCGTAGCCGCCGAACGAGGCGCGGGCGAAGCTCTTGATGCGGTCCCGGACCACGTCGATACCGCGCTGGTCGGAGGCGTTCAACTCGAGGAAGTTCTCCCGCCAGTCGTCGCCGTAGACCTCCTTGGCGATGGCGACCGCGGAGGTCGTCTTCCCGACGCCGGCCGGGCCCGCAAATAGAAGATGCGGCAAATCTTGCTGTTTTATGTACTCCTTCAGGCGCTGGGTGATCGACTCGTGGCCGACGACCTCGTCGAGCGTCTGCGGACGGTACTTTTCGATCCAGATTTCCCGCCCGTGGTCGGTTTCGGCGGCAGCCTCGCTCATGCCCGAACGGAGTGGACCGCCGGCCATAAACCTCCCGAGACGCCCACACCGGCGGGCCGCGCTCGACCCGCCCGGAACGGCACGCTGAAATCCCTCCACCCGCTTTCCTCGCGTATGCACGTCACCTGTGAGGTCGTCGGCGAGGAGACCCACGACCTCGAACTGGAGTCCGGGGCGACCTACGGCGACGTCCTCGATGCGGTCGGCCTCTCCAGCCACGAGGCCTCCGTGCTCGTCGACGGCAGCCCCGTCCCCGAGGACCGGATGGTCGACGCCGAGTCGGTGCGCGTCCTGCGGCTTATAAAGGGCGGATGACCGACGTTCGCGTCGCAACAGCGGACGATGAATCGACCGTCCGGAGCATCTGCAACGCCGCGATGCTGGAAGTCCCCGAGGCGGCCGTCCGTGAGGGGACCACACAGGTCGCCGTCGACGATGACCGAATCCTCGGCGCGCTGGTACTCGACGGTCAGGAAATCGAGGCCGTCGCCGTTCGACCGGGACGTCGCGGACAGGGTATCGGCACCGCGCTCGTCGAGGCCGCCGCGGAGCGGCGAGACGAACTGACTGCCGGGTTCGACCCCGGCGTTCGGCCGTTCTACGAGAAACTGGGGTTCGAGGTGGAGTGTGAGGACGGGCGGTGTCGGGGGGTCGTTTAAATAGTCAGCCGGCGGAGCGGGTTTATATTAAAGGCTGAACCAGCTCCCGACCCGCCTCCAGCAGTTCCTCGACCCGCTCGCGACTCTCGGCTTCGGCGTAGACCCGGAGTTTCGGTTCGGTGCCGCTTGGCCGGACGAGCAACCACGACCCGTCGTCGAGTACCATCTTGAAGCCGTCAGTATCGTTCACCGACTCGATTTCGACGCCAGCGACGCGGTCCGGAAGGCTCCCGTCGAGGCTGTCGATGACGGCCGCCTTCCGCTCGT
Source organism: Natronomonas amylolytica (assembly GCF_037031205.1). Lineage (NCBI taxonomy): Archaea > Methanobacteriati > Methanobacteriota > Halobacteria > Halobacteriales > Natronomonadaceae > Natronomonas > Natronomonas amylolytica. The sequence continues at coordinate 365,977 of NZ_JAYEZM010000002.1, read as the reverse complement.
CGGGGCAGTCGACGCTGATGCGGTCCTGTGCGATGTCGCCGTAGGTCTCGCGGAGTCGGTCGAGGCGGTCGTCCAGCGGTTCTTCGCTGTGGGCCGCGGCCACCAGCAGCGCGACGAGAACGCCGTCCTTGTTTCGGAGGTGGTCGCTGACGCCGAACCCGCCCGACTCCTCACCACCCATAAGGGCGTCGTGGTCGGCCATCGCCTCGGCGACCCACTTGAAGCCGACCGGCGTCTCGTGGACGTCGTGGCCGTGGGCCGACGCGACGCGGTCGACGAGGTAGGTCGTCGAGACGGTGCGGACGGCGTCGCCGTCGAGGACGTCCGCGTCGAGGAGGCTGTCGTACAGCGCGACGTAGACCCAGTTCGGGTCGACGAAGCCGCGTTCGGGCGTGACGACGCCGATTCGGTCCGAGTCGCCGTCGTTGGCGATTCCGAGGCCGGCCTCGCCGTCGGCGACCCGTTCTTCGAGGTCCCGCAGGCGGGCGGCGGAGGGCTCCGGCGACCCACCGCCGAACTCGGGGTCGCGCTCCGAACGGAGGCGTGTCACGTCTGCGCCCGCGCGTGCGATGAGTTCGTCGGTGACGCCGCGGCCGCTGCCGTGCATGGCGTCGTGGGCGACGGTCAGCCCCGAGAGGTCCGCCTCGACGAAGTCGAGGGCGTGGTCGAGATACGCGTCGATGAAGTCCGTCTCGGTGACGGTTCCCCACTCTGATTCGGGAAGCGGGTCGGGTTCCCGGAGGTTGTCGGCCAGTCGGTCGGTGACGGCCGGCATGGCGGGCGCGCCGTCCTCGGGGATGAACTTGATACCGTTGTAGTTGGCGGGGTTGTGGCTCGCGGTCACCTGCAGGGCGCCGGCGAGGTCGCGGTCCGTGACCGTCCACGCGACCACGGGCGTCGGCGTGTCGCGGTCCGGGATGAGGGCGTCGAAGCCGTTGGCACAGAGGACGCGACAGAGTTCCTCGGCGGCATTGCGGGAGCCCTCGCGGGGGTCGTAGCCGACCGCGACCGGCCCCGGGATATCGCGTTCCTGCAGGTAGTCGGCGACGGCCTGACCGACCGCACGGATGCGGGGGGTCGTGAACTCCTCGCGGGTCGTCCGCCAGCCGTCGGTCCCGAACTCGATGTCCATGAAGACAAATCGGCGGGCGCGAGTAAAAAGACCGGTCCTCGCGGGCGGCGGGAAGGGGGACGCTTTTGAACTCCGGGGCGATACGATACGGCAATGGACGCGCCGCTGTGGACGGAGGAATACGCCCCCGACATCTCGGAGTTGCCGCAGGCCGAGGCCCGCGACCACCTCCGCCGTGCCGTCGAGGAGCCGATGAACCTCGTCGTCTTCGGCCCCCGCGGCGTCGGCAAGACCGCCGCCGTCGGCGCGCTCGCCGAGGCGACCCACGCCGACCCCGACAACGACTTCGTCGTCATCAACGTCGCCGACTTCTTCGGCCGCACGAAAAAGGAGATCAAGAACGACCCCCGATTCGCACACTTTCTGGAGGGTCGCTCGCAACTCTCCAAGCGGGACATGATAAACCACGTCCTCAAGGAACAGGCCTCATACCAGCCGGTCTCAGGCGATTTCCGGACGATCCTGCTGGACAACGCCGAGGCCATCCGCGAGGACTTCCAGCAGTCGCTGCGCCGGGTGATGGAACAGCACTACGAGGCGACGCAGTTCGTCATCGCCACGCGCCAGCCATCGAAGCTCATCCCGCCCATCGAATCCCGCTGTTTCCCGGTACCGATGCGGGCACCGACCCACGACGAGACCGTCGAGGTGCTGGAGACCATCGTCGAACGCGAGGGCGTCGAGTACGACGCCGACGGCCTCGAATACGTCGCTGGCTACGGCGACGGCGACCTCCGAAAGGCCATCCTCGGCGCCCAGACCGCCCACGAGGAGGCCGGCGAGGTGACGATGCAGGCCGCCTACGACGCGCTGGGCGACGTGGGCATGCGGGACGAACTGGAATCCATCCTCGCCGACGCCGAATCGGGCGACTTCGAGGACGCCCGGAGCGGCCTCGACGACCTGCTGTACGACGAGGGCTTCGCCGGCAACGAGATTCTGCGGGAGTTGCTCGCGGCGGCCCGGAGCCGCTACGATGGCCGCGAACTCGCCGAGATTCACGAACTGGCGGGCGAAATCGACCTCGAGATGTCCGAGGGGACCTCCGATAGGGTCCACCTCGGCCGCCTGCTCGCGGAACTCGGGCGATAGCGATGACGAACCTCGCGCCCGTCGCCCCCGACGCGCCCGTCTTCGGCGTCTGTCGCCCCCGATACGCCGACGGCGGCCTCGGTTCGTGGCTCGATGCCCTCGACGAGGCGGGTATCGGCCGGGTCGTCTGTTTGCTCTCGGAGGCCGAAGCCAACGAGTACGGCGTCCCCGAGGCCTACGCCGACCGTTTCGAGACGCGACACACCCCACTTCCAGCCGACGGATTGCCAGACGACGAGGCCCTCGATGCGGCCGTCGAGGCGGTCCGGATGGGCAACTATGCCGGCAAGCGCGTGGCGATTCACTGCGACGACGGCCTCGGTCGGACGGGGCTTGTCGCCGCGGCGTGGCTGACCCGGTATCACGGCTACGGCCCGATGGAGGCCATCGACGTCGTCGCGGCGTCCGGGCGGGCGCCGCGGGCGACGCTGCCCGACGACGTGACGGACGAGCGGTTGCGTGACCTGTTGCGGACCGAAGACGAGGCCGACGAGGAGTAGCCGTTTATATTAGTACGTGGACGTACCGGACCAGCGAGCGGTGGACGCGCCGGTCAAACCGGGATTCGACGGTCCAGCCAGCGGCCTCGGCCGCGTCGTTCCACGGCCGGTCGGCGACCAGCACCGCCCGCGGGGCGACCCGCCGGACCTCCGCGAGGGCGTCGCCGACCAACTCCTCCAGCGAAACGCTCTCGATTTTCGACTGCCGGCCGTAGGGTGCGTCGAAGACCACTCCATCGAAACGGTCGTCGGCGAAGGGCAACCGCGTCGCATCGGCACGGACGACCTCGCCGCCGTCCAGATAGTGGTCGAGGTTTTGCCGGGCCCCGCGGACCATCTTCTCCTGTGCATCGACGCCCACCACGTCGCTGCCGGCGAGGCCGGCTTCCACGAGGATGCCGCCGGTTCCGCACATCGGGTCCAGCAGGCGGGTGTCGGGGCCGGCGCCGGCGATGTTCGCCAGCGCGCGGGCGTCCATCGGGTCCATGCTGCCGGGCTGGAAGAAGGGCTTGTCGGTGGGCTGTCGGTCGCCGAAATCCCGCGTCGTCTCGCACTCGAGCCAGCCGAGGGCAGCGGTCTCCGAAAAGAGGACGACGAGCGTGTGGTCGGGGTCGTCGAGGTCGACGTCGAATCCCCGGTCGACCAGCACGCTTCCGAGGCGGCGCTCGGCAGCCTGTGTGTCGATGTCGGTGCGGCCGCGGACGTCGCGGGCGCGGACGGCAACCGTGCCTTGACGGTCCGTTGAGGCGGCCGTCAATAGGGCGACCGCATCCTCGATTGCGGGCTCGCAGGTGCCGACGAGTCGACAGACGCGGCGCGTGTAGGCCAGCGTCTCGGCCCGACGGACGCCGCGGGCGGTCGCGAGGCCCGGTGCCAGCAACTCGACGTCGGAGCCGCGGCTGGCGGCCTCCCGAAGCGCGAAGGCGTCGTCGTCGCCGGCTAGCTCCAGCAGATACACGGCCGAACGTGGCCGTCGCCCGCAGATAAACGGCGCGGTCATCACTCGCTTGTGCGACCTGTCAGAAACGACCACGTACATTTATAAACCTTAAATACGTGCTTTAAGTCGAATCATGCAGGACCCCAAGGAGACTATCAATATCGAGAACGTCGTCGCGTCGACGGGGATCGGTCAGGAACTCGACCTCCAGAGCGTCGCGATGGACCTCGAGGGTGCCGACTACGACCCCGAGCAGTTCCCGGGCCTCGTCTACCGGACGCAGGAGCCGAAATCGGCGGCACTCATCTTCCGCTCCGGCAAGATCGTCTGTACCGGCGCGAAGTCCACCGACGACGTCCACGAGTCGCTCCGTATCGTCTTCGACAAGCTCCGCGACCTCGAGATTCAGGTCGACGAGGACCCCGAAATCGTCGTCCAGAACATCGTCACGAGCGCGGACCTCGGCCGCAATCTCAACCTCAACGCTATCGCTATCGGTCTCGGTCTCGAGAACATCGAGTACGAACCCGAGCAGTTCCCCGGTCTCGTCTACCGTCTCGACGACCCCGACGTCGTCGCGCTGCTGTTCGGCTCCGGGAAACTCGTCATCACGGGCGGCAAGAAGCCCGAGGACGCCGAGGAAGCCGTCGACAAAATCGTCTCGCGGCTGGAAGAACTCGGTCTGCTGGACGGATAGCGACACCTACTCCCGTCGCCGCATCGTAGCCGAGATATGCTCCCGTTGCAGGCCGACCTCGTCGGCGGCGGCCCGCTCGCGCTCGCCGTCACGTTCGTACTGGCCGCGCTTTTCTATGCGGTCACGCTTCATCTCGCAGCGCTGTGGGTACTCGGCGACGAGCCACACCAGCGGGCCGTCGCCGTCTCCCCGGTCCCCGCGGCCGTCTCGATGCTCCTCGGAGCCGCCGAACCGCTCGTCGTCGCGGTCTTCGCCTTCCTCGCCACGCTGGTGGCCGTCCGCTACGTCTACAAGCTGACGACGAAGGGCGCGGCCCTGCTGACGACGTTCCACTTCGCCATCGCCGTCATCCTCGGGCTCGCGCTCCGGAACCTCCTGTTCAGGTAACACGATGATACCTAAAATGTTAGCCGACACTCCTTTTATTCAGGAGAGTTTACTGTGAAACGCTGGTCGGGTCCGTCATCCATTGACATGCGTCCCCCACCCCACCGCCGCGACGGCCTACCAGCGCTCGGGGTATCCCCCACTCTCCCCACCCCCGTTTTCGACCACCCGGCAGCCCCGCTTAGGGGACCAGTCGCTCGATTTCGGTGACGAGGATGTCGCTTGCGCCGGCCTGTTTCAACTCCGGAACCACCTCGAAGACCTCCCGCTCGTCGACGACGACGTGGACCGCGACGACGGATTCGTCCTCGGCGTCGCCGGCCACGTCCATGACCGTCGGCCCGCCCATCCCCGGGATGACCTCGCGGACGTCATCGAGGGCGTCGGTCGGGACGTTCATCATCAGGTAGCGTTTGTCCTCGGCGTCGAGCACCGACCGGAAGGCGGTTCGGACCTGTTCGACCTTCGGGTCGTCGGCGACGTCCGGGTGGGCAAAGAGGCGAACCGACGACTCCAGCACCTCGTCGACGATTTCGAGGCGGTTCATCCGGAGGGTCGTCCCCGTCGAGGTGATGTCGACGATGGCGTCGGCGATGTCGACGTGCGGCGTCAGTTCGGTCGCCCCCGAGACCTCGACGATGTCCGGCTGAAAGCCCAACTCCTCGAAATAGGCCTCGGTGATGTTGGGAAACTCGGTGGCGACGGTGCCGCCGGTGAGTTCCTGTGGGCTCTGGACGCCGCCGTCCTCCGGCGAGGCGAGGACGAGCCGACAGCTTCCGAACTCCAGATCGAGCAGGTCCACGAGGTCGACGTCGGATTCCTCGGCCTGGTCGAGGCCGGTGATACCGAGCGCCGCGGCGCCGTCGGCGACGTACTCGGGGATGTCGGCCGCGCGGGCGAAAAGCAGCGACACGTCGGGGTCGACGGTGTCGGCGTAGAGTTTCCGGTCGGCGCCGTCCTTGACGTGCAGACCGGCGCGTTCGAGCAAATCGAGTGCTGGCTCGTGAAGGCGCCCCTTGTTGGGCACGGCGATGCGCATACCCCCGCTTGTGGCGGGCGGGCCTTTGCCCTATCGGACGCTGTCGGATGGGCCTTTACCCTATCGGACGCCGCCGAACCGCCCGCGGAGGGCGTCGGCGACGTAGCCGACACCCGCGACGATGAAGGTCGCCAGCGACAGGACGAACAGTCCGACGGCGGTTTCTTCGAGCGGTAACGCCGCCAGCGAGGCCGTGAGTCCGGCATCGGTTCCGGCCATCCCCACGACCAGCAGATGGAAGACGAACACGAACAGGAAGCCGCCGAAGGAGGCGAAGCCGGCGGCGACGCCGTAGTGCAACAGCTCGACGCCGACGGCGTCATCAGCGGACACCGTCCCGGCGTGGAGGCGAGGTGCGTGTCGGTACCACAGGAAGCTACCGAGGAAGAAGACCCCGGCGAACCCCGAAAGGAGGAGGGCTACCACGACTAAAAGCGGGCGCATACAGCCGTTTCCCGTCAGGCATTCAAAAAGCCCAGACCCCGTTTACCGAGCGTGAAAACGCGCCGGCGTGTCGGCAGTTTCAACCACCCGCTGGGCCTACGGCCGCCCATGAGTACGCTGGGAATCACCGGCGGACGCGTCCTGTTGCCCGATTGCTCGATTCGCGAGGCGGACGTGCTCGCCGACCGCGACACCGGCCGCATCGCCGATATCGGCGACGACACCGGCGGTGAGGCCGACGAGACGCTCGATGCCGACGGCTCGCTCGTCGTGCCGGGACTGGTCAACACGCACTGTCACGCCGCGATGACGCTGTTGCGGGGCTACGCCGACGACAAGCCGCTCGATGCGTGGCTGCAGGAGGACATCTGGCCCGTCGAAGGCGCCTTCGACCCCGAAGACGTCCGCGCGGGCGCACGCCTCGGCGCCGTCGAGATGATACGCAACGGCGTCACGAGCGTCGGCGACATGTACTTCCACGTTCCAGAGGTCGTCGCCGCCTTCGATGCGGCCGGCCTCCGGGCCCGCGTCGGCCACGGCATCGTCACCGTCGGCAAAGAGGAGGCCGACGCCCGCGCCGACTTCGAGGAGGGCCTCGCGGTCGCCCGCGAACTCAACGGCGCCGCCGACGGTCGCGTCAAGACGGCGCTGATGCCCCACTCGCTGACGACGGTCGACGCCGAGTTGCTGGAGACATACGTCGACCGCGCGCGCGATGAGGGAATTCCCCTGCATTACCACGCCAACGAAACCGAAGACGAGGTCAGCCCCATCGTCGAGGAACGCGGCGTCCGCCCCCTCGAGTTCGCCGACGACCTCGGGATGCTCGGCGCCGACGACTTCATCGCCCACGGCGTCCACGTCGACGAGACCGAAATCGAGTTACTGGCCGACCGCGGGGCCGGCGTCGCCCACTGTCCGGCCTCGAACATGAAACTCGCCAGCGGCATCGCGCCCGTCCAAGCGATGCTGGATGCGGGTGTCACCGTCGGCATCGGCACCGACGGCCCCGCCTCGAACAACGACCTCGACGTCTTCGACGAGGTTCGGGACGCCGCGATGGTCGGCAAACTCGCCGCCGAGGACGCCAGCGCCGTCGCCGCCCCGGACGTCGTCCACGCGGCGACCACCGGCGGCGCCGAAGTACTGGGCTTCGATGCCGGCCGCATCGAGGAGGGCGCCCTCGCGGATTTCGCGGTCATCGACCTCGACGCCCCACATCTCACCCCCGAAAACGACCTCGTCTCTCACCTCGCCTACGCCGTCCGCGGCAGCGACGTCCGCCACACCGTCGTCGGCGGCGAGGTGCTGATGGCGGACCGCGAGGTCCGGACGCTGGAAGTCGACCCCGTCCGACGGGAGGCCCAGCGGCACGCGACCGAAGCAATCGACCGCGCATCCCAGTGACGGATTAAACGACCAGAGACGTTTCTAAACGTTATAACGGTTTTTGATCCATTTACTTCCCAGTTACAGACGTCCCTGAACCGACTGAACGGGAGACCCCCTTTATCCGTATCTCGCGTCACCAACCGAGTGAGATGAGCTCGAATACAAGACTCGTCGCGATTGCCCTGTCGGCGCTGATGGTCCTGTCGGTCGTGGGCCCCGGCGTCGCGATGGCGCAGACGCAGAACGACGCAGGCAACCTGAGCGTCGACGTGACACAGGACGGCGAGAACGCCGTCGTGACGGTCACCGACGAAAACAGTACCGTCGAGGGTGCGAACGTGACGGTAACGCAGGAGGATACCGTCGACGATAGCGAGGAAGAGGACAACGAAACTGAGAACGACACGGACTCCGATCTGGACAACGAGACCGAAGACGAGGACTACACCTACAACGGCACGGGCACGTACACGACCGATTCCAACGGAACGGTCGAGCTCCCCGCGCCTGAACAGGGCGTCCGACTGACCATTACCGCCGAGGACGGCAACGAGTCGACGACGGTGTCGGTCACGTTGACCGGCTCTGAGGACAACGTCGTGCCGTTCGGTCAGCGCGTCTCGATGTTCATCCACCAGCTCGTGCAGGACGACAACACGACGAACATCGGCCAGTCCGTCTCCGAGTTCGTCCGCGAGCACAACCCCGGTAACGCACCGGAAAGCGCCGGCCCGCCCGAGCACGCTGGCCCGTCCGACAACAAGACCCAGGGCCCGCCCGAGAACAAGACCCAAGGCCCGCCTGCGGACGCCGGTCCTGACGGCGAGCACGGCCCCGCCGACAACAAGACGCAGGGTCCGCCCGCTGACGCCGGCCCCGACAGCGACGAGGACGACGAGAAAGAACGCGGCGGACCGGACAACGCTGGCCCCAGCAACGGTAACGGCCCCAACAACTGACGACCCGTAGCCGTTCCCCACGCTCCCCTCTCTTTTCGCGCGGGTTTCTTTTTCACAGGCTTCGTTCGAGAGCACCGAGAGGTATCGTTCGGTAGCGTTTTCCCGGCCACACCCCTCGTGGGAGGTATGAGTCACCCGACGATAACCGAACAGCTCAACGACCCGGACGAATCCCGGGCGTCGGGCCGCAAGAAGATCGAGTGGGCCCGCCAGCACATGCCCATCATGACCTCGCTGGCCGAGGAGTTCGCCGCCGAGCAACCGCTGGCCGGCGAGACGGTCGCGATGGCGATGCACGTCGAGGCCAAGACCGCCGTCCTGACCGAGGTGCTGGCGGAGGGCGGCGCGGACGTCGCCATCACCGGCTGTAACCCGCTGTCGACACACGACGACGTCAGCGCCGCGCTGGACGCCACGGACGGCATCACCTCGTATGCGAAACACGACGTCGACGACGACGAGTATTACAGCGCCATCGAGGCGACCATCGGCCACGACCCGACGATTACGGTCGACGACGGCGGCGACCTCGTGATGGCCATCCACGAGGACTACCCCGAACTCATCGACTCCATCGTCGGCGGCTGCGAGGAGACGACCACGGGCGTCCACCGCCTGCGCTCGATGGACGACGACGGCGAGTTGAAGTACCCGATGTTCGCCGTCAACGACACGCCGATGAAACGACTGTTCGACAACGTCCACGGCACGGGCGAGGCCACGCTGTCGAACATCGCCATGACGACGAACCTCTCCTTTGCGAGCAAGAACATCGTCGTCGCCGGCTACGGCTACTGTGGCCGCGGCGTCGCCAAGAAGGCCGCCGGCCAGAACGCCAACGTCATCGTCACCGAAATCGAGCCCCGGCGGGCCCTGGAGGCCCACATGGAGGGCTACGAGGTCTGTTCGATGGACGAGGCCGCCGCGAAGGGCGACATCTTCGTGACGACGACGGGCAACCGCGACGTCATCACCAAGGAGCACTTCGAGCAGATGCAGGACGGCGTCGTCCTCGCCAACGCCGGGCACTTCAACGTCGAGATAAACCTCGAAGACCTCGATTCGCTGGCCGAGACGCGACAGGAAGTACGGGACGGCATCGAGGAGTTCCGCCTGTCCGACGGCCGCCGCATCAACGTCTTGGCCGACGGCCGCCTCGTCAACCTCGCCTCGCCCGTCGCGATGGGCCATCCCGTCGAGGTGATGGACCAGAGCTTCGGCGTCCAGGCCGTCAGCGTTCGCGAGTTGGTCGAGAACGGCGACGAGTACGGCCCCGGCGTCCACGAGGTGCCCGATGACCTCGACCGGGAGGTCGCCGAAATCAAACTCGCCGCCGAGGGCATCGACATCGACGAGCCGACCGACGAGCAGGTCGAGTACATGGAAAGCTGGCAACACGGGACATAGCGGCTCCGTTCATACCGTTTAAACCGTTTGTATCGCCCGATATCCGCCGTTTTGTTTGAACGCTATCCCCCGTTGAAGTGGCTCCCTCGGATAGGCTGGCAGACACGATGCCGACTCCCTATCCCGACATCGACGCCGACGGACGGATGCCCAGTCCGCTGGTCGATGCCCGCATCGAGGAGACCGCCTCGGGCGAAAAGCGGTGTATCATCTTCGACCGCGTGCCCGACGAGGACGGACGCATCGACCGCTGGATCGCCGCCGACGAAGGCTGGTTCGTCGACCTCCGCGATACCCGATAGCGGGCGAGTACCGTCGCTTGCGCCGAGGACAACGTTTTTGCCGGCGGCTGCCCTCCGGCCGAATATGGCATCCGAACCCGCCGCCGTCGGCACCGTTTCCGACCGCACTCGTACCCCCGGGTTCGGCTTTTTCTTCGCGGCGTAGACGCGGGTGGAGCCGGCCGGCCGCGCGCGGCCCCCGGTGAAACCCCGTCTTCGAGTCGGAACCGCTAACAGACAGACCCACGCATACCGCATCAATGAGACTACCCGAAACGCAGGTCGCGCTGCTGGAAGCCGCCAGCGCGACCGAGACGAAAACGGTCGCACAGCTCGCCGAGGAGCTCGGCGAGGACCCCGCCGCCGTCACCCGTGCCGCCTTCGAACTCGAAGACGACGGGCTGGTGGCGGTCGACGAACACGTCGCCGAGGACGTCAGCCTCACCGACGAAGGAGCCCAGTACCGCGAGGCAGGCCTGCCGGAACTCCGCCTCTACGAGGCGGCCATCGAGGCTGGCGCCGACGAGGCGGCCGTCGAAATGGGCCGACTCATCGGCGCCTCGGGGCTGGAGGGTCCGGAAGTCGACATCGCGCTGTCGAACTTCGCCCGGAAGGGCCTCGGAAACATCGAGAGCGGCGAGGTCGTCGCCGACACCGAGGGCGGCCCCGACGTCGACCCTGAGGAGGACCACGAGGAGCAGGCGCTGGAGGCCATCGCCGAGGACAACGCCGGCTACATCGACGCCGGCGTCCTCGATAGGCTGGAATCCCGCGGCCTCATCGAGCGCACCGAGACGACCGTCCGGTCGGTGACGCTGACCGACGAGGGCGTCACGGCGATGATGGAAGGCGTCGAGGTCGCCGAGACGGTCGGCGCGGTCACGCCCGAACTGCTCACCTCCGGCGAGTGGGAAGATGTGGAGTTCACCGAGTACAACGTCGAGGCCGACGCCGAAACGGTCCATGGCGGCAAGGAACACATCCTCCGGCAGACCGCCAACCGCGTCAAGGACGTGCTGGTCGGGATGGGCTTCCAGGAGATGGAAGGCCCCCACGCCGACGCGGAGTTCTGGATCAACGACTGCCTGTTCATGCCGCAGGACCACCCCGCCCGGACCCACTGGGACCAGTTCGCCTTAGACGTCCCGCCGATGGAGTCCATCCCCGAGGACCTGCTGGAACGCGTCGAGGACGCCCACCGCAACGGCGTCGGCGACGACGGCGACGGCTACCACTCGCCGTGGACGCCCGAGGTCGCCAAGCAGGTCGATTTGCGGGGTCACACTACCTCGCTGTCGATGCGGTACCTCTCCGGGTTCGCGCAAGGCGACCTCGAACCGCCCCAGCGATATTTCAGCGTCGAGAAGGTCTACCGCAACGACACCCTCGACCCGACCCACCTGCTGGAGTTCTTCCAGATAGAAGGGTGGGTCATGGCCGAGGACCTCTCGGTGCGCGACCTGATGGGGACCTTCACCGAGTTCTACGAGCAGTTCGGTATCACGGACATCGAGTTCAAGCCCCACTACAACCCCTACACGGAGCCGAGTTTCGAACTGTTCGGCAAGCACCCCGAAACCGGCGAACTCATCGAGATCGGCAACTCCGGCATCTTCCGCGAGGAGGTCGTGACGCCGCTGGGCGTCGAGTGTGACGTGATGGCGTGGGGCCTCGCCTTGGAGCGTCTGCTCATGCTGATGTACGGCTTCGAGGACATCCGCGACGTCCACGGGACGCTGTGTGACCTTGAGTTGCTGCGGAACGTGGAGGTGGTGCAGTAATGCCCGTCGTCGATGTCGACCCCGACGAACTCCGCCGACTGACCGGCCACGAGGACAAAAGCGACGAGGAACTGAAGGACGACCTCTTCGCGCTCGGCCTCGAGTTCGAGGACGAAACCGAGGACGGCGACTTCGAACTGGAGTTCGCGCCGGACCGACTGGACCGCCTCTCCGTGGAGGGCATCGCCCGCTCGCTCCGGTATCAGTACGGCGACGACCGGGGCGTCTACGTCCCGAACACGAACGACGCCGAGTGGACCATCGAAGTCGAGGACTCGGTCCCCGAGGAACGCCCCTACGTGACGGGCGCCATCGTCCGCGGCGCGGAACTCGACGAGGAGGAACTGGAGTCGCTCATCCAGTTGCAGGAGAAACTCCACGCGACGATGGGCCGCAAGCGCGCGAAGGGCGCCATCGGTGTCCACGACCTGACGATGCTCAAGCCCCTCGGCGAGGGCGACGAGAACAAGCGCATCGTCTACCGGGGAATCGACCCCGACGGCGACAGGTTCGTCCCGCTGGACGACGATGCCGAGCGGACGCCCGCCGAAGTCCTCGACGAACACCCCATCGGCGACGACTACGCGCCGCTGGTCGAGGATTTGGACCGCTATCCGGCCATCTACGACGCCATCGGCCTCTTCTCGTTCCCGCCGGTCATCAACGGCCAGCGGACCGAGGTCGAGGCCGGGTCCCGTGACCTCCTCATCGAGATGACGGGCACCGACCAGTGGACCATCGACAAGATGCTCAACATCGTCTGCTACGCGCTGGAAGCCCGTGGCGGACAAATCGAGGACGTCGAGGTCGAATACGCCGACGAAACCGTCGTTCGGCCCGACCTCAGCACGGCCACCAAGACGGTCTCCCACGACCGCATCGAGAGCCTGCTGGGCATCGATATCCCGGGCGAGGACGTCATCGACCTGCTGGAACGGGCCGGTCTCGACGCCGAGACGAACGACGACGAACTCGGTGGTTCCGACGCGCGCACACCCGACACCGCCAACACCGGCGGCGTCGAGGAGACGACCGAAATCGAGACCGTGCCCACGCGCGAACTCGAAGCCGAATCGGTGGCCGGCACCGCCGGCGAGGACGACGAGTCGAGCGGTCCCGACCCATCCGACGAACTCCTCTACGAGGTCGAGATTCCGCCCTACCGCGTCGACGTGCTCCACCCGCTGGATATCGTCGACGACATCGGCCGCGCCTACGGCTTCAACGACCTCGAACCCCGCTACCCGGACATCTCGACGGTCGGCGGCCGCCACGAGCGCTCGCGGCTGGAGGATGCCGCCCGCGACGCCCTGGTCGGCCTCGGCTTCGAGGACCTGCTGAACTTCCATCTGACCAACGAGGACGAACTGTTCGACCGGATGGGTCTCTCGTCCGGCGAGGACGCGCTGGGTGCCGAGGACGCGGTGACCATCACCGAACCGTACAGCGAGGATTATACCGTCGTCCGGACGTGGGCGCTGCCCTCGCTGATGATGGTCCTCGAGAACAACACCCATCGCGCGTACCCGCAGGACCTCGCGGAAATCGGCCTTGCGGCCCACGTCGACACCGACGAACCGACCAACGTCGCCGAACACCGCACCGTCGCCGGTGTCGTCGCGCGCACCGACGCCTCCTACGAGGACGCCAAGGCGCGCCTGCAGGCGATTGCGCGGGCGTTCGACAAGGACCTCGAAACGCCGCCGACGGCCCATCCGAGTTTCATCTCGGGCCGGACCGCCGAAGTGGTTCTCGACGGGGAGTCGGTCGGCGTTATCGGTGAGGTGCATCCGAAGGTGCTGGTCGAACACGACCTCGAAGTGCCGGTTTCCGGCTTCGAGTTCGAACTCGACGCCCTACGATAGGCTGGATTCTGGGATTATTTCTCATTCGCTGTTGTTTTATAAGTAAAGCGTGGCGACATCCCGACCGCAACCAGCCGGAAAGCCCTCGGCGGGTTCGCGGCCGCTGAGCGGCATATCCTCGGCCTCCCTGCGGTCGGCCTCGGATAGCGGCCGCTCAGCGACTATATAAACGCGAACCCGCCTCGCCCTTTCAGTCCACCAGGAACAGCACCGCACCTGCCCTTCCCCGGGTCGCGAGGGTCGCCGAGGGCGACCACTCGCTTCCGGCCGACTGACTTTTATAAATGGCGCGCGCTGGCCGACCGCCGCGAGCGACAGCGAGCGGGGTCGGGTCAGCCAGCGCGCGAGGGACGACCGACTGAGCGAAGCGAAGGAGGGAGTCGGTTGGGGAGGTGAGTGGCTGCGGTTGCGGTGCTGTGCGGTCCTTGGAGGACTCGAAGGGCGATGCCGGGTGGCGCCGAAGGGGAGTCGCTAATCAGGCCCTATCCGACCAAGCGAAGCGAGGGAGGATATCCTGATTAGCGACCGCCAGCCGGCTGAGGGCTTCGCAGGTAGTTGCGGTCAAGGAGTCGCCACGCTCCTTCCATTTAAATACGCGCATAGATACTAACCAACCCCATAGGCGATTCCAGTCCCCCGACGCTTCCGGAATGGATGCGTTTTTACTCCGCGAGCGCTCGCTTCCGGTAGTGGCTACTTCCGCCGGCGCCGTCGAGGAGTTCGTCCCCGAGTTCGCCGAGGCCTTTCCCTTCGAGTCGTTCAACCGGATGCAGCGGGAGGCGCTCCCGGCGATACTCGACACCGACGACAACGTCGTCGTGAGCGCGCCGACCGCCAGCGGCAAGACCGCTCTAGCGGAACTCGCGATCTGCCGGACGCTCCGCAACGACGGCACCGCGCTGTTTCTCGCCCCGCTTCGCGCGCTGACCAACGAGAAGGAAGACGAGTGGGACCGCTTCGAGGAACTGGGCTATTCGGTCTACGTCGTCACCGGGGAGCGCGACCTGAATCCCCGGAAGGCCGAGCGGGCGGACATCCTCGTGATGACGCCCGAGAAGGCCGACTCCGCGACGCGGAAGCACGACTCACCGCGGTACTCTTTTATAACCGACGTGGACTGCTGTGTCATCGACGAGGTCCACCTGCTGGATTCGGACCGCCGTGGGGCCGTCCTCGAAGTGACCATCTCCCGCCTGCGGCGGCTCTGTGACACCCGCGTCGTCGCGCTGTCGGCGACGATGCAGAACGTCGAGGACGTCGCCGACTGGCTGGACGCGCCGCCCGAAGCGACCTTCGAGTTCGGCGACGACTATCGGCCCGTCCCGCTGTCGGCGGGCGTCGAGACCTACGCCCACGGCGACAACGCCTTCGCCGACAAGTACCGGCGGCTCTATCGGGCGCTCGATTTGGCCCAACCGCACATCGAGGACGGCGGGCAGGCGCTGGTCTTCGTCGCCTCCCGACAGGACACCGTCCGCGCGGCCGAGAAGGCCCGCGACGTCATCGCCGAGCGGGACATCGACATCAGTTCTCGGGGCGACTACGACTTCCATACCGACGCCAAGGAGTTGAACAACGACACGCTCCGGCAGTCGGTGGTCGACGGCGTCGGCTTCCACCACGCCGGCCTCTCCCGGGAGGACAAGAACCGCGTCGAAGAGTGGTTCCGGGAGGGCAAGATTCAGTTGCTCTTCTCGACGTCGACGCTCGCGTGGGGCGTCAACCTCCCCGCCCGGTGTGTCGTCATCCGGGATACGAAGCTCCACGACCCGCTGGAGGGCGAGGTGGACATGAGTCCCCTCGACATCCTCCAGATGCTCGGGCGTGCGGGCCGGCCGGGCTACGACGACGCGGGCTACGCCTACGTCGTCTGTGACGGCTCGGATGCCGACAAGTACCGGCAACTGCTCCGGGACGGCAAGCCCATCGAGTCGCGACTGGCCGATGAGTTGGACTCGCATCTCAACGCCGAAATCGCGCTGGGCGTCGTCGACGACATCGAGGACGTGATGGACTGGCTGGAGACCACCTTTTACTACACGCGAGCGGGGAGCGCGCCCGACAAGTACGACGCCGCCGACGCGCTCCGAGAGCGGGTGTCGGCGACGCTCGAACAACTCGTCGACGGCGGCTTCGTCGACCAGTCCGGCCTCGAAATCGAACCGACCGGCCTCGGGAAACTCACCTCGCAGTTCTACCTGCGACTGGATACCGCCGAGGGGTTCTACCGCCTGTGTGAGCGCGCGGCGGACGATGAGACTCCCGAACTCGACGAGTCGGCCGTCCTCCGCACCGTCGCCGACGCCGGGGAGTTCGACAGCGTCTCCGCCCGCCGCGACGAACGGGAGACCTTCGGCGCCGTGCTGGGCAACGAGGGCGACGACCTCGACGCAGGCAATCGGAAAGTCCTCGCAATCCTCCGGGCCGGAATGGACGGGACGACCCCCGGCGAACTCCAGAGCGACGCGTGGGTCATCCGACAGAACGCCCTCCGAATGCTGGCGGCCCTCCGTGCGTTCTGCGAGCGGTTCGCCTCGCCGCGCGACGCCAACCTCGTCCGGCAGGTCGAGGCCCGCGTCGAACACGGCATCAGCGAGGACGCGGTCGGCCTCACCGCCATCGATGGCGTCGGCAAGGGCCGCGCCCAGAAACTCGCCAGCGAGGGGCTGGAAACGCCGGCGGACGTCCGGGCGGCGGGCGTCGGCGGCCTCGTGTCGGCCGGCCTCTCGGAGGGGCTCGCCGAGCGCGTCGTCCAGCAGGCCGAGTCGCTGCCGGCCCTCTCCTTCGAGTGGAGCGGCGTTCCAGACTCGATTCCGGAAGGCGAGAACGCGATGGCCGAACTGACGGTACGGAACGCCGGCGACGGCGAACCGGCCGGAGTTCGCGTGACCGTCAACGGCGTCGAGATGTCCGAGGAGACGCGGTACCTCGGCGAGACGACGCTGCCGGTCGGCGTCTTCGGCGGCGACGCTGAGGAGTTGACCTACGAGGTCGAAGTCGCCTTCTCGGAACTCCCGCTGGTGCCGATTACCGACAGTCGAACCGTCAGCGTCGAGCGGTAGCGCCCGCTTTTATATCCTCGCGCGCCGCATTCGCAGGTATGAGCAAGGAGACGATTCACACCGACGACGCACCGGCCGCCGTCGGCGCGTACAGTCAGGCGACGACCGACGGCGACCTCGTCTTTACGGCCGGCCAGATCGCGCTGACACCCAACGGCGAGAGCCTCGCGGACGAACCCGTCGACGTACAGGCCGAGCAGGCGCTGTCGAACCTCGAAGCCGTCCTCGAAGCGGCGGGCACGAGCCTCGACAACGTCCTCAAGACGACCGTCTATCTGGACGACATCGAGGACTTCGAGGAGATGAACGACACCTACGCCTCCTTCTTCGACGACGAACCGCCGGCCCGCTCGGCGGTCGAAGCCGGCAGCCTCCCGAAGGGGATGGCCGTCGAAATCGAGGCCGTCGCCACGAAATGAAGCCGCGGCAGAAATCCGCGCTCCTGTGGGGGGCCGTCGGCGCCCTCGCCTTCCTCGTCCTCCATCAGGCGTATCTGCTGGCCGACGGCGCCTTCCTCGGCGTCGGGCCCGTCGCCGCCGTCGCCGTCATCGTCTTCACCGGGACGGCCGCCTCGGCGTATTACGTGGAAGGTCGGTTCGGGCCGGCGCTGGGACAGGACTCCCCGGAGGGCGGCACCGAGTAACGTACGGACGAGGAACGCGAAGCCTTTAAACGGCAGACTACGGTAGGTTGGAGTGAGCCAGGATGGCCGAACGGTAAGGCGCACGCCTGGAAAGCGTGTTCCCTTACGGGATTCAGGGTTCAAATCCCTGTCCTGGCGCTTTTGTGACGAACAATATCGTGAGCGACGCCGAACGGTAGTGAGGCGTCGGGAACTACTTCGTGAGTCGCGAACGGAGATGGGGTTTGAACCCTGGAAGTCGCAGCCTGCGAGCGAAGTTATGAGCGAGCAGGAACGTCTTCCTCCGGTTCGATCCCTGTCCTGGCGCTTTCCTGCGGTTTCGTTTCGGTCGTCGCGTCGCTGCCGTGCTATGCTATTTACGTTGTCCGGACGCAGACGAACGTATGAGCCACCGCGCCAACTACGCACTCGTCGGTTTCAGCGAACAGCTCGGCCCCAACGAGGCGGCACTCGACGTCCCGTGGGCGGCGTACGCTGGCGACGAGACGGCCGAACACACCTTCGAGGTGCCGGCCGAACCGACCGAGCCCTACCTCGAACTGCAGGCCTACGAGGTGGGCGGGTTCGGCCACGAGATATACATCAACGACGAGCCGGTGACGGGCTTCGATATCCCGCCGGCAAGCGGCTGGCAGTACTGGATGGATACGGTGACGGGCGCGGAGTTGACGGTCGGCGAAAATACGATTCGCGTGGTTCGGGACGGGAGCGTCCACGACAACTTCGCTATCGGCAACGTCGTCGTCAACTGGAAGGAACCAGTCGAGTAGGCATCGGGGTCGGACGAGTAGCCGAGAGCCGGCGGAGCCGCCACCGAGCGCCGCGGCGTCGAGGCTCTCGGCGTCACGAGTACCGTTCCTTAATAAACCCCGGTTCGAGGAAGGTCCTCGGCGAGCCTCACCGAACGGGAAAACCACCGAGATAACGACTACCACAGCGCCGCCATCTCCTGTTTTTCTCGTCAGCCGACGTTAGCTGAGTGAGTCATCGTCGCATCGTCGTTCAGAAGCATTTATATAGAACCACGGACAATCATTCGGACGATTATGAGTCAACAGCAGCGAATGGGTGGCCAGCCGATGATCGTTCTCGGCGAGGACTCCCAGCGGATGAAGGACAAGGACGCCCAGAGTCACAACATCTCTGCGGCGCAGGCGGTCGCTGAGGCCGTACGCTCGACGCTCGGCCCTAAGGGTATGGACAAGATGCTCGTCTCCTCGATGGGCGACGTCACCGTCACGAACGACGGCGTCACCATCCTGCAGGAGATGGACATCGACAACCCGACCGCCGAGATGATCGTCGAGGTCGCCGAGACGCAGGAAGACGAGGCCGGCGACGGCACCACGACCGCCGTCTCCATCGCCGGGGAACTCCTGAAGAACGCCGAGGACCTCCTCGAACAGGACATCCATCCGACGGCCATCATCAAGGGCTTCCATCAGGCCAGCGAGCAGGCCCGCGCGGAGATCGACAACGTCGCCCGCGACGTCGACCCCTCCGATACGGACCTCCTCCGCAACGTCGCCGAGACGTCGATGACCGGCAAGGGCGCCGAGCTCAACAAGGACGTCCTCGCCCAACTGGTCGTCGACGCCGTGCAGGCCGTCACCGTCGAGGCCGACGACGGCGAGACCATCGTCGACCTCGAATACGTCAACATCGAGACGCAGACCGGTCGCTCGGCCAGCGAATCCGAACTCCTCAACGGCGCCGTCATCGACAAGGAGCCGGCCCACGCCGACATGCCGACCTCCGTCGACGACGCCGACGTGCTCCTCATCGACGAGCCCATCGAGGTTGAGGAGACCGAGGCCGACGCCTCCATCCAGCTCGACAGCCCCGACCAGCTCCAGCAGTTCCTCGACAAGGAAGAGGAGGAGCTCCGCGAGAAGGTCGACGCCATCGCCGAGACCGGCGCCGACGTCGTCTTCTGCCAGAAGGGCATCGACGACCTCGCCGAGCACTTCCTCGCACAGGAGGGCATCCTCGCCGCCTCCCGCGTCAAGAAGACCGACCTCGGCTTCCTGAAGGAGGTCACCGGCGCGACCATCGTCTCCGAGCTCGAGACCCTCGACGCCGACCACCTCGGTACCGCCGACGTCACCTTCGACGACGAGGACGAACTGTTCTACGTCGAAGGCCTCGGCGAGAGCCACGGCGTGACGCTGCTGCTCCGCGGCTCGACCGACCACGTCGTCGACGAGCTCGAACGCGGCATCGGTGACGCCCTCGACGTCGTCTCCCAGACCGTCTCCGACGGCCGCGTGCTGGCCGGCGGCGGCGCCGTCGAGGTCGAGGTCGCCCGCCGCGTCCGCGACTACGCCGACTCCGTCTCCGGCCGCGAACAGCTGGCCGTCGAGGCCTTCGCCGACGCGCTGGAACTCGTGCCCCGCGTCCTCGCGGAGAACGCCGGCCTCGACTCCATCGACACGCTCGTCGACCTGCGTGCGGCCCACGACGAGGGCGACGAGACCGCCGGTCTCAACGTCTTCACCGGCGACATCGTCGACACCTACGACGCCGGCGTCGTCGAGTCGGCCCACGCCAAGTCCCAGGCCCTTTCGTCGGCTACCGAAGCCGCCAACCTCGTCCTGAAAATCGACGACATCATCTCCGCCGGCGACCTCTCGACCGACAAGGGCGACGACGAAGGTGGCCCCGGCGGCGCGCCCGGCGGCATGGGCGGCATGGGCGGCATGGGCGGCGGCATGGGCGGTATGATGTAAGCCACTTTTTGCACGGGCCGGCCTGCGGCCGGCCCGGCAAAAACATGGGGAAAATATGCGCGCGTGCTCCCTCCGCGGCCTTCGGCCGCTCCGGTCCGCACGCGCTACGGCGACTCGACGGCTTCGCCGTCTCGTCGCCGGGAACCGCGCGCCTTCGGCGCGCGGATGCTACCCGCTGACTGCCGCTCGCTGCACCGCTCTCGATTGACTCCCGCTTTCCACTCACGGTATTATTTATAAGCAGGCCGTAGACGCTCCTGCGTTTCTCCTCGATTCGACGACTGCCGAGGCCCATTCCTTTTTGCGGGGTGGTGTCACATAGCCGCGTATGGAGAAAGTCGACATCGAGGAACTCGACGATTGGATGGGGCCGGCGACGGTCAAGCGACCGGTCGGGAAGGCACTCGGCGCGGAGAACGTGGCGATGAACTACTACGAACTCGCGCCCGGCGATAGCTTCGCGTTCGGCTATCACGCCCACGGCAACCAAGAGGAGGTCTTCTACGTTCTGGAGGGGACGGTGACCTTCGAGACCGAGGACGGCGAAATCGAGGTCGGCGCGGACGAGGTCATCCACTTCGACGCCGGCGACTTCCAGCGCGGGTGGAACCGCAGCGACGAACACGTCAAGGCCCTCGCCATCGGCGCGCCCGCCGAGGCCGGCGAGTTGACGCTGCTGTGTGAGTGTGATGATTGCGGCGAGCGAACCGACCACGTCATCGAGCGGGCCGAGGACGGCGACGGGCTAGTGACCGTCTGCGAGGACTGCGGGGCCGAAACCGCCCGGTACACCTGAGAGCCGACCGCAAACGGGGCTTCTAAACGGCCGGGGGTCGTAGCTCCGTCCATGACCGAAGGAACGCTCGTGTACGACGACGAGTGCGGGTTCTGCAAGTGGTGGGTCAACTACTTCGCACAGCGCTCCGACATCGAGACGGTCGGCTTCTCGGACCTCTCGAACGAACAGCGCGACCGACTCCCCGAAGACTACGAGGAGTGCGCCCACTTCCTGACCGGCGATACCGTCTACTCCTGTGGAGCGGCCATCGAGGAGGCATTCGCCGTCGCGGACGTGCCGCCGGGGTCGCGGGACATCGTCTCGTTCCTCCGGCAGTTCGAGGACTACGAGGACCTCCGCGAGGAGGCCTACGAAGCCATCGCCGAGCGACGCGGCACGCTCGGGCAGTTCCTCTCGAAAGAGGAAGTCGAGGGCTGAGACACAGCAGTAATTCGTCCTCCCCGCCTGCTTCGTGCTCTTAGCCAGAAGTCCGTAAGGAGCATCCGCGAGGCGCGTGAAGCGCGCCGAGCGGTTCCCCGCGCCGACCGCAGGGAGGCGCGGGTTGCGGGCTCCGCCCGCAACCGAATGGTCGTGGCGGCCTACGGCCGCCACGCACGGGACCGAGGGCCGACCATCGGGAGGCCCGAAGTGTCTTTTTCATCGAAGTTTTTGCCGGGCAGGCGGCTCTGCCGCCTGCCCGTGCAAAAAGTTCGTTCGGTGGACTTAGTACGCAGGCGCGGATACCTCGCGGGTATGAACGTTGCAGACGCGATGACGCCGCGGGACGAGGTTGTTACGGTCGAAATCCCGGGTACCCGGGAGGACGTCCTCGAGTACCTGCAGGACCGGGGCTTTTCGTCGGTTCCCATCGTCAAGGAAACCGACGACGGCGAGGTGTTCCGCGGCCTCGTGACGCGTGAATCGCTCATCGAACAACCGGACGAAGACCAGTTGGCGATGCTGATTCGGGAGGTACCGTCGGTCGAGTCGACGGCCTCGGTTACCGACGTGGCCGAACTCGTCCTCGAATCGGGCGAGCGGCGCGTCCCCGTCGTCGACGGCGACGAGTTGCTCGGCATCATCACCGTGACCGACATCGTCCGGGCCATCGCCGAGGGCGAGGAGGACGGCGACACCGAGGTCGGCACCCTCGCGACCCGGGAGGTCAACACGGTCTATCAGGGCACGCCGCTCCCCGTGGCGGAGCGCGAACTCGGCCATGCGAACGTCCCCTACGCCATCGTGCTGGACGACGACGCCGAGCACGCGGGCATGCTGACGGAGGTCGACATCATCGAAGTCGCCCGCGTCGTGCAGGGCGA
This sequence comes from Natronomonas amylolytica, assembly GCF_037031205.1. Taxonomy (NCBI): domain Archaea; kingdom Methanobacteriati; phylum Methanobacteriota; class Halobacteria; order Halobacteriales; family Natronomonadaceae; genus Natronomonas; species Natronomonas amylolytica. The sequence goes on along the minus strand of NZ_JAYEZM010000002.1, from coordinate 343,527 downwards.
ATCGGACCCGGGCGACGCCGTCGCCAATCAGGACGACGAGTGGATGTGGGAGGGCATCAAGGCCGTCGGGAGCCGCGCGGTGCCGACGCTGAACGTCGAGATCCCCTCCGAGCCGGTCGCGGAGTTCATGACCGCCGACCTCGTGACCGTCTCGAAGAACAAGACCGCCCGCGAGGCCGCCCAAGAGATGCTCTCCCACGACATCGAGCAGATTCCGCTCGTCTCCGGCGGCGAACTGACGGGCATCGTCCGGGACGTCGACCTGCTGGAGGCGCTGGTATGACGGAGCTGGACGAGCTCGCAGAGCTGGCCAAACGCCGCGGCTTCTTCTTCCAGTCGAACGAGGCCTACGGCGGTACGGCCGGCTTCTACACCTACGGCCCGGAGGGCGCCGCGCTGAAGCGGAACCTTGAGGACACCTGGCGGGACATCTTCGTCCGCGAGGAGGGCCACATGGAACTGGAGGCGCCGACGGTGATGCCCGAGGCCGTCTTCGAGGCGTCGGGCCACCTCGACGGCTTCGACGACATGATAATCGAGTGCGCCGAGTGTGGCGCGACCCATCGTGCGGACCACCTCGTCGAGGACGAAATCGAGGGCATCGAGGACGCCGAGGCCTACGACCCCGAGGAGGTCGGCCAACTCATCGCCGACCATGAAATCGAGTGTCCCTCCTGCGGCGCCCCGCTGGCCGACGAACCCGTCGAGGAGTTCAACCTCATGTTCGGCACGAACATCGGCCCCGGTTCGTCGTCTCCGGGCTACCTGCGGCCCGAGACGGCACAGGGCATCTTCGTGGAGTTCCCGCGACTCAAGGAGTACGCGCGCAACCAGTTGCCGTTCGGCGTCGCCCAAATCGGCCGGGCCTACCGCAACGAGATATCGCCGCGCCGCGCGCTCGTTCGGGTCCGGGAGTTCACGCAGGCCGAACTGGAGCACTTCATCGACCCCGAACACGACGAACCGCCGCTGGAGCGCGTCGCGGACGTCGAGGTGCCCCTCTACTCCGCGGAAGCCCAGCAGGCCGACGACGGCGAGATGGAGACCTACACGATTCGGGAGGCCGTCGACAAGGGCGTCATCGCCAGCGACTGGGTCGCCTACTATCTCGGCCGCTCGATGGAGTTCTACGAGCGCATCGGCATCGACATGGAGCGATTCCGCTACCGCCAGCACCTGCCCGGCGAACTCGCCCACTACGCGGCGGACTGCTGGGACGCCGAAACCGAACTCGGCGGCAACTGGATCGAGGTCACCGGCTTCGCCTACCGCTCGGATTACGACCTCAAGAAGCACGGCGAGTACTCCGAGGAGGACTTCACCCTCTTCCGGCAGTACGACGAAAAGAAGACGGTCGAACGGGCGACCGTCGACCCCGACATGAGCTATCTGGGCCCCGAGTTCGGCGGCAAGGCCGGCGACATCGCCGACGCGTTGGAGGCGCTTGCGGGCCGTGACCGCTCGGCGTTCGAGGGCGAGGAGGTCACCGTCGATGTCGACGGCGAGTCCTACACCGTCCCCGTCGAAAAGACCGGCTTCACCGTCGAGGAACAGACCGAATCCGGCGAGCACATCACGCCGCACGTCGTCGAACCCTCCTTCGGTGTCGGCCGACTCGTCTACAGCGTCCTCATCCATTCGCACGGCAGCGACGTCGTCGACGACGAGGAACGCTCGTTCCTCGAGTTGCCCGCCGACATGGCGCCGACGACGGTCGCCGTCTTCCCGCTGATGACCAAGGACGGCCTCGACGACCGGGCCGAAGCGGTCGCCCGACAGCTCCGCGCCGAGGGCTTCGAAGTCGCCTACGATGACACGGGCAACATCGGCCGTCGCTACCGCCGACAGGACGAGGTCGGCACACCCTACTGCGTGACGGTCGACTACGAGACGCAGGAAGACGACACCGTGACCGTCCGCGAGCGGGATTCGACCGACCAAGAGCGCGTGGCGCTCGACGAGTTGCCCGCCGCGTTGCGTCGGCTCGTCGCCGGCGAGTCGCTGTCGGACCTGTAGTCGGGAGCTTGGGTTTTATTCTCCGGCGTACGAACGCCGAAGCATGACAGTCTACGAGTCGGACTTGCCGGGCGTCGGCAAGAAGTTCGAAATCGAGATCGACGACGACCAGCGACTGGTCATCGTCATCCACAACACGGGTAAACGGGAGGTGTTCCTCCGAAAGGGCGAGGAGGACTCGGAGAAACTGTTCGACCTCTCGGACCGGCTGGCCAGACAGGTCGGCTCGATTCTGGAAGGGGCACACTTCCAGCCGGTCAAGTCGGATACGACCGAGACGATGCTGGGCGACGACTCGCTACTGGAGTGGGTGAAGGTGGCCGAGGGGTCGGATATCGTCGGGAAAACGCTCGAAGAGCTGGATTTCCGCAACGAGACCGGCGCTTCCGTCGTCTCGATTCAACGCGACGACGAGACCGAATCCAACCCCGGACCGGACACCGTCATTCAGGCCGGCGATACGCTCATCATCCTCGGGAGTCGGGAGGCCTGCCGAGACGTCGAGGCGCTCGCCGCGGCCGTCGATGAACCCGAATCGACCGCCGAATCCGGGGTCGAGGACGGTCCCGAGACCGACGACACCGACGCCTGACACATGGCGGCAGTCCTCCTCGAAGCCGGCCTGATGTTCGCCGTCCTCGCGCTTGCGGGCACGCTCGCCCACCGACTGGGCCAGTCGGTCATCCCCTTTTATGTCATCACGGGCATCCTCATGAGCCCGCACGTTCTCGGCACGCTCGATATCGGCCCGATTGCCGGCATCACCATTACCGATTACGCGCTGGCCGCCGAGGAACACATCACGCTGCTGGCGGAGTTGGGCATCGTCTTCCTGCTCTTCTTTCTCGGTCTGGAGTTCAGCCTCGACCGCCTGCTGGAGGCCAAAGAGAAGATCGGCAAAGCCGGGACGCTGGATTTGCTGGTGAACCTCCCGGTCGGGGTCGTCGTCGGCCTCGCGTTGGGGTGGAGCCTGCTGGAGGCGTTCGTCCTCGGCGGCATCGTCTACATCTCCTCGTCGGCGGTCATCACGAAATCGCTCATCGACCTCGGCTGGATCGCCAACGCCGAGGCCGAACCGATGCTCGGCACGCTGGTCTTCGAGGACCTCTTTATCGCCTTCTACCTCGCGGTCGTTTCCGCAATCCTGCTGGGCGGCGGGGAGTTCGTCGACATCGCCGTCGACGTGGGAACGGCGATGGTCTTCCTGCTCGTCCTCGTCGGGGCGGTGTATCTGGGCACCGAGCAGTTTCAGCGCTTCCTCAGCGTGGACTCACAGGAACTGTTCGTCCTCCGGGCGGTCGCCGTGACGGTCTTCGTCGCCGGCTTCGCGCTCGCTATCGGCGTCAGCGAGGCCGTCGCCGCCTTCTTCATCGGAATGGGCTTTTCGAGCACCGACCACCTCCACGACCTCGAGAGTCGGCTCATCCCGCTGCGGGACGTCTTCGCCGCGGTCTTCTTCTTCTGGATCGGCCTCAACACCGACCCCGCCGTGTTCCCGGCGGTTGCAGGCATCATCGCCGTACTCGTCGTCGTGACGACGCCGACGAAACTGTTCACCGGCTTCTTCAGCGGGCGTATCTACGGTCTCGACGACCGACGGAACGTCCGCGTCGGCTGTGGGATGGTCACCAGAGGCGAGTTCTCGCTTATCATCGCCGCCATCGCCTCCAGCGCGGTCGGCCGCGGGCCCATCCTCACCGAGGTCGTCCCCGCGGTCGCGGTCGGCTACGTCCTCGTCATGAGCATCCTCGGGACGATGCTCATGCAGTATGCCGGCTATCTGGAGCGGTTCGTCGTCGGGACGCCGTCGACGGCCACGGCTGACTGACCCATCGAATATAGGTCCGAAATCCGGTTACTGACGCGCCGCTCGGCGCGAGCGTCGGAAATCGTTAAAGAATCAGGCGAGCGCTTCGATGTGGCCTTCGTCGCGCAGCTGGGCCGCGTCCTGCTCGTCGTAGCGCCATTCGATGTCCGCCTTCTCGTCCTGCCACGACCACGGCTCGATGAGGACGAGGTCGTCCTTGTTGATCCACGTACGGAACCGCATCCGGCCCGGAATCCGGCCCATACGTTCCTCTCCGTCGATGCAGCGGAGGCGAACGCGCTGGCCTCCGAGCATCTCGGTTACGACGGCGAACATCTCGTCATCCCCCGGCATCCGGAGGTTCTTCCGCTGTGTCTCTTCTGTCACAATATAAATAGAGCCCGTGGACGGATAAACCGTCGGATTTTCCGTGTCACCGAGTAGCAGTCCCCCGATTTCGAGGAATCGGCGCTACTCCTCGGTGACGTCCTCGAAATCCTCGAGTTCGAACTTCTGGACCTTGCCGGTGGTCGTCCGCGGCAGTTCGTCGACGAAGTGGACCTCGCGGGGGTGCTTGTACTCGGCGAGGTTGTTCAGACAGTAGTCCTGAATCTCCTCTTCGGTTACGTCGGCGCCCGCGTCGCGGACGACGAAGGCGGTGACCGTCTCGCCACGGCGCTCGTCGGGGACGCCGACGACGGCGGCGTCGGCGACGTCGGGGTGCTCGAAGAGCAACTCCTCGACCTCGCGGGGGTAGACGTTGTAGCCGCCGGTGACGATCATGTGCTTTTCGCGGTCGACGATGAAGAAGAAGCCGTCCTCGTCGTAGTAGCCGAGGTCCTCGGTGTGGAACCAGCGCTTGCCGTCATCATCATAGGAGAAGGCCTCCTCGTTTGCCTCGGGCCGGTTGTAGTACTGCTTCATCACGTTGGGGCCGGAGATGACGATCTCGCCGACTACGTCGTCGAGTTCGGTCTCGTCGTCGACGGGACCCTCGGGGACCGGGTCGACCTCCTCGAAGTCGTGATCGACGACCTTCGCCTCGACGCCCGGCAGCGGCTTGCCGATGGAGCCGGGACGACGGTCGTCGGGCCGGTTGGCGTGAGTGACCGGCGCCGTCTCGGTGAGACCGTAGCCCTCGAACAGTTCGGGCTCGAACGTCGCTTCGAACTGCCGCATGACCTCCATCGGGAGGCTGGAGCCACCGGCGTTGGCAAAGCGGACCGACGCGAGGTCGTAGTCGTCGGCGTCGGGGTGGTTGACCATGTCGTTGAACATCGCCGGCACGCCGTGGACGATGGTGAGTTCCTCGGATTCGATGAGGTCGAGGGCCTCGCCGGCGTCCCACTCGGGCATCGGCCAGAAGCTACCGCCCTCGTAGAGGGTCGCCAACATTGTGACGGTCATGCCGTAGATGTGGAAGAGTGGGAGCACGCCGAGCGTCTTGTCGTCGGCGTGGATACCGTCGTGAATCTTCGGCGAAGCACGCGCCTCGAAGGAGAGGTTACGGTGGGTCAAAAGCACCCCTTTCGGCGTGCCCGTCGTCCCCGAGGTGTAGGGCTGGCAGGCGACGTCGTCGTCCTCGCGGTCGACCGTCTCCAACATGTCGTCGGCGAGGAACTCGTCGTATTCGGTGGCACCGTCGGCCGCACCGCCGACGCTGACAACCGTGTGGACGTCGGTGTCGTCCTGAATCTCCTGGACCTGCGGGACGAGGTCCGCCAGCGCGACGACGGCGACCGCGCCGCTGTCGCCGAGCAGGTGCTCGATCTCGCGGGACTTGTACTGCGGGTTCATCGGGACGACGATGCCGCCGGCCCGGAGGATGCCGTGGAACGCGACGACGTACTGCGGGAGGTTGGGCAGGTAGATGCCGACCCGGTCGCCGGGTTCGACGCCCGCATCGGCCAGCGCCTGTGCGAACTGGCCGGTCTGGGCCCAGAACTCCTCGTAGGTGAACTCCTGTCCTTGGAAGCCGATGGCCGTCGCCTCGGGCGACGCCGCGACCGTCTCCTCGATGTCCGTGACGAGATTCGTCATCAACGGACCGTAGCGTTCGTTGGGCGTAAAGGTTATCTTCGCCACACAGCGTTAAGTTTATACCCACACTTTCTTTCAATTGGTAATGGACTACAACTCATCCCGCCCGTCAGCGACCGGATTCGATGGGTTCTATTGGCCCGTCGCCGAACCCCCGCTCGATGGACGGCCGCCCGACATCCGTCGAGAACGCGGCGCTGCTGACGCTGGGCGGCCTCGGGTACGGCTCCCTGCTTTTCGTCTGGTTCTCGCTGCCGGCGTATCTCAACCCCATCATCGAGGAACTCGGCCTGACCGGCACGCAGGCCGGCGTTCTCGCCGGTGCCGTGCCGCTTACCTACATCCCCATCGGTCTCGCCAGCGGCCTCGTCATCGACCGCCTCGGCGCGCGGGTCGGCATCGGCGCCGGCATCGCGTTGGCCGGTCTCGGACAGATCGGCCGCGCCTTCACCGCCGACTTCCCGACGATGCTCGCCTGCACGCTCCTGTTGGGCGTCGGCGCGACGGGCATCACCTTCGGCCTGCCCAAACTCGCCTCCGAACTCTACCCCGCCGACCGCGTCGGCCGGGCCGCCTCCGTCTATCTGGTCGGCTCGTATACCGGCAGCGCCACGGTCTTCGCCTTCGGCCGGTCGGTACTCGGGCCCGCTCTCGGCGGCTGGCGACCGCTGTTCGTCGCCAGCGGCCTCGGCACCATCGGCGTCGCCGCCGTCTGGACGGCCGCCGCGTGGTACGTCCCCGCCGGCCGCCACGAGACCGACGACGACGGCGATTTCTCGCTTCCCTCGCTTGCCGCCGACATGCGCGCCGTGCTCGGCCACCGTGACCTCCGCCTGCTGGTCGTCCTCGGGACGATGTACCTGCTCGTCCTCCACGGGGTTCAGGGCTGGCTCGTCACGGTTCTCGAAACGCGGGGTCTCGACGCCGGACTGGCCGGCACCGTCACCAGCCTGCTCGTCGTCGGGCAGGTGACCGGCGTTCTTCTCGTCCCCGCCGTCGCCGAACGCCTCGACCGCACCCGCGAAGCGCTGGCCGTCTGCGGCGGCCTCGCCGGTGCCGGCGTCCTCGGTCTTCTCGCCGAGCCGAACGTCGTCCTCCTGCTCGTCGCCCCCGTCATGCTCATCGGCTTCGGTATGGGTGGGCTCTCACCGCTTATCCGGGCCATCCCGGTCGAACTGGAGGGCATCGGCCCCGAGTTGACCGGCACCGCCGTCGGCATCGTCTTCGCCGTCGGCGAGATCGGTGGCTTCCTCGGCCCCGTCGTCATCGGCACCCTGCGGGACGTCACGGGCTCGTTTACCCCCGGCCTGCTGCTGTGTGCGACCGCGACACTCGTCGCCGCCGCCGCGGGCGTGGCGATGTCATCACTCGATAATTGACGGACAGCGGCGAAGTGAGCGGCCGACAGCGACGGTCGGTCAGTCGTCCTGGTCGCCCGCTTCGGCGTTGGCCAGCGAAACGTCCTCACCGTCGAGGGGCGTCCCGGACGACGCGTGCTCGCCCGGCATCCCCTCGACCTCACCGAGGCGACGAAGCGCCCGATGGCGGGTCACCGCGAGCGTGATGCGGTTCGCGAGCAGTTCGTAGTGGTGAGTACCCGTCTCCTTTTGGATGTAATCGGTCGCGCCCGCCGACATCGCTCGGTCGACGATCTCCTCGCCCGTCCGGTTGGTAAACAGGACGAACGGGAACTCCGGGTGGTCCCGCCGAATCCGTCGACAGAGTTCTAACCCGTCACATTCCGGCATATCGAAGTCGCTAACGATACAGTCGATGGGGTCGGCCTCGACACACGCCGGGACGGCGGTCGGGTCCGACTCACTGCACACGGTTATCGAACCGTCGGCCCGCTCCAGCAGTTCGGCCGCGAGGTCTCGAAAGGCCGAGTCGTCGTCGACGTGCAAGACGTGAATCGAATCGTCCATGGTTAGGTCTGTGGGCTGCAGTACTCTCGCAGCACCCTACCGGGGTCCGTCGTCGGTCAGTTCCTGCTGAATTGCCTCGTGACAGTCCTCACACAGCGGTACCTCGTCGTGGTTCGTGTTCCGCACCAGCAACTCGTAGGTGTCGACATCGTCGGCCCCACAGTTGATACAACTCTCCTCGCCCATACCGTTTATTTCCGCACCCAACTATAATAAAACACACTACCGTTTCAGCCCGCAAAGGTCACATCGCCGAAACGCTCGCAATCTTTTTAATGAAATAGCACGGAAATATCTAGCCATGACTGGTTCGTCGGTCGACGCGGCACGGTCGTCCTTTCTGCCGGAGAGGTCCACGAGGGACGAGCAGGCGACGGCCGACAGCCACCTCGACCGACTGGCGGACGTCGGAGTACGTCGCTTCCGAACCGATGGAGGTTCCCTATGAAGGATACCGTCGTCCCCCGATTCGAATCGCTTATCGGACAGACTGGGGTCCATATCCGTGACCCCGTCGAGGACGTTCAGGCGATTCTCTACACCGACCGGTCGGTCGATCCGACGCCAGCACCGACCGAGGGGTTCGTCTACCCCGTCGACAGCGCGACCGAAGTGACTGTTTCGCGGTTGCGAACGCCGTTTCTGATCGACCTGTGGGTTCGCGATCTCGATGGAAACACACTCGCAGAATTCGATCCCAACAGCGGTGAGTCGACCGCAGTCCCGGCCGATGACTACCTGCTCGAACTCGCCGGGATGGGGCTGAAGGTCTACGCGCGCGTCAACGGTACCCGTATCCAGGTGATTCGGAAGAACGATGCCATCGAACTTTGTTTCGATAGCGAGACGGTGGTTCAGCTTGGTGCGCGATCGCTCCACTCCCAGCCAGCCCGGACACTCACGACTACAAGCGAGCCGACGGACCTAATGCAGGCGATTTCGCTGTTCGGCAACGCGATGAAAACGTGGTCGCCGGAACGTACCTGGCCGTCGCTTCGTGGACATCCGCCGCTACTCGAACTTGACGACGAACCAGCCATCCCGGATAATCTCACACCGCCGGATACCGGTATTCGCCTCACGATTCCGGCCGAGCACGAATGGCTGTTCCCGGCCGCGCCACTCGCCTACTGGCTCGGCGCGACCGTCGAACCCGGGTCGCCCGCACTCCACGTCGGGGACCGACGTTACCCGCTCGGAATGGCTGGCGGCTACCAAGCCAGTAGCAAGCGCGAGGCGTTCGAAGAACACGTCCGGGACGTGATGCAGTTCACCTTCCTCTTCGACTGTGCGGTTCGCACCGAAGGCTTCTACGACGTAGAACTGGACGCCCGGCGCCGTGTGGAAGCCGCCGAGATTCCGTTAGACATCGAGGAGTTGTACGACGCACCGCTAACCGAGCGCGTTCAGACGTATCTCGACCTCGATTCGTCTTTCGAGAACCTGGCCGCACGCGTCGGCCGACCGGGATGGCGGCTTACCGCTGACGTGGAAGCCGATTCGGACAGAGCGACGATTATGCCGTTCCTCGCCCGCGACCTTGCCGTGGTTCGGTGTCCATCTGAGAAAGTAATCGCCGACTCGACGGAACGCACCACCGCGGAGAACGTCTTCAGCGCGGGAACAGCCCGTGGAATCTCGAACGCAGGGGGTGATGTCCTCACCCGGTCGTCGTCCTCGCCGGATTCTACCTCAGGAAGCGCCGACCGCGAACGGGTCATCCGTCTCCCAGAGGCAGATAGTATGGCGCAGGCGTGGGTTGGCGACGGCTTCGCCGTCGGTGCCGCGAAAGCGAGTACGACCTCATATCTGCAGCGACTGGAGAAACACGCCGAGGGGAACTCCCGGATTAGCATCGACGTCGTCGTCAACGACGAGGAAATGCTCGAGGAGGCCGATGTCTCCGACATCTATGGGGACCGTGACCATCTCGATTTCGACATTGGTGTCCATCAGAACCTCTCTCAGTCAGAACTCGCCGACGTGTTTGAACGGGAGACGGACTTCGTCCACTACATCGGTCACGTTGAGCCCGAGGGGTTCAATTGCTCGGACGGCTACCTAGACACGAACCAGCTCGGGGAAGTCGGCGCCGACACGTTCGTCCTCAATGCCTGTGCCTCCTACGAGCAGGGCCAGGGTCTCGTCGACCACGGCGCTATCGCAGGCGTCGTCACGCTAGAGGACGTCATCAGTTCGGTCGCGACGAAGATCGGGAGAAATATCGCCCGCCTGCTCAACTATGGCTTCCCTGTTGGGAGCGCCACAGGTCTCATCCAAGAGACAATGTTCACCGGTTCGAGTTACGCGGTCGTCGGCGACTCGAACGCGACGCTTGCACAATCGAACGTCCCGATTCCGAATATCACCCGAGTCGAACTCCGTGGCGACGGCCGCTTTGATGTCAACGTTGAATCTTTTGCAAGTTGGAACTACGATGTCGGATCAATGGTCCGACCATATATCGATGGCTGTGACTGCCACTACGTTGTCCCCGGCGATATGGACACTTGGATTGTCAACGACGACAATCTAAACAAGTTCCTCGAGACCTCGACATTCCCGATCGTTGGCGCTGAGAACCTCTACTGGTCCGACGAGATTTCGGCAGAAGCGCTTCGTGAGCGGTTGCAGTCGTATATCTAATTGCGCAGACTTCTTTGCGATTAGGTTTTGGACTACGGACCAGCTGTTCCGCCAACATTCGAGGCCGCAACTGAACCAGCCTGCGTCAGCAGCAGCATCATCGTAAACAGGACGCCGGTCATCTTCGGGTGTTCTGCGAGCCAGTTCGTAACCGCGTTGTTATCATCGGACATGACAGTCTTCCGTAGTCAGGGTTGGTAAATAAAATTATCTTAAGATTTAAGACAAGTTATCAGAGCCATTACTAATATCCGAATGGACGACACAGAGCCTTTATTCGTCGTATATACCGATTTCTGATTACCAAATCTCGCGTCAGACGTTATATGGGACAATCCGTGGAACATCGGACTCGCCGGCCGGAACTGTCACATCCGAAGGTAGCTCGGGAGGTCCTATTCCCCGTCATGAACGGCCAAACGTTGACGGGGACGCCGCTGAATCCAAGCGTATGGTACCCATACGCACGTTGGAGGTGCATCGGCCGTGAGCCACACCCGCGGCACGTTCGCGGCACTGGTCGATGCCGTCGTCCCCGAGACCCCCGAACTGGCCGACCGAGGGGAGAAGCACGTCCCCGGCGGCCTCGCGGTCGACCTCGAGATGGCCGTCATCGAGCGAGTCGACAACTTCCTCGAAACGCATGGGGCGGCCGCGGCGGTGACCGATGCCGTGCCGCTCGCGCCCGTCGTGGCGACCCTGCTCGATGTCGCCGCCGTCGAGTTGCTGGTTCGGCGGCGCACCGAGGACGACCTCGATACGCCGGACGATGGCTTTTCGCGCGGCGTCTTCTCGCGACTCTCCCGGGAGGACCGCCTGCGCGCGCTTCGTCTGCTCGAAGACGAGGGTGTCGTGGCGCGACTGGCCGACCGCTACGATTCCGCCGCGCTGGGCGCGGTGCAGTTCCTCGCCAGTTCGCTGCCCATCCTCATCGAGTTCGTCTACTACTCCGAACTCACGGGCGAGGGCGGCGAGGGGTCACAGGGCTGGGAGCAGACCGGCTATCCCGGCCCCGCGGAGGGCTATGCGGTCGGGATGGGCTACGAGGTCGAGGAATTCGAGGAGAACGACTACTGATGTACGAACGCGAGACCGACGTCGTCGTGGTCGGCGCGGGCGGGGACGCCCCCGCGCTGGCGTGGCGACTGGGCCAACTCGGCATCGACGTGACGATGCTGGAGGCCGGGCCCTTCTACGGCAACGAGACGTGGCAGGCGCCGAACGACGCGCCGGGCGGCGAGTCCTCGGCGGACCCCGCGGACCTCTCCGGCGAGTTGCTCGACGAGCAGTTCACCGCGAAGGAAGGCGACATGAACGACCCCGTCACCGGAAAACTTCGTTGGGGACCCGCGGACGCCGAGCGACCGCCGTGGCAGCGCACGGTTCCCCAGCAGGCGCTCATCTCCCAGATTTCGGGCGTCGGCGGGACGACACAGCACTACTACGCCAACCACCCGCGGGCGTTCGTCGAGAGCATCGACGACCAGCCCCACTGGCCCATCGACTACGCCGACCTCGTGTCCTACTATCAACTGCTGGAGGAGACTCACCCGGTCAAACCGGCACCGACGACGCCGAAGGGCGAGGTGTTCTTCGAGGGGGCCCGCCGCGCGGGCTACGAGTTGAATGAAGGACTGAACGTCACGACCGAAGGCTACCGGCCGTTCCCAAACGCTATCGAACACCCCGACGAACGCCTGATGCGCGACGGCGGGGACGAGGAACCGGGAGACGACGCCTACCGCTATCCCGACTACGAGGGCGACACCCTCGCCATGCACGAACATCAGGGCGGGCCACAGCCGCGTGGCGCGCCCTACCGCGAGCGGGCGAAGCGGTCGGCCAGCATCTCGCTCGTCCCGCGGGCGCTGGATACCGGCAGCGTCGAGATTCGGCCGAACGCCTTCGCCACGCAGGTGCTGACCGAGGGCGGCCCCGGTTCGGTCGAGGCGACCGGCGTCGCGTTCCGGGACACGTGGGCGGGGACGACCGAGCGCGTCCACGCCGATGTCATCGTGCTGGCCGCGGGCTGTATCGAGACGCCGCGGCTGTGGCTCAACAGCGGCCTGCCGGACAACGGCTGGGTCGGCAAGGGCCTGACGACCCACCACTTCGACTTCGTCGCGGGCGTCTTCGACCCCGATACGCTGGAGGACCTCATCGGCCAGCGCCGGACCGAACCCCACCAGGGACAGGCGGCCGGCTCCCGGGTCGACGTGCCCGGGACGGGCGGCATCGCGGTCAACACCTTCGCACCCGGCATCACGGCGATGGCCGTCTACGCGGCCGGACAGGGTGAGTGGGCCTTCGACCGCGAGACGGCCGGCAAGCCGTGGGATACGGCGGGGCGGCTGTCCGGCCGCGAACTGAAAGAACGGATGGCCGACTACCGGCGGACGCTGACGCTCATCTGCCATACCGACGACCGACCGCGGAAGGAGAACGGCGTCTCCGTCGACGAATCGACCGAGGACGAACACGGCCCCGTCCCGCTCGTCGAGTGGGAGGCCCACCCCGAGGACGACGCCCGGCGGGACGAACTGGCCGTCCGGGCCGCCGAAATCCTCGAGGAGGCCGGCGCCGAACACATCCACCGCACCGACGCCGCACCCATTCTCCTCCACATGCAGTCCACGATGGCGATGGGGAAGGTACTGGATACCGGCGGCGAAGCGAAGGACGTGGGGCGGCTGTTCGTCGCCGACCATTCCGCGCTGTCGAACGGCGTCGGCGGTGCGAACCCGACGCATACGGGACAGGCGCTGGCCCTGCGAACGGCCGAGCACGTCGCCGAGCGGTACTTCGGCGGCGTCGACGAGCAAATCGGCGATATATAAGAGGGGCGGGACCGGCCTACGACCACGTCCACCGCGCGTCGAGGACGTAGCGGTAGATACCGGTTGCCCCGATAGCGAGGGCGTTCGCGAGCAGGTACTGCAGCGAGCCGAAGGTTACGAGCACGTAGAGGACGAACAGCTGGATGGGAATCGCCGACCCGCGGACGATGTTCGTCTTCACCAGTCCGTAGACGTACGGCCAGCGGTTGGTCTTGCGGTCGGCGTGGAACGTCCACGCGTTGTTGATGACGTACTGGAGGATGATGGTAGTCTCGATGGCCAGAAACGCCGCCACGATGTAGTTGAGACTGCCCCTATCGACGAGCAGCCACAGCAGGACGAGCTGGATGCCCGCGGCGAACGTTCCGACGGCGACGAATCGGCGCAACCGGACTGCGAGCGGCCCCTCGACGAGTTGTCGGAGAAGGTCCCGTACCATCTATCGGTAGCCGAGTGCCGAGAGCCGTCGTTCGAGGTCCTCGTCCACCTCCCCGTCCGCCGTCGGGCCCTCGGTCGACAGCGACGCCGCGTGCCGCTCGGCGACCGGTCGCAACTCCTCGATGGCCGCTTCGGCCGCCTCGTCGGGAGTCCCCGAGAGGTCGTCCTGCTGTGTCGGGTCGTCGGGCCGGTAGTAGAGTTCCTCCTCGCCGGTAACGGTGTTCTGGATGTAGGTCCAGTCGGTCGTCCGGGCGCTGACCAGCAGGTCACCCTCCTCCAGACTGCGGGGGATGGGCTGGGAGGTCACCTCCTCGCCGCGGGAGGTCACCGACACGATGGGGTCGCCGGAGGGCGTCTCGCCGTCCAACAGCGTCGGCGCGAGGTCCTCGCCGACCCACGATTCGGCCCCATCGACGCCGAGCAGGCCGCAGATGGTCGGCGGGATGGCGTCGAGGCCGACCGCCTCGTTTACTCGCCCGCCGTCGACGCCCGGCACATCGACGATGAACGGGACGTGGATGAGTTCGTCGTAGAGTTTGGGATAGTGGGCGAGGTGACCGTGTTCCTGGAACTCCTCGCCGTGGTCGCCCGCAATGACGAGGGCGGTCTCGTCGCCGACGCCCGCCGCGGAGAGCGCCTCGCGGATGCGGCCGATGCTGGCGTCGACCTGTCGGGCGCCGCCCTGATAGAGCGTCCGGAGGTCGCCGAGGGTGCGTTCGCCGACCTCCCAGCCGAGGCCCGTCCGGGTGTGCGCCGAGAACATCCGGTGGGTGCCGAGTCGGGAGTCCGAGACCTCTCGGACGTACCGCGGGGCGGGCACGTACGGCGTGTGGGTGTCCATGTAGTGGACCCACAGGAAGAACGGCTCGTCGGTGTCCTCGATGAAGCCGGTCGCCGCGCGCTCGACGTCGAGACCGCGGGAGGCGTCGAAGAAGGGCTTGTCCTCGCCGTCGCGGCGAATCTTGGAGGCGAGACGGCGGAACGGCGAGGCCGCCAACTGGAGCCACGCCTCGACGGTCGGGTGGGCGGCGAGATACTGGCTATAAAAGCGGGAACTGCCGGCGACGAAGGGGTCGAACTCGTCGAAGCCGTCGTCGTAGCCCCAGAAGCTCGTCAGGAAGCCGTTGGCGGCGTTGAACCCGCCCGTCTCGAAGCCGGCGTCCGAGAGGGTTTCGGCGAGCGTTTCGGCGTTCTCGACGCCGATATCGCCCGAATCAGCGAAGACGGGGCGGGACGCGAGGATGCCGGGAAACGAAAACGGCGTCCAGTTGCCCGTCGCGAAGGCGTGTTCGAAGACCGTCCCCTCGTCGGCCAACTCCTCGATAACCGGCGTATGCCGGCTCTCGTCGTAGGCAGCTGTTGCATCCGCTCGGAGCGAGTCGACGGTCACGAGGACCACATTAGAGATATCGGCGACAGTCATCGGTTTGGTTGGTCGAACCGCCCGCGTGTGAGCGACCGAGGCCGCGGACGAGGCGATTGGTTACCTTCCCCTTTAGCACGCATTTCCCTGAACCTTCTGGTCTGTTCGAGCGTCGAGTCGCCGAGGACGCCCCGCCGACCACCGGATGCGAAACGCCGACCGCTGGCGGCTCCCAAGCCGTCAAGTCATCGCCCCGCATATGGCCGCCGATGGCGACGCTCATCGCGAGTACCGACGACGTCCCCGAGAGCGGCTCGTACCTATTCACCGTCGAGGAGACCGACGGCAGCCTCGAGGAGGTCATCCTCGTGGCCCTCGCGGACGGCGTCTCGGCGTGGAAGAACTTCTGCCAGCACGAGACCGACCAGCGACTCGACCGCGGCAACGGCGCCGCGATGCGGGACGGCGAGATAATCTGCCCGAAACACGGCTCCATGTTCGACGCCGAATCGGGCTACTGTGACAACGGCAAGGCCGCCGGTTCGACGCTCGTGGAGGTCGAGATCTCGGTCCGACACGGGCAGATATACCTCACCGACGACGACCTCGAGTTCCGACACGAGGGCGGCATCGACGACGACGGCGGCCCGAGTTCGACCTCACACCTCCAGTTGTGAGTCGCGGGCGACGAGGACGCAGGCCACCAAAATTAGCCAGAGGCCGACCGTCGGTGGGAGGATGACGGTGAAGGCCGCCTCGGCGACGGCGAGCAGCGACTCCGAAACGCCTCCGGACAACGGGACCGCCGCCACCGCGATGGTGACCTCCTCGTACCCCATCGCGAGGTAGGACCACAGGACCCCGACGAGGAGGACGGCCCGTGGCCGGCCGGCAGGGAGCCGATAGAGCAGCACCGACAGCGGGAAGACGAAAAGCAGGGAGTACATCGGCTGCAGCGGCAGGAACAGCAACGTCGCCACGACCGTCCCGAGCGCGGCGGCCTGCCGCCGGCCATCGGTGTCGACCCGCTTATAAAGAACAGCAAGGAACGGCGCGAGAATCGCCGCGGAGAGAACGGTTCGAACCGGCCGACCCACGTCGAGGAGCGCCGCCAGCTGCCGGCGAATTCCGTCGACGTTCCGGGAGGCCGTCGGCGTCCCATCGAAACTGCTGCCCGTATACCGGCCGACGAGCACGTCCGAGAAGTACGTGACCGTGAGGTCCGGCCCGAAGAGGACCGCGCCGAGCAGGAGGCCGCCGAGGCCGGTCAGGACCGCGACGCCGACGGCCCGCCACGCGCGGCGACGGAGCAGCCACAGCCCGATTGCGGCCGGAAAGACCTTTATAAGCGCCGCGCCAGCGAAGGCCGCGCCGGCGAGCGACTCGCGTCGGCGGTCGAGGCCGTCGAAGCCGACCGCGAAGGCCAGCGTCAGCCAGTGGGTCACCTGCCCGTTTATAAGCGGTATCGCGGCGTAGGCCGAGGTGAGGACGAACCCGGCGAGCAGGGCGAAATCGAGTCGTTCGAGGGCGACGCCGCGACGTCGGAGGGCGCGGTAGATGACCGCCGCCGTCCCGACGCTTGCGGCGACGTTGAGGGCCGTCTGGACAGCGAAGGCGACCAGCGAACTCCCGACGAGCGCGTGGGGGACGAACAGCAGCGTCACGATGGGCGGATAGAGGTAGTAGTAATCGAGGCCGGGCGGCGACACCTCGTAAACGTTCTCGCCGGCCAGCAGCGCCTCGCCGGCCCGGAGATAGACGTTGGATGCCAGTCCCACCTGCTCGGGGGCGGTGAACCACATGAACGCGAACGAGACGATGCCGGCGAGGATGCCGACAGCGAGGACGGCGCGCGTGCTGGCGCGGGGGGCGTCGGGGGGACCATCCGGCGACTCGTCGGAGGGCATTCGTCCCAATCTGGCGCGGGATGCGGTATAAATAACAGGCTACGAGGCGTCGCATCTTCACCTCGAAGGCGAACTGTCGGCGCGCAGTCGCTCGACGCTCGCAAGCAGCACGGTTTTGTTCGGCAAGTCCAATAGCACACCGATGAGCAGTATCCGTCCGAAGGAACTGGACGACCGCCTCGGGTCACCGTCGGGAGACGAGCCGTTCCTCCTCGACATCCGCCCGGAGTCGGCGTTCGAGTCGGGACGCATCGACGGGAGCCACAACATCCCCGTGTACGACGACCTGCGCCGCGGCGACGAGTCGGCGCTGCGCGACCGGTTGGGAGACGTCCCGGCCGACCGCGACGTGGTCGTCGTCTGCAAGATGGGCGTCGTCGCCAAGAAAGCGACGAGCATCCTCAGAGAGGAGGGCTACGATGCGGCAACGCTGCTCGGCGGCATGAGCGGGTGGACGGGGTATCAGAAGGGCTCGCTGGGCTACAAGCTCCGGTCGCTCCTCTGGCGGCTCCGATAGCCCCAGTCCGTGTCAGTGGCACACCGCGACGAGAAGCGACCGCCGAACATCGCCACAGTCGTTTAAGTTCCTCTCGGCCGAAGCCGGGGATATGTACGACGACATCCTCGTTCCGACCGACGGCTCGGCGTGTGCGGCGGCCGCCGTCGAGGAGGCTATCGGCCACGCCAACACCCACGACGCCCGGTTGCACGTCCTCTACGTGGTCGACGAGTCGCGGGTCCCGGCCGAGGAACAGCCGGAACTGTACGACGCCCTCGAAGCCGAGGGCGAGGAGGCCATCGCCGACGCGCGGACCCGAGCGAAGGCGGCCGACGTCACCTCGATTCGGGCGGCTATCGGCGCCGGCGCGCCGCATCAGGTCATCCTCGACTACGCCGACGACAACGGCATCGACCTCATCGTCATGGGCACCCACGGCCGAAGCGGCTTCGAGCGCGCGCTGCTCGGGAGCGTGACCGAGCGGGTCCTCCGGACCGCCGACCAGCCCGTGCTGACGGTTCGGGAGCGCGAGGAGACGGCCTGACCGGGCTTTCGGTCGTTTCGACGACTGAAACGGAGCACGGCTATTATATAGTGAACGGATAACACACGGCAATCAGCGGCCCGGAAGCGTTCGCTTCGCACCGCTGGTGGGTGTGTTCGAAAATGACCGACGAAATCCCATCTGGGCCGGCGAACCTGCTGTTGGAGACCGACGGGCACGACGACTGCGAGGCGGAAGCCTGCATGGCCCTCTCGGGCGTCGACGACCCCGACGCCGTCGACGTGGTGTTCGTCACCTTCACGAAATCCGCCGACCAGCGACTGGCGGCGTGGCGCGACCACGCCGACGCCCCGCCCGCGAACATCGGCATCGTGAGCGTCGAGATGGGCGGCGCCAACGGCGGCGCCGGCACCGACCGGAACGCCGGGCCGGCCGTCCGTCGCATCTCCGACCCGAGCGACCTCACCGGCGTCGGCATCGCCATCTCCGAGTTCCTCTCGGCGTGGGCCGACACCGACCAGCAGACCGTCGTCTGCTTCGATTCGGTCACCGCGCTGTTGCAGTACGTCGACGCCAACCGGGTCTTCCAGTTCCTCAACGAGATGACCTCCAAGTTCGAGCAGGCGGGAGCACACGCCCACTTCCACCTGCTTCCGGAGGCCCACGAACCCCAGAACCTCAGCGTCCTCGCGTCGCTGTTCGGCGAGCGGACGAGTGCCGCGAGCGTCGTCGGCGACGACCCCGAGGCGACGACCGACGCCGACGACGGGGACGCTTCGACGACCGACGCCGGCGGGTTCGTCTTCGGCGGCGGGACCGACGGAACCGACGAGTTCGTCTTCGGCGATGAGACCGACGGAACCGACGACGCCGCGGACGCCTCCGACCCGGACGATGGTGCCGAAGCCGACGAGACGAGCGAATCGCCCCTCATCGAGACGAGCGACAGCGAGGACTCGGGCGATGCGGACGTCGACCTCGGTTCGACGGGACGTAGCCTACTCGACGATGACGACGGGGATGAGACCGACGACGAGGCGGCCGAACGTTCCGAGGAATCGGACGATGAGGACTCCCCCGTCGTCGGCCCGCCCATCGGACCCGGACCGAAACGGAAGACGGGGGCGGAGACGGGCGCGAAACAGCCGAACGACCGCTCGGCCACCGCCTCCGCCTCGGCCACGATGTCCGCGGCCGCGAACCCGACTACGGCCAGCAGTTCGAAGACGGCCTCGTCGTCCGGCGCGACCGACGACGAACGCTCGACGGGGTACAGGACGGCCCTCTACTCGCGGACGACGGCGACGGTCGTCGGCGTCGTGGTGATGCTCGTCCTCATCAGTTTCCTGGCGGCCGCGATGCCGATACCGATGGGCGATGACGCGGGCATCGACGACGGCGGGAACGCGATTACGACGCCGACGCCCGACCCGGCCGCCGATTCGGCCACCGACGGCACCACGCCGACGGAAGCGCTCAATCCCACGCCGACCGCCACCCCGACGCCTACCCCGGCCCCGACAGCGACACCCGAACCGTCCACCGGTGGCGGGTCCGATAGCACGTCGACTGACGAATCGAGTTCGGCGTCGACCGATACGCCCGCACCGACCGAGACACCTGCACCGACCGACACGCCGACTTCGACACCGACGCCGACACCCGAGGGCGGCGACCTCACCGATACGGTCGACGACACCGTCAACGACACGACCGATACCGTCGATGACACGGTCGACGACACGACCGATACCGTCGACGACACCCTCTCCAGCGATGACGACGACCTGCTCTGAGGACGCGATGACGGCGGCCGGTCTCGGTTTCGGTGTGGGGGCGGCGATGGTTTTGTGAACCTCCGCGATGGGCCTACACAAAACAGCATGAATGAGGAGATCGAATACCTCGCTCGGTCCGACACGCGCATCGAGTTATTACGGGTCCTCACCGAGGGGCCGAAGGGACGCCGGGACCTCCACGACCGCCTCGATGCCTCCCGGACGACCCTCTCGCGGAGCCTCGACCGGATGGCCGAGTTCGGGTGGATCGAACAGCAATCCAACGGGAGCCCCTATCGGCTGACGGCGCTCGGCGCACACATCGAGCGGGAGTTTTCGCATCTACTGGAGGGACTCGAAGTCGGAGACCGGCTGGCGCCGTTGCTGCGGCGGGCATCCGTCGACGAGTTCGACCTTGACCCCCGCGAACTCGCGGACGCGGACGTCGTCGAGGCGACCGCCGAACAGCCGCTGGCGCCGGTCGAGCGCGCGATGAAGGCTCGCGCGCAGTCCGATTCCATCCGGGAGTTCGCCACGGTCGTCATGCAGGAAAGCGCCGACCAGATTCACGAGCGCATCGAGAACGCGGACGCCGACGCGACCATCGAGGTCGTCCTCGATGCGAGCGTCGCGTCGTCGATGCGCGAGGACGACGAGTATAGCGCCGACCTCGAACGGGCGGTCGCCGACGGCGCGGTCGATTATTACGTCCACGAGAATCTCCCGTACCTACTGGCGCTGCTCGACGAGCGCGTCCTCCTCGGCGTGGTCGACGAGCGGGGGACGCCGGTCGCGCTCGTCGAGAGCGATTCGGCGTCGGTCTACGAGTGGGCCGAACAGACCTTCAAACGGTATCGTGACGCCGCCGAGTCGCTCGTGGGGTGAGCGAATCGACGCGACGGAACGGGACGGCCCCCGTCACGCGGCTCGAAATCGACCCGTCGAAAAGAGGGCGACGAACCCGTCTCTCGGTCAGGCCTCGCTGTCCACGTAGACGACGACGCCGTGGAAGTGCGAGCCGCCGGTCGTTCGGTGCAGGTAGGCGTGTCGCTCGTAGCGGTCCGGCACCCGCTGGGCGATGTCGTCCGGCGCCTCGAGCGCCTCGGGCTCGTCGCGGCAGGCGACCGCGCGGTCGAGCGTACAGTCGGCCTGTGCGACCACGACGGGCGGTAGCTGGTCGGGCGTCGTATCCGGGGAGTTCGCACAGGTGACCGAGACGTCGTTGGCGTCGAGATACCACGCCCACGGCAGGGTCCGGAACCAGTTGATACAGGCGGGCGTCCGCGTCGCCGTCTCGTCCATGGTCACGAAGTCCTCACCCCCGTAGAACAGCGCGTCGGGGCCGTCGGTGTTAGCCGCCGCGGCCGCAGTCGTCGCGTCGACCGCCCCGCGCATCTCCTGTTGGGGCTGGGCGAACTGCACGAGGTCGTTGTCGGGGCTCGTGGGGGTGCCGTAGACCGCACCGCCGCCGACGACGGCGACCTGTCCGACGACCAAAAGGAGCAGGACCGCGACCGCGGCCACGCTCACGGTGTCGTTATCCGCCAGCGACTCCCGACCGATATCCAGCAGGAAGCCGAGGCCGACCGCCGCCGGCACCGACAGCGGCACGAGGGCGTTGACGATAATCCACGCCCCCCAGATGTCGGTGCCCAGCGGGTAGCCGAGGACGCTGGCGAAGCCCCAGTAGGCACACGCCAACACCAGCGGCCGCGAGTCGGCCCGGCCGTATCGCTCGATGACGAAGCCGACGACCGACAGCACGAACAGCGGCCCCGCGTAGGTGAGCGTCGTGCGGACGAACAGGCCCAGTCGCTCGCCGTACGTCGAGAAGGTCGTCTCGCCGCCCTGTCCGAACCAGTAATCGAGTCCGGCCGAGATGTCCGAAATCGTCGCATCCAGCGTCATCGAGAGGTTGCCGGTCCACAGCCCCGCCTCGCCGCCCCGCGGCGCGAAGAAGAAGACAGTGAGCAGGGCGAACAGCGTGACCGCGCCGAGCAGATGGCTGCCGTAGCCGAACAGGCGCTGGCGGCCGGCGGGAGCGTCGAGGGCGTACGTCTCGCGCCACTCGCTCAGTCGCGTCATCAACAGGTCCCAGCCGCTGTCGTGTTCGCGGGGACGGAAGAAGGCGGTATCGAGCAGCAGCGCCGCCGCACCGAACCAACAGAGGACGTAGACGATGGCGTTTTCCTTGGCGGCGAAGCCCAAGGCCAGCGCGGCCGACGCCGCATAGAGGTAGACCGTACCCCGGCCGTCCAGCCACCGGACGAGGGCGGCGAAAGCGACGAAACAGAAGCCCGCGACCAGCATCGACGACCGCATGAATCGCGAGTAATAGAGGATGATGGGGTTGAGCGCGAGGAACAGCGCCATCCCGACGACCTCGATATCCGAGAGATAGCGCCGGAACCACAGCGCGACCAGCGGGAAGAGGCCGGTAATCAGGGCGACGGGCGCACGCGCGACGAAATCGGTCGGGCCGAAGGCCGCGAAGAGCGGCCGATGGACCAACTGGAGGAACGGGCCGTGGATGATGTAGCGGTAGGTGGTCTCGCCGCTTCGGAGGTATTCGAGGCCCCACCACGCGACGCGGGCCTCGTCGTAGTGGGAGATGCGGGCCCCGAGGAAGACGAATCGGGCGAGCAAGCCGACGGCCACGACGACGAGGACGGCCTGTACGGTGCGGTCGTCGAGGGAGGTACTCATCGTGTGCCGGTGTCGGCGGGGGATATTAAAGGGGTTCTGTCTTCCGAGTCGGCATTTCGGAGGAGAGACAGGGGACTGTTTTCGCGCGGCGACGCTGCTCGAACCAGTATATTATACATATATTATATTTGTTATCGTGCCCACACCGGGCGTTCGAAGTATATTTATGGCGTAATGTTGTCACTCAGTTCGTGATGCGAAGTGGTCGGCTTCACTCTCGAATCGTTTCGGTCGGGTTGTTCGTGGTTGCCGGTATCGAACTACTCCTGCGGTCGTTCGCGGACGTGGCCCCACTCGCGGTCGATTTCCTCACTGCAGGGGTGACGCTGCTCCTGCCGTTCGTCAGCGACCGAGCGCTCCTGTCGTGGGGACTCGGATGGTTGTTTCTCGGCTTGCTCTCGTATCAGGTCTGTTACCGGATGGATACGATACGAACCGACGGGGACGTGGGCGTCCCGTTCCAGCGGGTGCTATCCGCCGGGGGCGCCGGCCTCGCCGTCGGGGCCGGGATAACGCTGAAACACCAGGTCTTCGCGGTGGCCTTCGGGCACGGTAGCGTCCCGGCACCGGTCGCGGAGAACATCTCCCTTCTGCTTGTCGGGAGCGGCCTGTTCTATCTGGTCTGTACGGTCCCGTCGATGGTCCGGCATCCGATAGAGCCGGTATCGCTCACCGCCGCGCTGAGATCGCTCGCTTACGAGGGGACACGAACGCTCTTTCTGGGGCCAGTATTGGCGATTGCGGCAACACTCTATCCCCTCCCGGAAGTGGCGGTAATCGGCTGGCTGGTCGCCGTCGTCGGCATCAACGCGGTCCCATTCGGCCCCACGATTCAGGCACTCGTCAACGACCCGATCGAACGACTCGTACTGGGCGCTGCGGCCGCACGGTCGCACGCCGAGGGGTACATCACCTTCTTCTACATCCTCGGTGGGTTGGTCTTCTCGCTCGTCGGCGTCATCGGCTCGACGGGAACGACACGGTCGTTGCTAGTGGGGCTCGCCGGGGCTGCCGGCAGCGACCCCAAGAGCGTGCTCTTCGTCGGCATCTGTGTGCTCGGACCGGCCGTCTACGGCTTCTGGTACTGGCTGCGGCTGCTCGAACGACTCCCCTTCGAGTTCGGCATCCTCACCCCAGCCACGGACTCGTCGTTCGCCCCCGGGAAAACGTCGGCAACGACTATCGGTTCCGTCGAGTACCGGGCGCTTCCAGCATGGTTCGGGCTCCCGCTTCCACTGCTGCTAGTGCCCATGATGGTCTATCTGGAAGCGACTGACGGAGAGCCGTTTCGCCAACCGGTTCCGTCGGGGTACGTCCTGTTCGCGTGTCTCACTGCCGCCGTCGCGCTGCTGTCCGTCTATCTGACGCGCCGACGCGAGCCACAGGAGTGGCTTTCGGTACGGCACCTGGCACCGGCCGCCTTCTTCGTCCACATGGTGGTCGTCGTGGTGTCGGGCGACGAACCCGTCCTGACGCTGCTGCACGGACTCCTCGCGAACGGACGATTCGTCCCCGTCGACCCCCTCGGCATCGCGACCACCATAGGAGAGGTGCTCCTCGTCGTCGGCCTCTTTTTATTGCCCGCGACGATTCCCCCTCTACTCCGAAGCGACAGCGGCGTTCTTCGACTCGTGGGACTCTACATGGCGACCATCCTCGCGGCCCTGCTTCTCTACATCGTCGGTGGTCGCTCCGACGGCGCTGCGGAAATCGGCGCCCTCCTCATTCTCGGGGCGCCGTTCGTCTGGGCAGGCATCGTCTACGTCGCCGAGTGGCTCGACGTGATGTGAACAAGCCAACCTGCCCGTGCGGTACGGGTCCGTATTCGCGGAAACCGGTCACACCACGACAACACACAACCTCCCTGTTACTTCCTGTTGAAACGTCCCGAAATTCGATGCCGGAAGAGTACTTGACCACCGTACCAACCGAACACTGGATGAAGATCAACCAGAATCTCAGTTTCAAGGCGTGAAATCCTTTTGATGGTTCAGGTGGAACTGAACCGTCGGCTACTCAGCGCCACCACGAGCATGACGACGATCAGGACGACCGATAGGGCGTTAATCGTCGGCGTCAGCCCGGTTCGCAACATCGTGTAGATGACGACGGGCACCGTGCTCGTGCCCGGTGAGATGAGGAACTGAGTTGCGGTGAACTCGCCGAAGGAGACGACGAAGGCGATAAAAGAGCCGGCGATTATCGCGGGGGAGATGATCGGCCCAGTCACGTGTCGGAACGTCCTCACCGGATCGGCCCCGAGAACACGCGAGGCGCGTTCGAGGTCCTGGTCGAACGTGACGAGTTCGGACCGGACCAACAGGAACACGTACGGAAGCGAAAGCACCGTGTGTCCGAGGATGAGCGCGGGGTATCCGGACGGGAGGCTCAGGTTCCCGAAGTACCGGACCAGCGCGATACCCGTGATGACCGGCGAGATGATCATCGGCAACAGCATGATCGTCGATATCTGCTCCTTGTAGGGGAACTCGCCCCGTACGAAACCGAAGGCAGCGATCGTACCGATGGTTGCCGAGAGAATCGACGACAGCGTGGCGACGATGAGGCTCACTTTCAGCGCGTTGAGGAGGCTCTCGTCGGCCATGAGCTCGCTGTACCATCGCAGCGAGAACCCCTCCTGTGGGATACCCGGGAACGTCTGTGGCGTAAAGGAAGTTACCACGACGATGATGACGGGGACCAACAGGAACGCGAACACTGCGACGACGGCGGCGAGGAGTCCGACCCTCCAGGGACTCGGGAACGAACGCCCGCTCATATGTTCCCGAGCACCTCCTGAATGTCGAACACCGTGTTGAACAGCAGTAACGTCCCAATGAGCAGTATCGAGTAGATGACCGCCAGCGCCGAAGCGAACCGGATGTTAAAGTTCTCCAGGAACGCACCGGCGATCTCGTTGGCGATCATCGTCTGATTTGGACCGCCGAGAACGGCGGGGCCGAGGAACGACCCGGCCGCCAGGATGAAAACGATGAGTCCCGCGGCGACCAGACCGGGGAGGCTGAGCGGGAATACGACGGCGGCGAGGGTACGCCACTGGGTGGCCCCGAGGACGCGGGAGGCGCTGATGAGTTCCCTGTTGATGGCGTTTAGGGAGTTGTAAATCGGTAGTACGGCAAACGGCAGGTAAACGTTCGCGAGGCCGATAATGACTGCCGGCGTCGTGAACAACAGCGACGGTTCGATTCCGGTCAAATCGGCGAAGGGTCCCGCAGGCGAGAGGAAAAGCAGGATACCGAAGTACCGGACGATGTAGGCGATCCACAGCGGCACGATGATGAGCGTCATCGTCAGGCGAACACGCTCCGTCCCGAAGACCATGAAGTAACTCAGCAGGTACGCCAACGCGAGGGTCACGGCCGTCGTGATGATGCCGTAGAGGAACGAGCGGACGAAGGCATCAACGTAGATGCCCTTCGTCGCGCGCTGGTAAGCCTGTAGCGGCTCGCCGGTGCCGAACGCGATGCTCTCGGGGACGAGCAGCAGTATCGGGAGGATGAAGAACACCCCGATGAACCCGAGTCCGAACAGAGCGAGGTGACTGTTCGTGATTCGACGGTTGAATAGCTCACCGATGGAGCCGGTGATGCCGTCCACCGTCGGCCGCGAGACGCTCATAGGGCGATCACCTGCTCGGGGTCGAACCGGAGGTAGACGTCATCGCCGATGTCGATGTCGGGGAATCGGTTCGTGTGGGCGAGCGCTTCGAGTCCGTCGGACAACTTGACGGTCACCTCGGCTCGATTGCCAAGGTTGGCGACGTTGACGACGCGCCCAAGTATCTCGTTTTCGGCGCCTTCGGCGGCCGGGCTCACCTCAATATCCTCCGGTCGGATGTACAGACGGGCCTCCTCGCCGTCGTTTATTTCGGTCCCTTCGACCGTGATCGTCTTACCGTCGTTCACAACGACGGTCCGGTCGCCCTCCCGAGAGGCGGGGCCGCTAAACTGTGTGGATTTCCCGACGAACTCGGCGACGAAGGGGGTGGCTGGCGATTCGTAGAGTTGTTCCGGACTGTCTATCTGCTCGGATTGGCCGTCGTTCAACACGATGACGCTGTCGGACATCGACAGCGCGTCCTCCTGGTCGTGGGTGACGTACAGCGTCGTCACGCCGACTTCTGTCTGAATCCGGTCGAGCCAGCCACGCATATCCTCGCGGAGCACCCGGTCGAGCCCGGTCAGGGGTTCGTCCAGCAGGAGAATATCGGGTTCGTACGCCAGTGCCCGTGCCAGTGAGACGCGCTGCTGTTGGCCGCCGGAGAGCTCTCCCGGCTTGTGGTCTCCGTGGTCGGGCATGTCGACGAGTTCGAGCGACTCATCGACGCGCTCTTCGACGGCCGCCGAGTCGTGGCCGTGCATCTTGAGCCCGAAGGCGATGTTCTCGCGGACCGTCATATGTGGAAACAGCGCGGTCGACTGAAACGCCATCCCGATGTTGCGCTTCTCCGGCGGGAGGTCGGTCACGTCCTCGCCCCGGAGCAGAATCTGCCCGTCGGTCGGTTCGACGAGGCCCGCGATGGCGTGGAGCGTCGTCGATTTCCCGCACCCGGATGGTCCAAGCAACGTGACGAACTCCCCTTCCTCGATGCTGAACGAGAGGTTCTCAACCGCACAGAGATCGCCGTAATACTTCGTGAAGTCACGAACTTCGAGCATATCGGAATCCTAGCTCTGTTTGATCGTATTCAGTCGATCGGTCCAGGCGTCTTCCTTGGGGAGGACGACGTCCCAATCGCGGAAGGCGAGGTCTTCGGCCGGCGCGTAGTCGGGCAGCGCCTTCATCTCCTCAGGCGGGTTCTTCACCTGGACGGTGTAGTTCATCTTCTCCGAGAGGGTCAGGAGGTGCTCCCGCTGATAGGTGTGGTTCAGCAGTTCATGTGCCAGTTCGCGGCTCTCGCTGCCCTTCACGATGGCGAGGTTGTCCGACCAAGCCATCGCGCCTTCGTCGGGGATGACGTACTCGATGTGCTCGTAGCCTTCCTCCTGGAGGGCGAGGACGCGCCCGCCCCACGCTTCACAGATCAACGCGTTCTCCTGACGGAGGTACTGGATGGACGTGGCACCGTCGCTCCAGTAGTTGAAAACGTTCTGGTCCTGTGCTTTGGCTTCCTCGAACATCTGGTCGGTCTTCGCCTCGTCGTCCGGCACCTCGTTGATGTTGAGGTCGGCCGCAGCCGCACAGTTCGACAGGCGGTCGATGGTCCGGTCGATGAGCGACACCTTCCCCTCGTAGGCGGAATTCTTGATGTCCTCCCAAGAGGTGAGTTCTTCGTCGACCTGTTCGGTGTTGTAGGCGTACCCGGTCGCGCCGTTTTCTCGAATCAGGCCGTACGTATCATCTCCGGCGACGTTGAACGATAGCGACCGGGCCGACTCCCTGATGTTCTCCTCGTAGTTCGGTACCATCGAGAGGTCGATCGGCTCGATGACATCCTCTTGCTGTGCACGGACCATCCCAGTGTCGTTGAGCGCGACGATGTCGAACGAGCCGGGATTCTGCTTGATCAGCGAAATCATCTCCGAGGTCCCGCCGGCTTCGGTTCCGGTCACTTCGACACCGTTTTCCTCCGCCCACGGTTCGAAGACGGACATCTGGGCCTCCTGGGTGTTCCCGCCGAATCCGAGGAACCGGAGCTGGCCGCCACCGCCGCCACCACCGTTGCCGCCGCCGTTACCGCCGCCATTGCCGCCATTGCCACCGTTACCGCCGTTGCCGCCGTCACCGAGACAGCCCGCCAACCCGGCGATCGTTCCCGCACCAGTTGCTGCCAGTACGTCGCGTCGACTGTAGTTCGAGCCCTTCGACATGGCTATGGGTCTGTTAAACACACTCCTATAAGAAACTATCCCACAAAACAATACCATCTTTAGAATTACTCCGAATATCTTCGCCTGTTTTGATAATCAGCGAAACTTTATGTGGATGAGTCACGAGGCATGAGGTAGTGCCAGCCATGACGGCAACAGATTCGGAGACGAGTCCATCGACCATCTACGAGCTAGACGGTAACGTTGCACATATCCGACTAAATCGACCCGACCGCCTCAACGCCGTGACCGGCGATCTCTACGAGGGAATCCGGTCCGGGCTCGACCGGGCGGAACACGACGATGCGCGGGTCGTCGTCCTCGAAGGCGAAGGCCGGGCTTTCTGTGTCGGCGCGGATATGCAGAACCACGACGATAAAGAGCGCACGCCGAAGGAACGCCGCGAGTACGTCTGGGACGCACAGGAGGCCTGTGAGGCCGTTCAGACGCACCCGGCACCGGTCGTCGCGAAGGTTCAGGGCTACGCGATTGGAGCGGGCGCCGAACTCGCCTTGAGCGCGGATTTCATCCTCATGGCGACCGACGCCGAGATGCGGTTCCCCGAGGTGAGTATCGGGACCTACATCGGCGGCGGCGTCACCTACACGCTCGCCCAGCGGGTCGGCGCCGCGCGTGCGAAGGAACTCATCCTGTCGGCAGCGGAGCTCACCGGCGAGGAAGCCGCCGACGAGGGCGTCGTCACCCGCGCCATCGACGAGGCGGACCTCGACGATGCGGTCGACGAACTGGCCGCAGATCTGGCGGGCAACGCGCCGATTCCGATGGAGTTCGCCAAAGCACAGTTCGGGCGCGTCGGCTCCGCGGCTCGGGAAGACATGCGGACCGCCGAAGCGGAGGCGCTGCTCACATGCATGGAGACCGACGACTGGCAGGAGGGCGTCGACGCGTTCGCCGAGGACCGCGAGCCGACGTTCCGGGGGGAGTGACCGTGGCCGAAACGACCGAAACAGAGACCGACATCGAACGCATCATGGACCCGGACGCGGTCGCGGTTGTCGGCGCCTCGACTGACGAGACCAAGCGCGGCTATCAGGCCATCGAGACGCTTCAGGAGGGCGGCTACGACGGAGACATCTACCCGGTCAACCCCAGTGCCGAGGAGATCCACGGGCTGGAGGTCTACCCGACAGTCTCCGCGATTCCGGGCCGGGTCGACCTCGCGCTCATCGTCACGCCCGCACACATCGTTCCGGACGTCCTCGAGGACTGCGCGGGGACGGACCTCGCCGGGGCCGTGGTCATCGCCGTCGGCTTCGGTGAGGCCGGCTCCGACGGCGAAAAGTTGGAGCGGGAGATCGTCTCGCTCGCCGACGAACACGGCATCCGGCTCATCGGCCCGAACACCTCCGGGATGATCAACGTCCACGAGGGGTTGAACCTCGTCGGCGCCGAGGGCGTCCCCGAGGGCGGCCTCGGCCTGCTCTGCCAGAGCGGCAACATGGCCATCTCGCTTTTCACCGAGGCGGCGACCAGAGAGGGCGTCGGCTACAGCCACTACGTCGGCGTCGGCAACGAGGCCGACCTCAAGTTCCACGAGTACCTCCCCTACCTGAACGACGACCCCGAGACCGACGCCATCGTGCTGTACGTCGAGGGGATGAGCGAGGGCCGGAAGTTCCTGCAGGCGGCACGCGAGGTGAGCACCGAGACGCCGATCATCGCGCTCAAAAGCGGGAAGTCCGACGTCGGCAAGGAGTCCGCCTCCTCTCATACGGGCGCGCTGGCCGGCGATAGCGCCGTCGCCCACGCCGTTCTCGAACAGGCGGGCGTCGTCAGCGTCGAACGGTCGGACGAACTGCTCGCGGTCGCCAACTCCCTGTCGTCGCTGCCCGCGGCCGAGGGGCCGAACGTCGGCATCCTCGCCGACGGCGGGGGCCACGCGACGCTCGCGGCCGACGCGCTCGCCGAACGCGGCCTCTCGGTACCGGACCTGACCGCCGAAACCCAACAGCGACTCGGCGAGGTGTTGCCGGACGCGGCCAGCATCGTCAATCCCGTCGACGTCGCCGGGGGAACCGACGACGACCAGCGCGTCTTCTACGACTGTGCGGAGGCGATACTGGCCGACCCGAACGTTGATGCCCTGTTGCTCGCCGGTCTCTTCGGCGGCTACGGCATCCGCTTTGCCGAACAGTACACCGACGTCGAGTGCGGCGTCGCCGACGAGTTGGTCACGCTGGCCGACGAGCAGGGGACGCCGATCGTCGTCCAGAGCGCCTACGCGGAGTTCGGCACCGAGCCACACGAGATACTCCGGGAGGGCGGCATCCCGGTCGTCGAATCGATCGACATCGCCGCGAGCAGCCTCGCGTCGCTCGCCGCCCACGGAACCCACCTCGACATCGCGGACGAGAAGAGCGACTTCCGGCTCCGCGAGGCGGACAACGAGGCGGACGCCGTCACTCGCGCCCTCGAAGACGGGCGCCAACAGCTCTCGGAGTACACCGCCAAACGGGCGCTCCGGGACCGGGGGCTTCCAGTCGCATCCTTCGAACTGGTCGAGTCGCCGGCCGAAGCGCGACAGGCGGTCGCGTCGACCGGCGAACCCGCCGCGATGAAGGTAGTGTCGTCGGACATCGTCCACAAATCGGACGCCGGCGGCGTCGCACTCGACGTCCGCGAGACCGAGGCCGAGGCGACCTACGAGGAGCTTCTCGCCGCCGCCCGGGAGTACGACCCCGACGCGGATATCGAGGGCGTGCTCGTCTCGCCGATGCTCGAGGAGAACGTCGAGCTGATCGTCGGCGTCGTCGACGACGAGCAGTTCGGGCGGGTGATGATGGTCGGCCTCGGCGGCGTCTTCGTGGAAGTCCTCGAGGACGTCGCGTTCCGCGCGCTACCGCTCACGGAAGCCGATGCCCAGGCCATGCTCTCGGACATCGAGGCCCAGGAGATGCTGGACGGCGCACGCGGGAACGCCCCGGTCGACCGGGAGGCCGTCATCGACCTTCTTCTGGAGGTCTCGGCGTTCGTCGAGGCCAACCCCGCGATCGAGGAACTCGACCTCAATCCCGTCTTCGCGGACGACGAGGGGGTCGAGATCGTCGACGCGGCCGTCACGCTCCGGGAGTCGGCCACCGATACTGAAGCCCCTGCGGCCCCCGTAGGTGATACCGATGATTGAGATCGACGCCCCAATCGAGGTCGAACGGCTCGAGGAGTACGTCGCCTGCGTGACCTACGACCGGCCGGACGCGATGAACGCCTACAACGAACCGCTTCTCCGGGGCGCCGTCGAGGCACTCGAACGACTCGACGACCGCGACGACATCCGTGCGATCGTGCTGACCGGCGCCGGCGACGCCTTCTGTGCCGGTGTCGACCTGACCGATATGCCGCTGACTCCGGAGATGGACTTCGCCGACTACGAGGAGGGCCTCGGCCTCTTCCAGAACGTCGTCCGTACGCTGCGGGAGATTCGGACACCCGTCATCGCCGCAATCAACGGCTACGCGCTCGGGGCCGGCTGTGATACCGCCCTCGCCTGCGACTTCCGATTCACGAGCGACGAGGGCGTCCTCGGAGAGACGTTCATCGACGTCGGGTTCGTCCCCGGCGACGGTGGCGCCTTCCTCTTGCCCCGGCTCATCGGCGAGGCCCGCGCCAAGGAGCTTATCTTCACCGGCCGCAAGCTTTCCGGCGAGGAAATCGTCGAGTGGGACCTCGCCAAAGAGCAGGTCGACGCCGACGAACTGCTCGAGGCCGCGACCGCGTTCGCGAGCGACCTCGCCGACCGGCAGCCAGTCGCCCTCGCCGAGAGCAAGCGACTCGTCAACGACAGTTTCGAGACCGGCCTCGAGGAAGCCCTCGCGGACGCGACTCGCGCCCAGCGAATCTGCTCGCAGACGCGGGACCACGAGGAGGCCGTCGAAGCGTTCCAAGAGGACCGCGAGCCGGAGTTCGAGGGGCGATGAAGCGCTTCGAGTGCAACCTCGTCCAGTTCGACTCCCGGCTCGAGGAGCCAAAAGACGAGACCGTCTCGCGTATGGCGACCGTCGTCCGGGAGACCGACGCCGACCTCATCGTCTTTCCCGAACTCGCGACGACGGGCTACCACGTCTTCGACCGGATAGAGGACCTCGCCGAACCCGTCCCCGGCCCGACGACAGAGGAACTGAGCGCGGCCGCCGAGGCTACCGAAAGCGAGGTCCTCTTCGGGATGCCCGTCGAAGATGGCGAGGCGGTGTACAATTCCGCCGTCTGGCTCGGTGCCGACGGCAAGATTCGAGCGCGATACGACAAGCGGCATCTCTGGGGCGACGAGCAGGACGTCTTCAAGCGGGGCAACCGCTACGTCGCCGTCGAGACGCCGTTCGGCCGCGTCGGGGTGCAGATCTGTTACGATCTCGCGTTCGCCGAATCGAGTGCCGCCCTCGCACGGGCGGAGTGTGACCTCTTCGTGAACCTCTCGGCGTGGACCGTCAAAATGGAGCGGGACTGGGCGAGGCTCCTCCCCGCCAGAGCCGTCGAGCAGGGAGCCTACGTCGTCGGGTGTAATCGCGCCGGAACCGAGGCCGGCGACACCTTCTGTGGCAGCAGCATGGCTATCGAACCCGATGGAACGGTCGTCGCCGAGATGGGAACCGAAGCCGGTCAGGTGACCACGACCATCGACCCCGGAATCGTCTCGGCCGAACGGCGCCGGAATCCGATCCGCGAAGATCGACCGGCTACGGACGCCGACGTGGAGATACGCTGAGAGTATAGGGATTTGTCCGACTGTCCCTCCATGCGGCCGTGTTGATAGTAAAATGACTTATTACCGAACGTGAATATATGGATGACACTATGCCAGACGTGAAACTCGATGAGGTGGACTTCAAAATCCTCCGACATCTCGACGAGGATGGGGAGATAAGCGTCGAGGATTTGAGCGACGAGTTGGACGTCAGTAAATCCACTATTTATTATCGAATCGAAGGATACCGCGAGCAGGGCATCGTCGAAGGGAAGATTTCGAAACTCGATCCACAGAAGCTCGGGCTCGGGTTGACGGCGATCACCGAGATCAACGCCAATTACGATGGACCGGGCTATGAGGAGATCGCTGACCGAGTCTCGTCGCTTTCCGGGGTCCAACGGGTGTTCTTCATGCTCGGCGAGATGTCGTTTTACGTCATTTCTCGCGTCCGAGACCACGAGCACCTCCGAGAGCTCATGGAGGCGATAATCCAGACGGAGGGCGTCGATGACTCCACAACGAACGTGGTCCTCCGGACCTTCAAGGACGAAGACCGGCTGCTGGTTAACTACGACGACGAGGATCTGAAGCGGCTTTTTGAATAGTCAGCCCAACAGGTATCTCCCCTCGGAAGGACGAGGCGGATGCTTCCCGACAGTCATCTCCATACGCGATATCACGTCACAATACCACATGAACACTTAACATAGTACCCGTTGGATTATACCGAAATCAATGGCCCTGAATCATCGCGCAGTCGCCTCGGCGGTCGAACGGCGCGGTAGTTAGCCCCCGATGAGGTATCTACGGTCGAGCGACAGCGAGCGGCGATACAGGCAGTTGATAGAGACGTCGCCGGCGCCGATCAACCTCTTCGACGCCGACGGCGAGATACTCTGGGGCAACGACGCCGTCCTCGACCTTCTGGGCCTTTCCTCCCGGTCGGAACTGGTTGGGCGGTCCATCTTCGAGTTCATCGACCCCGCCGACCAGTACACGGCCAAGCAGGAACTCGCGGAGGTCGTCGGGGACAAACGGTCGGCCGGCCCGACCGTCATGAAGCTACAGCGGGCGGACGGCGAGACGCGCGACATCCGCGTCGCCACCGCACCCGGGCGATACGAGGGACAAGACATCGGACAGGCGGTCGTCATCGACGTCACGGACCTCAAGAACGCCCAGGCGGAACTGGAGGCCGAACGCCAGTTCATCGACGACGCCCTGGACGCGCTTCAGGACGTCTTCTACGTCATCACGCCCGGCGGGCAACTGAAACGATGGAACGACGCCCTGCTGAAGGTGTCGGGCTACGACGAGTCGGAGGTCCGAGGGATGGACGTCGAGGAGTTCTTCGTCGACGCGGATTCCGAGCGCATCTCGGAATCGATAGCGACGGTGTTCGCCGACGGCGAGGACGTCATCGAGGCGACGGTCGTGACGAAACTGGGCCGAGAGATACCCTTCGAGTTCCGCAAACGGCGACTGGTCCGGGATGGGGACGTCGTCGGACTGGTCGGTGTCGGCCGCGACATCTCCGAGCGGGTCGCCCGAGACCAGCACCTCCACGCCGTCGACCGACTGCTCCAGCACCACCTCCGCAACAAGGTCAACGTCATTAACGGACAGGCCGACCAACTCCGGGAAGGCACGGCACACCCCTCCGAGGCCGCCGACCGGATCGAAACCGCGTCCGGGCAGCTGCTCTCGATGTTCGACAACCACCACGATATCGTCGAACTGTTGACCGAGCGCGACCCCGCCGAGGAACTCGACGTGGTCGCGGTCGTCGAGTCGGTCGTTGAGGTTGTTCGTGAGGAGTATCCGGACAGTAGACTCAGCTATGAGGCCCCGGATTCGGCGACGGTCGTCGCCGTGCCAGCCGTCGATAGAGCGCTCCACGAACTCGTCGAGAACGCGGTCAAGCACAACGACGCCGACGAACCCTCCGTCCACGTGGTGGTGCGTTCGCAGGGGTCGACCGTCACGGTCGAGGTGATCGATTCAGCGCCGGAGATTCCGGACATGGAGTACCTCCCGCTGGATGACTTCGCGTCGCTGACGCCGATTTTCCACTCGAGCGGGCTCGGACTGTGGTTCGTCCACTGGGTCACCGAACGGTCCGGCGGCACCCTCGAGTTCGACCGCGTCGATTCGGGCGGGAACAACGTCACGCTCGAACTGCAGCAGCCGAACGGACACTGGACGGCCTGACGTGGAATCGGTCCACCCGGTTCGGTACTCGGTTCCGAATGGAATAGCGTCGGGATCCATTCATACGGGTTTTGGAGTCTTTTACCGGCGAGCGCCCGGTACGCCCCGTCGTCCGAACCACCGATGTATTTATATTTTTCACAACAGATTTTCTTAGTTGCGTGCTACCATTGCACGTAGGATTTGATACGGTATGAAAGACAACAGCGACCACAAGAACCACGAAGACTGTAGCTGCGGGAGCGTCGGGCGTCGAGGGTTCGTCGGAGGATGTGGAGCGGCCCTGGCCTTCGCGCTCGCGGGGTCGAGCCTCTCGACGGCGGCGGCCGAGACCGACTCCGAATCGGCGGTCGAGCAACTGCTCGCGGACAAGCCGGACGACTGGGGGCGCTTCGGCGAGGACGACGAACTCGGACGGCTGAACCTCCTCGACGGCGCGGCGGCCTTCGACGGGATGCGCGCGGCGACCAAGCGCGGCCGCAACCGCGTCGAACGCTTCACGCTCCAGTTGTCCCAGACCGGCGAGGTCATCGATTCGGCAACGGATACCGGCGACCCGGCGTTCCCGCCGCGCACGCCCGGCCGCCGGGACAACACGACGGCGGTCGAACCGGCCCCGCAGCCGGGCGGCGTGAAGTTCGTCGACGACAAGTTCGTCGCCGACATGTTCCTCCAGGGAACGACCCACGTCGACGCACTGGGACACGCCTGGTACGGCGAGGAGATCTACAACGGCTTCTCCGCCCGGACGACCGAGACGGTCAAGGAGTTCGACACCCCGCTGTTGGGAACCCCCGACCGGGACGCCATCCCGGACAACGGCGACGACGAGAACCTGACGAAGGTCTCGGAAACGCGAGGGCTGAGCAAGGCCGGCATCGAAAACGCCGCCGACGCCGGTATCGCCGGCCGCGGCGTCCTGCTGGACGTTGGCCGGGCACTCGACGCGAGCGACGAGAACGACCGCCTGCCGCTCGGCTACGAGATAACCTACGACGACCTGATGACGACCGCGGAGGCCCAGGGCACCGAACTCCGCGAACGGGACGTACTCCTCGTCCGGACGGGTGCAGTCGAGCGGACACGCGACCCCGATGCCGAATGGGCCGCGCTGAACGAACCCGGATTGGTCTACAGTGATGACCTGTTCGACTTCTTCTACGAGAAGGATATCCCCTATGTCGGCGCGGACAACCTCGCCGTCGAGAAGGTCACCCAGCAGATCGACGTCGACGAGGACGGGGACGACGAGACATTGGTCATCCCGCTGCACGGCGCGCTGCTGCGGAACCTCGGCGTCAGTATCAACGAAATACTCGACCTCCGGGAACTCGCCACCGCCTGCGCCCGCGACGGCATCTACGAGTTCCTCTTCACCGCGGCCCCGTTACACATCGAACGCGGCAGCGGCGCTCCGGTAAATCCGGTCGTGCTGAAAGCGACCGACGGGAACGACAGAGGACGCGGAGCTGACAGGGGCCGCAACTGACGGACTACACCGGTCCGTTTTTCGACGACCCGGAATCGAGGCCGTTCGCGCCCACACCGTGTTTTCGGCGAGAACGGGGCCACGATGAAACTGCGGCGGTCGAACCGAGACTGAGAAAGATGGAATGTACGGAGACATATTACTAGTTCTCCAGTAGCAAATGATTTTTCCCTAAATACTAATATTTAAATTCAATAGAGTGGGAAAACCACTCAGATGCCATCCGAGCTTCCGACCGTCCCGCCACCGGAACCGCCCGACAGCCCCGACGCGTGGTACGCACCCGATGTCCACGACCAGTACGCGCTGGAAGCCGGCGTCGTCGCGACTGTCGAAAGCGACGACGAAGCGTTCGTCTACGACGTTCGGGAACCATCGCTTTCGGCGGACGCGTCGGCGGACCTCGATGCGGTCCGCGACTACTTCGGGGGCGCCGAGTTGCGCCGGCCCCGAACCCGCGAGGGGGCTGCCGAGCAACTGCGGGCTGGGTTCGACCCGAAGTACGGGCGGGCCATCGACCGCCTCGTGGACTGCTCGCCGAGCGAGCGGCGTCGACTGGAGTACCACGCGCTGGCGGAGTTGAAATGTCTCGGCGAGTTGACGCCGCACGCCATCGACGACGAAATCGAGGTGGGTGACCTCGCGGACGGGGAGTTACTGGTCCACCTGACCGACTACGCGCCGGCCCGAACCGGCCTCGACGACCCGGAGTTCCTCGAACGGTTCAGCGCCGAGCGGCTGGCCCGGTATACCGTCTCCTTCGCCGGCTACGAGATTCCCGTCGTCCGCTATCGGGAGCGCATGCTGGGCGTCGACCCCTTCGAGCGGAAGTACGCCGTCCGCGAACCCGACCGCCTGCCGGGCGACGACCGCCTCATCGAGGAGTGCAAGGAGCGCGTCTGGGAAGTCGGCATCGAGGGCGTCGACGGCGCGACCGCCTTCGACGACCGCGCGGGCGTCGTTCGCGAGCGGGCCGAGCAACTGCTCTCTCGCCGCCTCACGGCTCGCAACACCCGCGCATGGCTCGACGCCGCCCGCTACCGCGCCCGGTCGGCGCTGGCCGAATACGACCTCGCGGTGCCGCCAGTCTCCCGCCGCTTCGCCGACGACCGCCTCGACGACCTGCTCTACTACGTCCTCCGCGATTTGGTCGGCTATGGCCAGCTCACGGTGCCGATTCGGGACCCCAATCTCGAAGACATCGAGGGCAACCGGGTCGGCGAGCGCCTCAAGGTCGTCCCTCGCGGCGGCGGTCGCGAACCGACCAATCTCACCTTCGAGGACGAGGACGCGTTCGTCAACGTCGTCACGCAACTGGCTGCCGAGGACGGCGTCGAACTCTCGGCGAGTCGCCCCTCCGCGAAGGTGAACCTTGAACCCGAGGGACTCGACCAGACCATCCGGTGTGCGGTCGCGCTGCCGACCATCTCCGAGGACGGCCCCCACATCTCGATTCGGAAGCAGGCCGCCGACGTGCTCACGCCGCCGGAACTGGTCGAGAGCGGGGCGCTCCCGACCGAACTCGTCACCCTGCTGTGGCTGTTGTACGAACACCACGGCGTCGTCCTCTTTTCCGGGCCGACCGGGGTCGGCAAGACGACGCTAATGAACGCACACATGCCCTTCGTCGACTTCGAGGACCGCCCAGTCAGCATTGACGAGGGCTCCCGCGAAGTCCTCCTGCCCCACGAGACGGGCGTCTCGCTGACGACGCGGGACCATCAGGACGAGCACAAACACGTCTCGATGGCCGATTTGATGACGGAGACGAACTATCTGAATCCGGATACGGAAGTCATCGCCGAAATCAATTCGGCCGCCTCCTTCGAGACGTTTGGTGAGGTATTGCAAACTGGTCACGGGGCTCTCGGAACCACCCACGCCGAGGACGTCGAGAAACTCGTCAACCGGGTCGTCGAGAAGGGCCTGCCCGCCTACCTGCTCCGGGAACTCGACCTCGTGGTCTTCCCCCGTCACGTCGACGGGGAACGGTACGTCGGCGAGGTCGTCGAGTTGCTCTCCGAGCAGGAGGCCGCCGAACTGGACGGTGAAACCGAGACCATCGAGAAGGGCGACGTGACCGTCCACTACAACACGGTCCTCTCGCGAAACCCCGACGACAGTTGGACGTTCGCCTACGACCACCCGAAGTTCGGGGACCCGACCGAACGGCTGGGATTGTATGCCTTCGACCGCCTCGCCGAGCGCACCGACCGTCCGGTCGACGCCGTCACCGAGGAGTTCCACCGAAAACACGGCTACGTCGAGTATCTCGTCCGCGAGGGCGTCACCGACATGGACGAGTTGTTCGGCTTCCTCGCGGACCTCCGGACGAACGAGGCGGCGACCATCGAGCGCATCCAGCGCGAGCGGACGAGTGCCGACGCGGAGGCCGTGGATGATTAGCGCCCTCGCGAGGCCGCTGTCGGTGCTCGACCGCGGGCTCTATGCCCTCTTTTCTCGGCACGCCGACCGCCGCAAGCACGACGCCGACCGCGAACAGTACCGCGGGGCTGCCCTCGACGTCGGCTTCGACACCTATCTCGCCCGGGTCTACGGCCTCTCGTGGCTGGTCGCGGTCGGCGTCGGCTGGCTGGCAGCCGTCTTCGTGGTCGCGCTGCCGACCGAAGCCGTCGTGGCCGGGCTCGAAGCCGCCCGGGCGGTCGTTCCCGGAAGCACGGGCGGCGTCGCCCCCGAGATTCCCCGCCTCTACGTCGCAGTCGCCGTCGCCGCTCCAGCAGGTGCACTCGCCAAGCGGACGACCGTCGCGGTCGGCAGCGCCCACCTGCGGTGGCGGGCCGACGCCCGCCGGGCGGCCATCGAGCGAACGCTTCCCGGCGCCGTCCGCTACCTTCGCGCGCTGGCCGACGGCAGCGACGACCGGCGAACCATGCTCCGAAAGGTCGCCGAACAGGACGCCTACGGCGAGACGAGCGCGGCCTTCGAGCGCGTCCTCGGGAAGGCGGCATTGACCGGCAGCCTCGATGCTGGCCTTCGGCGGGTGGCCCGCGAGACACCCTCCAGAGAGCACCTCTCGCCGTTTCTTTTGAAGTTCCGCGAGCACGCCAAACAGGGCTCGGACGCCCTGACGGGCTATCTCCGGATGGAATCGCGGATGCTCTCTCACCAGCAGTCCCGTCGACGCCAGCGGGCCGGCGACTTCCTCGAACTGCTGGCCGAGTTGTTCATCGTCCTGCTGGTGCTGCCCGCACTGTTGGTCATCATCATCACGGTGATGAGCGTCCTCGCTCCCGGACTCTCCCAGCCCATCCCGTTGCCCGGCCAGCCGACCGCCCGCGCCGTGTTGGTCTACGGGAGCGCGGGCTTCGTCCTGCTTGTCGGCGCCTGTACGGCCTATCTGGTCGGCGAACTCCGCCCGGCCAGTCACACCCCGAGCTACGAGCGACCGGGCGGACTGGCGACCCTCGCGAGCGCTACGACCAACCCCGCCAGCGCTGCCGTCGTCTGTCTCCCGATAGCCGGCCTCGCCGTCGCGGCGCTGTGGACCGTCGGCGAACCGCCGGTCAACGTCGCCTTGCTCGGCTACGTCGCCTACGGCCTCCCGGTTGGCGCCGTCGCCCTCCGGCGAGCGCGCCTCGACGACGCCAAGGACCGCGAGATTCGGGACTTCGTCCACGCCGTCTCCGGCCACGTCAGCCTCGGCCGACCGTTCGGCGAGGCCGTCGAGACGGTCGCCCGCGAGGTGGATTTCGGGCCGCTTCAGGCCGACATCGAGGACCTCGCCTTCTCGCTCGGACTGACGACGGGCACCGAAACCGGCGACACCAGACAGGAGGCACTGGACCGCTTCGTCGACCGCGTCGGGACGCCGCTGGCCGAACAGACCGTCGGTCTCGTGACGGGCGCTCTCGACGTCGGGAGCGACCCCGAAACGACCTTCGAGACGCTCCAGACGGAGATCGGTCAGCTCCACGAACAGCGGAAGAAGCTCCGCTCCGAAATGTTGGTCTACATCGTAGTCGGGTGGACGACCGCCCTGCTCGTCGTCGGCATCGTCATCGCCGTCACCGCCTACGTCCTCGACGGGTTCGCACAACTGGCGACCGTCTCCGGCGGCACCGGCGTCGCCATCGACCCCAACGCGGTCGACATCGAGCGGGACACGCGGCGCTTCTACGTCGTCACGCAGGCGACGATGCTGGCCTGCGGCTGGTTCGCCGGCACCGCCTCCCGCAGCCGCTACGAGGCACTGCTTCACTCCGCGGCGCTCGTGTTCGTCTGCTATCTCGTCTTTTCGGGGGCACGGATGATATGACCCGAAGCGAATCACGGTCCGCCATTCGCGGCCAGTCCAACGTCATTGGCGTCGCCCTGCTGCTCGGAATCGCCGTCGTCTCGATGGGCGCGCTCACCGCCGCGGTCGGCACCGTCGTCGAATCGACGGCCTCCGAGGCCGACGCCGAACGGGTCTCGTCGGACCTCGACAGCGCCCTCGAACCGGTCGCCACGACCGGCCCCCGTCGCGGCACCGTCACCTTCAGCAGCGGCCGCCTCGCACCGGTCGACCGGGCCCTCGAAATCCGCGCCGACGGCGAGGTCGTCGAGCGACTGGCGGTCGACGCCTTGGTCTTCGAGTCGGGCGACCGCCGCGTGGCGTTCCACGCCGGCGCCATCGTCCGCGGCGAGGGCGGAACGGGCTGGCTTGCGACCGAACCCCCCGTGACCGTCGGCGAGGACGTCCTCATCATCGGTGCGGCACGACTCGGCGACGGCGTCGGGGGGGTTTCGGGCAAGGGCGGCGTCACCGCCACCGTCGAAAGCGACGTGAGTCACGACCGGCGAGACCTCGGTACGGCGACCTTCTCCGTGGCCATCGAGACGAACGCCCCGGGCGCGTGGGAGCGAGCCTTCCGCGAGCAGGGTGCGACCGTCGACCGCGAACCCGGTTCGCCG
This sequence comes from Natronomonas amylolytica, assembly GCF_037031205.1. Lineage (NCBI taxonomy): Archaea > Methanobacteriati > Methanobacteriota > Halobacteria > Halobacteriales > Natronomonadaceae > Natronomonas > Natronomonas amylolytica. The sequence continues at coordinate 301,913 of NZ_JAYEZM010000002.1, read as the reverse complement.
CCGACCGTCGTCGCGACCTTCGAGGGCGACCGACAGGGCTATCTCGTCGTTCACGACTTGAACGCGGAGGTATCCGGCGGTGAGTGACCCCGAGCGCCTCGGCGCCGCCGACCGCGCCATCAGCCCCGTCATCGGCAAGTCGATGGAGGCCACGCTGGTCGTCCTCTACATCGGCCTCGTGACGACCGCGCTCTACGGTGGCGCCGTCCCCGAGTACCGTGCGACGGCCGGCAGCGAGGTCGCCGAACGGACGCTCGCCGACGCCGCGACCGACATCGAAGCGGCGATTCCACCGGAAGCCGTGGGAGCTACGGTCACGCGCGACATCGAGTTGCCGGCGACCATCGCCGGAGAGGCCTATCGCGTTCACGCGGACAGGGACCGTCTCGTTCTCGACCACCCGAACCCGGCTATCGACGAAACCGTGCCGCTGGTGCTGCCCGAGCGGGTCGTGAGCGTCTCGGGAACGTGGCAAAGCGGCGAGGACGCACAGGTCGTCGTAACGACGACCGACGGTGGACTGGAGGTGCGTCTCACGTGAAGGGGCAGGCCAACCTGCCGGCGCTGGCCGTCGCGTTGCTCGTCGTCACGACCGTCACTGCCCTCTCGGTGACCGTCGCCGACGGCGCCTTCACCATCGCCGACCGAAACGCGGCCGAACGGGCGACCGCCGACGCGCTGGCCGACCGGCTCGTCGCCGCCGACAGTCGGCTTACCGACCGCCGGAACGTCCTGAACGCGAGTCGTCTCGACGCCCGGACGGTCGCCGATATCGTCCCCGGCGGCGTCGACATCCGGGTCGTCATCGACGGCGAGACGATCTACGAGCGCGGGGACCCGACCGGCCCGACGGCCCGTCGAATCGCCCTCCGCGCCGACCGACAGACAGTCACCGTCGACCCACCGCTGACACACGGCGAGACGACACTCCCGCGCCGGAGTCCGACGGCCACCGTCGACATCGACGCCGACGCGGGCGTCGAGACCGTCCGCGCGAACGACCGCGTCGTCCTTCACGACCCCGACGACCTCGGCGGCGAGTACGACATCGCCCTCTCGCGGTACGAAACCACGACGCTCCGGTTCGACGGCGACCCCCAGCCCGGCGACGTGACCGTGACCTACTATCCGCGCCGGACGACGAAGGCGCTCGTCGAGGTGACCGTCGATGAGTAGGGGCCAACTCTCGCTGTCGGTCATCGAGGCCGGCATCGGCGTCGTTCTCGTCCTCGCGGTGACGATGGGCTTCGCGCTCGGCGTGCCGTCGGCAGACACCGACACGCCGCAACTCGACGCCTACGCCGAGGACGCGGCGGCCGTCCTCGCCAACGAACCGCCGCGGCACGGCGGCGAAACGCGGCTTTCGGAGGTGACCCAGTCACCGACGGCCTTCGACCGGGAGGCCGACGCCCTCGATACGCGCGTCGACCGCATTCTCGGCGACAACCTGCTGTATCGGGTCGAGACGCCACACGGCGCCGTCGGGTACAAACGCCCGGCGAGCGTGCAGGTCGGCCACGCCCGCGTGCCGACGACCGGCGGGGAGGTGACGATATGGGTCTGGTACGCATGACCGGCGACCGCGGCCAACTGGTACTGGTCGCCGCCGCGGTCATCGCTATCGGCCTCGCGCCGGTGCTTTTTGCCTACCTCCAGTTGGGCTACCACCCCGACACCGAGCGCCAACCCGAGGTGACGGGCGAGGAAGCCGTCGCCTACCTCGACCGCTCGGTCCACGACGCCGCGGCCGCGACCGCCGGCGAGTACCGCTGGCCCGCCCGCAATGGGAAAGCCGAGGCGGTTCGAGCCGAAATCGGGGGCGATATCGACACGCTGGAGGCGGCGGCGCTGGAGGAGGGCATCGCCCGCGAAATCCGGTACAACGACAGCGCCGCACGCGAGTGGGCCGCCACGAACTGCGAGTCCGGCCCCGGCAAGCGGTTCGGTACGTGCGAATCCCTCGACGGCATCGTGATACAGGAGCGGGCCAACGAGGCGGTACTGGTGGCCGTCGGGGTCGATATCGAGATCGTCGGCCCTGATGGCAACACGGAGTTGACCACCGTCATCGAGGTAGGTACGGGATAGGACAGTCGGTTCACGGACGAGTTCGAGTCTGCCACCCCACCGTTATATTGCTCGCAGTCGAAGTAACGGGAATGCCCGACACCAAAGAGGGCCGCGAGAAACAGGCCGCCGACGAGGACCGGCGACAGCGGGAGCGGGACATCGAGGAGGCACGAACCCGAAGCGAGGAGTTGGAACCGCCGGCGGAGGACGAGGAACTCCCTCGTGAGTGTCACCGCCGCGGCTGTGCGGAACCGCCAGCGTTCGTCGTCCGCGAGCGCTATCAGGAAGAGACCGGCCACGGGGCCGTCGTGGCGAGGGCGTATCTCTGTCCGGACCACACCGCCGAGGAGAGTCCGACGAACCTCGACAACGCCTACTCGGGGTACGTCTTCCGGGTCGACCCGGTCGAGACGGCGTCGGATGCCGATATGGCGTGACCCCCTCCGAGACGTGAGACGACGCCTGTCGACGGGCACGCCGGCCCACCGCCGCTACTCGCGTGGGAGCGTGTAGCCACCGCCGAACGGCAGGTCGGTGCCATAGCGGTGTCTCGCATGTGAGGAAAAACCGAGGACGAAGGGCTTCGGGTTGATATGTGAATCTCCGGTTTGATACTGGACGAGTGGCTGTGGTATGGTATGTCACTCACCACGTATAGCCGGCCACCCGCCCGTAGGTCTCGACCGCAGGGGGCGTACGCACCCCCGGAACCGAACCCCACCGGCCCGCCCGAGACGTGACGTCCGAGAGCGCGGCGAGCGCGTCCCCACACGCCCACGCCGACCGACCCTACGAGTGGGTCGGAGCCTGGAGCCAACGGCGGGCGCGACTCACCCCGAATCGGGTCGCCATCAAGGAGCCAGCCACGGGGTCAGAATACACCTACGCGGACCTCGACGAGCGGGCGAACCGGACCGCAGGCGCCCTCCGGGAGCTCGGTGTCGAGTCGGGCGACCGCGTGGCCGTGCTCGCGCGGAACCGGGTCGAACTGGTCGACCTGTTCTTCGCGACGGCCAAGACCGGGAGTCTGCTGGCGCCGCTGTCACACCGCCTCCCCGAGCGCGGGTTGGCGGCCGTCATCGGTGACGTCGACCCCTGCGTGGTCGTCGTCGAGACGCCCTTCGAAGCCGAACTGATAGACGCCCTCGAACGGAGCGACGCCGACCCCGCCGTCCGGTCGCTACCGACCGACGACGACCATCGCTACGACCCGCTCGATATCGACCGACAGGACGCCGCCTTCGACGGCGTCGAAACCGCGCTGTCGGACCCGCATCTCCTCTTGCACACCGGGGGGTCGACCGGGACGCCGAAGGAGACCGTCCTCACCCACGGGAGCATCTACTGGAACGCCTTCAACACCATCACCTCGTGGGGCATCCGCCCCGACGACGTGACGCCGCTGGTCTTCCCCATGTTCCACACCGGCGGCTGGAACGTCCTGACGCTGCCCTTCTTCGGGATGGGCGCGACGGTGCTGCTCCGGCGAGAGGCTCACCCCGAGCGCGTGCTGGCGGATATCGACCGCGAGTCGGCGACCACTCTCGTCGCAACGCCGACCGCCCTCGGCGAGATGGCCCGCCACGACGCGTGGGACCGGACGGACCTCTCCAGTCTCCGCTTCGTCAAAAGCGGCGGCGGCCGCTGTCGCGACCACGTCATCGAGGCGTGGCGGAACCGCGGCGTCGACTTCTCGCAGGGCTACGGCCTCACCGAGTTCGGCCCGAACAACTTCGCCATGCCGGCCGACGCCCCGCCGGAGAAGGCCGACAGCGTCGGCGTGCCCGCGATGTGCGTCGATTTCCGGCTGGTCGACGATTTCGGCGACGCGGTCGCCCGCGGCGAGGTCGGCGAACTGGAACTCGCGGGGCCGGCCGCCGCCGCCGGCTACTGGGGCGACGCGGACGCCGACGGGAACACCTTCGGCGAGTGGGTCTCCACCGGCGACCTCGCTCGCGTCGATGCGGACGGCTACGTCCACATCGAGGGCCGCATCGACGACATGTTCGTCTCCGACGGCGAGAACGTCTACCCCCAGCGCGTCGAAAGCGCCATCGCCGAACATCCCGCCGTCGAGGCGGCAGTGGTCTTCGGCGTGTCCGACGACCGCCTCGGCGCGGTCCCCAAGGCCGTCGTCGTCGGCGACGACTCGCTGACGCTGTCGGAACTGGAAGCGTTCCTCGAACCCCGCGTCGCCGACTTCGCGCTCCCCGTCGCGCTGACGGTGACGGACCGGTTCCCCGATTCGGGCACCGGGAAGATCGACCGCGCGGCCGTCAAGGAACGGTTCGGGCCGCCGGAGGAGGGTGAACTGTGAGGAACCGTTATATAGGAGGCACCGAAAGGGAGACATCATGTTAGACGTCACCATGGAGATGGAGCAGTACGACTGTCCCTTCATCGACACCACGGTCGACCACGAGGTGACGTTCTCGACGATGCATTGGCAACTCGATGCGGCCGCCGAGGAACTGGAGACGCGGCTGGTCGTCGAGGCGGCCGACCGGGGGGCACTCGACAACGGCCTGTCGGCGCTTCGCGCCCACGAGAACATGAACGACTACCGGCTGTTCACCCGGCAGGACGACACCGCGGTCATCCGGACGGTCATCGAACAGACCGACGCGATGGAGACCATCCACGACCGCGGTGGCTACATCACCGGCCCCTTCCACATCCGCGATGGCGAGGAGTTGTGGCAGGTCGGCTTCGACGACGGCGGGGTCGCCGACGAGACCCTCTACGCCCTCGACAAGAACAACGACTTCGAGGTCAAACAGCGCCGCGGGCTCGAACTCGACCAGCTGTTCGACGTGATGCACAACGCCGACGCGGCGACGGCCCTGCTGGATGCCGCCCGGTCGCTGTCGGCCGTCGAGGCGGACACCATCCGACGCGCGGCCGACGCCGGCTACTTCGAGACGCCGCGGGACGCCACCCTCTCGACGCTGGCCGACGAGTTCGACGTCTCGACGACCGCCGTCTCCAAGAACATGCGCCGCGGCGAGAAGAAGGTCCTCCGGGGGCTGGTCGAGGCGCTCGAACACGTCGACGAGATGCCATAGCGGGCGGCGGCCTCCGACTGCATCGACCGCGCTCCGTTCATATTGCAACCCTTCGTTTTTGTTAGCGGCATCACGTATAGTGTGTCATGCTACCGCGAACCACTCCGAGTAGCCACCCAGTGACCCCCACCCGAACGGACGAATCGACGGTCACCGGAGCGGAACGATGACCGACCGCCATCCCGACCTCGACGAGCAGGCGCGGGCGCTGCTGGAGGAACTCGAAGCCGGCGTCGCGCCGCCCTCCTCGACGCTGTCGGTGGCGACCGGCCGGCAGTTGCTCGACGACCTCTTTGCCGTCGCCGACCCCGAACCCGTCGGCGAGGTCACGGAAATCGAGATTCAGGGCCCGAACGGCCCGATTCCGCTCCGCATCTACTCGCCCGAGGGCGAAGGGCCGTTTCCCGTGCTGGTCTTCCTCCACGGCGGCGGGTGGGTCCGCGGCTCGCGGGACGCCTACGACGGCCCCTGTCGCCTGCTGACCGCGGAGGCCGACTGCGTTGTCGTCTCGGTGGACTACCGTCGGGCGCCGGAACACCCCTTCCCCGCGGGACTGGAGGACTGCTATGCCGCGACGGCGTGGGCTGCCGACCACGCCGCGGACCTGCAGGGCGACCCCGACCGCGTGGCCGTCGGCGGCGACAGCGCGGGCGGCAACCTCTCGGCCGCGGTCAGCCTCGTCGCCCGCGACCGCGGCGGCCCCGACCTCGCTCACCAGTTGCTCGTCTATCCGGCCGTCAACCCGCCGTCGGTCCGCCGGTTCGACTCCTACGACGACTACGGGACCGACTACTTCCTCGAGTTCGACAGCATCGAGTGGTATCTCGACCAGTACCTCTCGGGCGCCGCCGACGTCGGCAACGCCTACGCCTTCCCGCTGCGGGCCCGCGACCTCTCGGGGCTGCCGCCGGCGACCGTCATCACCGCGGGCTTCGACCCGCTGGTCGACGAGGGCACCGCCTACGCCGAACGGCTCGACGAGGCGGGCGTCTCCGTCGAACACCGCAACTACGAGGGGCAGATTCACGGCTTCCTGAGCCTCTACGAGCACATCGACGACGGCCGCGACGCCATCGACTACGCCGCCGACCGGCTTCCGGACCCGCCCGGCGGCGAGTGACCGCTCGACCCGCCCGAGACCGGTGTAGTTGATATGTTAACCTCCCCCCTTTTGGCGAATAATGTGTGTATACTTCTATCATGGCAAAGAAACAGACGCGGCGACAGTGGCTGAAGACGACGGCCGCGGGAACGCTCGGAGCCACGGCGCTGGCCGGGTGTACGGGGGACGGCAACGGGAATGGAAACGGCAACGGCAACGGCAACGGAAACGGCAACGGCAACGGCAACGGCAACGGCAACGGAAACGGCGGTGCCGGTGGGACCGTCAAGATAGGCGTCATGCAGCCGCTGTCCGGCGACGTGCAGTACTACGGCCAGCAGTCGCTGTGGGGATTCCTCTCGGGGCTGGCCTACAAACACGACGCCGACCCGCTCGACGTCTCGACCACCGGGACGGAGACGATAGAGGGCGAAGACGTCACCTACGAACTGGTCATCGAGGACTCGCAGTTCAGCCCCGACCAGGCCCAGACGGTCGCGACCGACCTCGTGCAGGACGAGGAGGTCGACATGCTGTTCGGAATCGCCTCCTCGGACGGCGCTCGGCGGGTCATCGAGTCGGTCGTCCTCCAGACGAACGTTCCCTTCATGGCCGGGCCTGCCGCGGCGGCGGACCTCTCCAGCGACAGCGAACTCTGTAGCGACCTCGTCTTCCGCGCCAGCGAGAACACGGCGATGGACGCCCTCTCCGGCGGGAAGTACGTGGCACAGGAGACCGACGTCGAGTCGGTCTACATCATGGCCGCCGACTACTCGTTCGGCCGTGCGGTCGCCCGCAACTACCGGAACGTCCTCGAAGACGAGGGCATCGAAATCGTCGGCGAGCGGTTCGTCCCGCGGGGCCACGAGGAGTTCGCGGGACTCTACCAGAACGCCGTCGACGCGAACGCCGACGCGGTCGTCGGCGGCTTCACCGTCGTGACGCTACCGAACTTCCTCGACGAGGGGCTCTCCGGCGGCTACGGCCTCCGGATGTTCGGCGGCTTCGCGACCCAGATATCGACCAACGCCGTCGGCGGCGTCGCCCAGCGCGTCCTCGGCGAACCGCTGACCGAGGAGAAGATTCGCGATGCGAAACTCGGCCCCTTCACCACCCGCTACCACTGGAACCAGTACGACAACGACATCAACGACGCCTTCGTCGACTCCTACACCTCGACGTACGGCATCACGCCCGACCTCTTTACCTCGGGGACGTTCACCGCGGCCTCGGCCATCGTGCAGGCCGTCAACGAGAGCGGGTCGACCGACGGCGCCGACATCGCCTCGGCGCTCCGCGGGATGACCGTCGCTGACACGCCGAAAGGCGCCGACGCCTACACCTTCCAGGAGTACAATAATCAGGCGCGCTCGGAGATGACCGTCGCCTACCCCGTCCCGAACACCGAGGACAACTGGGACGCGCCCATCATGCCGGGCGAACCGCTGGCCCGCATCCCCGCCGACGAGACGACGTTGCCGGCAGACCACCCCGACATGGGGTGTTCGCTGTAAGCGATGGTCCTGCGAACGAGGAACCTCACGAAGCAGTTCGGGGGCCTCGTCGCCGTGGACGGCGTCGACTTCGAGCTCGAAGAGGAGTGCTGTTCGCTCATCGGGCCGAACGGCGCCGGGAAGACGACGTTTTTCAACCTGCTGACGGGCGTCCTCGACCCGACCGAGGGCACCGTCGAGTACCACGACGGCGACGACTGGACCGACATCACCGACCACGCGCCCCACGAGACGGCGCTGTCGGGGCTGCATCGCTCCTACCAGATTACGAACGTCTTCGAGACGTCGACGGTACTGGAGAACGTCCGCATCGCCGCGCAGGCGGCGGGCGAGGATTCGTGGCGCGTCTGGCGCAACGTCGAGGCCTTCCCGGAATACGAGCGGGAGGCCCGCGACATCCTCGACCGGGTCGGCCTCGCCGAGAAGGCCGACCGGCCCGCCGAGGCGCTCAGCCACGGCGAGAAACGGAACCTCGAAGTCGCCATCGCCCTGGCCGGCGACCCCGACGTCATCCTGCTCGACGAACCGACCGCGGGCGTCTCCAGCGACGGCATCGACGAACTCACCGACCTCGTCGACGACATCGCCGCCGACCACGCCGTCCTGCTGGTCGAACACAACATGGACGTCGTCATGGAGGTCAGCGACCGCATCGCCGTCCTCCATCAGGGCTCGCTCATCGCCGACGACGACCCGATGGCGATTCGCAACAGCGAGCGCGTCCAGGAGGCCTACCTCGGCGGCTACGAGGCCAACACTGCCGGGGGTGAACACGCGTGAGCCTGCTCGAAGTCGAGGATATCCACAGCTACTACGGCGAGAGCCACATCCTGCAGGGCGTCTCCCTAGAGGTCGAGGCCGGCGAGACCGTCGCCCTCATCGGCCGCAACGGCGTCGGCAAGACGACGACGCTCCGGTCGATTCTCCAATTGACGCCGCCCCGTGAGGGGACCGTCACCCTCCGCGGCGAGGACGTCACCGGCTGGCAGACCCACGACGTCGCCCGGAAGGGCGTCGGTTGGGTGCCGGAGGAACGCCGGATGTTCTCCCATCTGACCGTCGACGAGAACATCCGCATCGCGACGCCGCCCGGCGAGGACGTTCAGGCGGCCTTCGAGACGGCCTACGGCGCCTTCCCGGAACTCGACGACCACCGCGGCCGCGAGGCCGGCGACCTCTCCGGCGGCCAACAGCAGATGGTCGCCATCGCGCGCGGACTGGTCGGGAACAACGACCTCCTGCTGGTCGACGAACCCAGCGAGGGGCTGGCGCCGCAGATCGTCCAACAGGTCGCCGACGCGCTCTCGCGGGTCGCCGAGGACGCGACGGTCCTGCTGGTCGAACAGAACTTCCCGCTGGCGATGGACCTCGCGGACCGCTTCTACCTGCTCGACCACGGCCAGGTCGTCGAATCGGGTGACACCGCGGACGTCTCTCGCGACGACGAGCGGATTCGGAGGTATTTAAGCGCATGAGTGGCCTCGAACTGCTGGCCGACGGCGTCCCGCTTTTCGCGCCCGTCGACATCACCCTCGACGCGCTGTCGAAGGCCGCCCTCTACATCGTCATCGCCAGCGGCCTCAGCCTCATCTTCGGGCTGATGGGCGTGCTCAACTTCGCCCACGGCTCGCTGACGATGCTCGGCGCCTACCTCGGCGGCGCCGTGATGGTCGGCCTCGTCTCGGCGGCCACCGGCGACATCGCGCGGTTGCTGTTGTTCTTCGTCGCCGTCGCCGCCGTCTTCGCGGTTCTGACCGGCTTCGGCGCCGCCATCGAGTTGACGCTCATCCGGCCGATTTACGACCGCGAGCCGCTGTTCCAGATACTGCTCACCTTCGGCCTCGTGTTGGTCCTCGACGAGGCCGCGCGCATCGTCGTCGAGTTGGGTGGGCTCCGACCGCAGACCGAGTGGCAGGACGCCATCGGGACCGCGCCGGAGTTCCTCGCGACCCGATACGGCATCCTCGGTGCGAGCACGAGCGGCCTGCTCTTCTTCGAGATGCTGGTCGGCCTGCTCGTGGTCGTCGCCATCTTCCTGTTCCTGACGCGGACCCGATACGGTCTCTACATCCGCGCCGGCAGCGAGGACCCCGAGATGACGCAGGCGCTGGGCATCGACGTCCGGCGGGCCTTCACCGTCGTCTTCGGCGTCGGCGTCGGCCTCGCCGGCGTCGCCGGCGTCCTGCTCATGTGGGACCCCCGCTTCGGCGCGAGCGTCCCGCTGGGCGTCGAGACGCTGCTCATCTCCTTTATCGTCGTCATCATCGGCGGCCTCGGCTCGTTCAAGGGGACCGTCGTCGCCGGCCTGCTGGTCGGCTTCGTCGACGCGCTGATGACGTGGCTCTTTATCAACTACATCGACTTCCCGGGCCTGCCGGAGTTGGTGTTGTTCCTCGTGCTCGTCGTCGTGCTCATCGCGCGTCCGAAGGGCCTGTTCGGCATCGCGGAGGTGGGGGGCCATTAGCGACCCTGCTCCCGCGGCCGACGCTGACGAGGCCGGCGGCGGCAGCGGCGAGACGGCCGTCGAGGAGTCGACGACCGTCGAGACGCTCCGCCGCTACCTCCGGAGCCACACGGCCCACGTCGCCGTCGTCGCCGCGCTGGTCGTCTACCCGTTCATCTACGCCGCCCTGACGGGCATCGGCCTCACCGTCGGCGGTGTCCAACTCGGGGCGCTGTTCGACGTCTTCCTGCCCCGGACCCGGACGATGGTCGTCGTCCTCTACGTCGGCCTCTTCGCGATGAGCTTCGACTTCATCAGCGGCTACACCGGCTATCTCTCCTTCGGCCACGCGATGTTCTACGGCATCGGCGCCTACTTCGTCGTGCTGGCCGGCACGGGGAAGATACCCGGCCTCCCGGCCGAGGCGCCCTTCATGCTCATGCTGGTCGGCGGCGCGCTGGTGGCGTTGCTCATCGCGGTCGCCGTCGGCGCGGTCTCCTTCCGACTGACCGGCGTCTACTTCGCGATGGTGACGCTGGGCTTCGCGGAGGTCTCCCACGTCTTCATCCGCAACTGGGATTACGTCGGCTCGAACCCACGGGACGGCGTCGGCGTCGTCGGCCGCGACGGCTTCGCGGTCGGGGTTCCCGGTATCGACGCCCTGCAGTTCCGACTGGGCCGCCTGACCGGCGATAGCTTCGAGAACGTCCTCGGGACGGGCCTCGAGTTGGGCACCGTCGAGGTGTCCTACTACGCCATCGGCGCGGTCGTCCTGCTGTCGTACTTCGCGATGCAGCGGGTCATCCACTCGCCGTTCGGCCGGGTGATGGTCGCCATCCGCGAAAACGAGGAGCGGGCTAAGGCCGTCGGCTACAACACCTTCTGGTACAAACTGGGCGCCTTCGGCATCAGCGGCTTCTTCGCGGGCGTCGCCGGCGCGCTCTTTGCCGGCTACCGGCGGTCGGTCGCCCCCGAGAACACCTTCGACCTGTTCGTGACCGCCGACGCCCTGCTGGCGGCCATCATCGGCGGCTTCGGCACCCTCGCCGGCGCGCTCTACGGCCACCTCTTCCACGAGTTCGTCCGGGGCATCCTCTCGACCGAATCCCACGGACTGGCCCGATTCCTCCGGGACGCACTCCCCGAGGGCGTGCTGACGGCCGGCGTCGGCGATTTCACCGTCGTCGAGTTCATCAACGTCTTCATCGACGGCCGCGCCGAACTCTACCTCGGTCTCATCTTCATCGCCTTCGTCCTCTTCATGCCGCGGGGCATCCTCGGCGCGCTCAGAGAGCGCCTCGGCGGCACCGTCGCCGAGAAGCTTCCCGAGCGCCTCGACCGCTACCGGCGATAGCGGCGCTCCCGTTCTTTTTCAGTAGTGGTCGGTGACGAACGGCCCCAGCGCACCCGAAACCGCGGCGGCGAGCGCCGACTGCCGGTCGAGACCACCGGCAGTCAGCGCGCCGGCAGCGCCCTGCCGTCTCGCCACGTCGGACTCGCCCAACGCGTCGTCCATCACCGGCCCGAGTTCCGCGCCGGCATCGACCCGTTCGGCGATGTCGTCGGGCAACCGGAGGCTCGGGCCCGACCCGTGGCCGACCTGCTGGCCGTCGTCGACGGCGGCCCACATGACGAGAAAGAGCCCGTCACAGCCCTCGAAGCGGGCGACGCCGCCCTCGATGCCGATCGCGAGGTCGAAATCCCCGGCTTCCAGCACGTTCGCGGCGCGGGTCTCGGCGCCCCGAACCGTCTCGGCGTGACCGGTCGGCTGTTCGCTTACGCCGGAGGCGACCGGCACCGCCTCGACGGTCGTATCGTCGAACGCATCGCTCGCCGAGAGAACCGATTCGACCGCTCGTCGCTTGACCGGGTTGCCGCTTCCGACGCCGACGTACATGGGCGGCGGTAGCCACGGGGCCGCCAAGGACGTTCCGAAGGCGTGCCGGGACCCTGTGGCGTCGGAACTACCGGCCGCGCCAGCGGTCGCCGAACCGCTCCGGTGGCGTGCTCTCGAAGGTGCCGTTCTGGAAGACCGTCACCCGGCCCGTCTCCTCGCTGAGCGTCAGCGTCGTCACGACGTCGTCGCGAGTCGAGATGTCGAGGGCGCTCATGTGGCGGGCGCCCATCCACGGTTCGTACTCCACCTCGACGTCCGGCGGACTCCGAAACCGGACCAACTGCTCGTTGATGACGCCGTCGACGCCCATGACCGCCGCGCCGTCGCAGTCGCTTGCGACCGTCCGGAGGGCTTCGTAGAAGGCATCGAACTCCTCCAGCGGCTCTCGACCCGTCTCCGGCCAGTAGTTGTCGCCCATCGGGTCCGCGAAGTCGGCGACCGACGCCCCGGAGACGACCGCGAGATACGCCCCCGGCGCCGCCGCCGCGTCCTCCCATTCCCCGAACCCCGCGGCGATTCCTTCCAGACAGTACCGGATGACCGCCTGCAGATGGCCGACCCGATAGTGGGACTGATACGCGATATCCAGCGGCCCGCTCATAGGTGTACTGTCGGGCGGTGATGCATAGTGGTTCGCCCCGACTCGCCACGAGCACGGCAGCGTTAATGAGAGAGCATAACAAACGTCACCTATGACCACGTCCTCCGACCCCCGCAACGCGAACGACGAGGAGGTGTTCCGCCGCGTCGGCTACCTGACGATACTGTGGGTCATCCTGCTCGTCATCGCCGGACTCGCGCTCATCTTCTTCGGCGACGCGTTGTTCGACCTGATCGTCTAACGGACCGGTCGCGTCCGAGGGTCTCGCTTCGCTCCGACCCTCGCAAATGCTCACGACCGGTCCTTATTGCGCGTCCACCACAGCCACGCTCGCCAGATTCACGATATCCTTGACCTCGTCACCGCGCTGGAGGACGTGAACCGGCTTGTCCATCCCGACCAGCATCGGGCCGATTGCCTCCGCGCCGCCGAGACGCTGGAGCAGTTTATAGGCGATGTTGCCCGCTTCGAGGTTCGGGAAGACCAGCACGTTCGCGGGCTCTTGCAACTCCGAGAAGTCGTAGTCGCCGGTCAGCATCTCCTCGACGACGGCGGTGTCGGCCTGCATCTCGCCGTCGACCGGGAAGTCGACCCCGGGGTTCTCACGGAGGCGACGGGCGGCCTCGCGGGGCTTGCGCGTGCCCTCGTTGTCGACCGTCCCGAAGTCCGAGTAGGAGAGTAGCGCGACCCGGGGGTCGACGTTGAACTGCCGGGCGAGGTCGGCGGTGTGGGTCGCGACCTCTTCGAGGACGTCGGCGTCGGGCGCCTGATTGACGGTGGCGTCGGCGACGAAGACGACGCGGTTCCTGAAGGTGAGCATGTAGACGCCCGCCGCGTAGTCGGAATCGTCGGCGGTGCCGACCACCTGCAGTGGCGGCCGGAGGGCGGTCGGATAGTGGTTCGTCAGCCCCGTCAACATCGCGTCGGCGTCGCCCACCTCGACCATCACGCTGGCGAGGTAGTTGCCGTCGTGGACCATCCCCGCTGCCTCCCGGCGGGTGACGCCGTTGCGCTGGCGCAACTCGTAGAGGCGGTCGGCGTAGGGGTCGAGTTCGTCGGTCGTCGGGTCGACGATTTCGGGGTCGAAGTCCAGTCCGAGGTCGGCCGCCTGCTCCCAGATGGCGCGCTTGTCGCCGATGAGCACCGGATGGGCGATGTCCTGCTCGACCAACTGGTAGGCCGCCCGAATCATCTTGGGGTCGTCGCCCTCCGCCAGCACGAGTCGCTTGGGGTCGCTTTTGGCCTTGTTGAGGACGACCCGCATCATCTCGCGGGACTTGCCGAGGCGGGCCTCCAGTTCCTCGCGGTACTCTTCGAGGTCCAGTTCTTCGCGGGCGACGCCGGACTCCATCGCCGCCTCGGCGACCGCACCCGAAAGCTCGAACAGCACGCGGGGGTCCAGCGGTTTCGGGATGATGTACTCGGGGCCGAACTGCAACGGCTGGTCGCCGTAGGCCTTCACGACGGCGTCCGGCACGTCGCGCTTGGCGAGGTCAGCCAGCGCCTCGGCGGCGGCGACCTTCATCGCCTCGTTGATTTCGGTCGCGCGAACGTCGAGGGCACCCCGGAAGATGAACGGGAACCCGAGAACGTTGTTGACCTGATTCGGGTAATCCGACCGACCCGTCGCCATGATGACGGTGTCGTCCCGTGCTGCCTTCGCCCGTTCGTAGCCGATCTCCGGTTCCGGGTTGGCCATCGCGAAGACGATGGGGTCGTCGGCCATCGACCGCACCATGTCCTCGTCGACGATGCCGCCGGCCGACAGACCGACGAAGACGTCCGCGCCCTCCATCGCCTCGGCGAGACTTCCCTCGGGCCGGTCGGCCGCGAAGGGTGCCACGTACTCGTGGGGGTCCCCGTCTGCGGCGCGGGCCTCGGTGACGATGCCGTCGATGTCGCACATCGTGATGTTGGCCTTCTTCACGCCCAGCGAGTCGTAGAACCGCGCGGTGGCGGTGGCCGCGGCGCCCGCTCCCGCGAAGGTGACCTCGATGTCTTCGAGGTCCTTTCCTGCGATTTCGCAGGCGTTCAGGAGTGCCGCACCCGAAATGATGGCGGTCCCGTGCTGGTCGTCGTGGAAGACCGGGATGTCCATCGCCTCGCGGAGGTACTCCTCGATTTCGATGCATTCGGGCGCCTTGATGTCCTCCAGATTGATGCCCCCGAAGGTCGGTTCCATCCGGGCGACCGAGTCGGCGAACTCCGCGGGGTCGGTCTCGTCCAACTCGATGTCGAAGACGTCGATGTCGGCGAAGCGCTTGAAAAGGACTCCTTTCCCCTCCATGACGGGCTTGGAGGCCTGTGCGCCGATATCGCCGAGACCGAGCACGGCGGTGCCGTTGGAGACGACGCCGACCATGTTGCCCTTCGTCGTGTAGGTGTAGGCCTCGGTCGGGTCCTTGTCGATGGCGCGACACGGTGCGGCGACGCCGGGCGAATACGCCAAGGAGAGGTCACGCTGGGTGTTCGTCGGCTTGGTCGTCGAAATCTCGATTTTGCCGGGCGGGTCCGAGCGGTGGTAGTCGAGAGCGTCCTCGTCCAGTCCCATGTCGGCCATTGAGCGGCCCGATACAAACACGCAACTATTGTGGCCACGGGAGACGGCGCTCTACGGAGGCGACGAAAGAAGGGGACGGGAAGGGGGAGGAGGGAAGGGGGACGGGAGGTTTAGACCCATCCGAGCCGACTCAGAGTGCCAGCGGAATCGGCTCGGGTATGGGTACCAGCCGGTGCAGACAGAACACGGCCCGTGCGCTGACTGCGGTTCGATATTGTAGGGCTACGTGTTAGGTCCTTGGCATGGTATCTCATGCCACCTAAGGCCCCGAACGGACCGGTTGCCCTGAGAGGAGAACGGCCTCGTCCCGGTCGTCGACGGCCAGTTCGTACCCGAACGTCTCGATGACGCCACGGTTCGTCTCGACGTGGTCGGTGCGTTCGGGCGCCAACATCTCGCCGCCGGCCAGCGCCAGCGGAATCATCAACTGGTCTGCGAGGTGGCGGTCGACCGCACCCACGCCGTCGTGGAACGCCTCGAAACCAGCGACGGCCTCGCTCGCGACCTCCTCGGAGGGCTTGCCGGCCTCCCCGAGGGCGGTAAAGCCCGCGCGGCCGCCCTCGTAGACGGCCGCCAACACGAGCGACGACCCCGTCGACTCGGCTTCGACGTAGGAGACGTCCGTCGGCGTCGGCACGTCGGGCAGCGCCTCGGCGGCGGCCGCGGCCTGCCGACCGGCGACGGCCGGGTCTTCGAGTTCCTCGGTGGCCACCGAATAGACCTCGACCCGCCGGAGTGCGCCGCGGTCGACCAGCGCGAGCGGGTCCAGTTCCGAGGGTCGGAGCGTCAGTTCGATTTCGCCGCCGCCGACCGGATAGAAGCCGCGAGAGGCGACCGAGAGGTCGATATCGAGGCCCGCGCCGAGCAGGAGGGGAAACTTCACGTACCGGAGGTAATCCAGCGGCGGCGACCACGCGACGTCGGTGCCGCCGGCTATCGTCACCGAGGCCTCGGCGTCCAGCGCCGTCGCCAGCGGGACGAGGGTGTCGGCCACCAGCGAGACGCTGCCGGCGGTGCCGACGTCGACGGTCACGTCGTCGGCCTCGATGTCGCCGGGGTCGAATTCGAGCGTTTCGGCACCCTGTTCGTCGCCCTCGACCGTCGCGTCACACAGCGCCGCGGCGGCCTCCACGGCCGCGAGGTGCTGGGGCCGCATTCCGGGCGTCGAGCGGTCGCCACGGACGTTCTCGACCCGGACGCCCTCGCCCGACAGGGCCGACAGCGTCACCGCGGTCCGGACGATTTGGCCGCCGCCCGCCGCGCCGTCGATTTCGTGCATACGAAGATGGGCGACGCGGACGGCCACAAAGCTTCCGACGGCCGACGACGACCGAGGATTCGGGAATCGCCACGGTCGAGCCCTCGGGGGCGCGATTCTCACGCGTTGGGACACAGGTCCCTTATTTAGGGCCGTTCGGCGCCTTGCTTCTACTATGAGTCAACCATTCGACCGACGGCTCGCGGACGACCCGCCAGTGCGCCCGGAACGCGTGATGCCGGCCGTCGCGCTGGTCGTAACGGGGCTCGCAGTCGCGCTCGTCCTCGTCGGACTGGCGTCGCTGTGGCCGGCCCTCGCCGGGGTGCTTCCCGGAACGGCCTCGGGGCTCGCGGTGGGCACCCTCGTGTTCGGTGCGCTCGCCGTGCTGACCCTCGTCGCCGCCTCGATGGTCAGCCGACGGGTCGCGCCGAACCGGCCGCAGTAGCGACGACAGCGAGGCTTTTTTAAACAGATTTCGTCCCGGCTGGTAGCATTTATAAGGAGTGGCAACAGCGTTCGGCAGCCGCCGGGCGCTCGTCGGAGCCGAAAACCGTCGAGCGGGCGCTATGCGGCCCGTCGGGCCGCCCAGTAGAGCACGCCGACGGTGATGAGGAACAGCGCCGTCGAGAGGTCGTAGGCGACGCCGGGGACGGCGGTCGCCAGCGGCGAGCCGACGCCGCCGAGGGCCGCCAGCAGGGCCGCGCCGAACGGCCATAGACAGCCGACACAGGTGGCGAGGCCGAGCAGCCCCGCCACCGCGCTTCGGGCGCCGGCGAGGACGACCGTGTACACCAACACGGCGAGGGTGGCGTAGCCGACGACTTCGAACGGGAGGACCGCGAGGTCTATCCAGCCGTTGGTGTACAAAAGCGCCGGCCCCCAGCCGGGCGAGAGCCACGCGATGCGGGCCGGCATCTCCATGCCACCCGGGCCGAGGAGGCCGCCCGCAACCGCCAACACGAGGAAGTAGACGGCGGCGACCGCGCCCGCGGCGAGCCGTCGGCTTCGGTCCGCCGGAATCGTCGGCCGCCGGAGCAGGACCCACGCGCCGACGTTGATCCACACGAACGGGTACAGCGTATAGCGGGGTTCGAGGACGCCCGTGCCGGTGACCCGGAGGTAGGCGAACACGGCCAGCAACTCGACGACCAGCAGCGCGCCGACCGCGCTGACGGCCGTCGACCGCGCGACCGGCAGTTCCGGGACGGCCGACCGGCCGGTGCCGTTGGAGGTCGCCATCGGTCAGGCTCCCTCGGCGTTCGTCTCCTCGTCGCCGACCCGGAGGTTCCAGAGGCCGACGCCACCGAGGACGGCGAGGACGAGCGCCGCCGCGACGGCGAGATACTGGGTCGCCGAGAGGGCGAACCCGAGGAGGCCGGCTATCGTCCGCAACTCGACGATGACGGGCACGAGGAACGCGAGGATGACGAGCAGCCCGCCACGGGTGATGCGACGGCTCACGATATCACCTCGATTATCCACGCCGGATACGTGCCGGTGCCGGGCCCGAACAGCCCGCCCTCGGAGATGATGGCGCCGATGGGCAGGACGTACGCGAGGATGACCAGCAGGACCGCGATGGCCGTCCACAGCGCGAGGTTATCGAGCACCTCGGGGGCGTCGGACGGCCCGGACAGCGCGGGCGGCAGCGTCGCGTCGAAGGCCTCCTCCATCGGCGGTTCCAGCAGCGAGACGATGACGTTCCCGAGGAACAGCACCACCGAGATGAACAGCAGCGTCCCGCCGATGGCAATCTGGAACCGGAGTTCGCCGACCGTACTGAAGCCGGCGTCGAAGGCGAAGCCGGAGTACTGCGGTTCGGCGGTCCGTCGCGGGATGCCGATGAGGCCGCCGCGGTGCATCGCGTTCGACATCAGCGTCATGCCGACGAACCACAGGACGACCTGGAACAGCCCGATACGCCGGCTGTAGACCGACCGCCGGGTCAACTGCGGCAGCAGCCAGTAGGTCGACGCCATGAACGTCAGCGCGACGGCCGTCCCGACGGTGAGATGGAAGTGGCCGGGCACCCACAGCGTGTTGTGGATGAGATAGTTGATGTTCATCCCGGCGTTGACCATGCCGGAGAAGCCACCGGCGGCGAACATCAGGCCGGCCAGCGCCATGCCGGTGAAGGCCGGGTCACGCCACGGGAGGACGCCGAGCCACGAGAGATACCCCTCGCCGCCGCGCTGGCGGGCGCCGTGTTCGACGCTCGCGACGACGGTGAAGGCCGTCAGCAGACTCGGCAACAGCAGGAACATCGTGTTCGTCATCGCGATGAACTTGAAGCCCTCCGCGATGCCGGGGTCGACGTACTGGTGGTGGATGCCGACCGGCGTCGACAGCAGGAGGAACAGCACGAAGACGACCCGCGCCAGTGGGTCGCTGAACAGGCGACCGCCGGAGAGTTTCGGCAGGACGGTGTACCAGAGCAGATACGCCGGCATCAGCCAGAAGTAGACGACCGGGTGGCCGAAGAACCAGAACAGCGTCCGCGTCAAAAGCGGGTTCACCTGCTCGATGAGTCCGAGTGACCACGGCAGCAGGAAGACGACGACCTCGATAGCGACCCCGAGGGTGGCGATATACCACATCAGCATCGAGGTCAGTACCATGAACGCCTGCAGGGGAATCCGCTCGCCCTCGTTCTCGTCACGCCACTGCCACCACATCCGGAACCAGTCGAAGCCGGCCAGCCACGTGCCGATGATGAAGACCGCAAGGCCGGCGTAGAACAGCGGGTGGGCCTGCAACGGCGCATAGAAGGTAAAGAGGACGTCGGCGCTCATCGGTATCGAGTCGACGAAGCCGGCGAGGATGGCGATGCCCGCCATCGCCGTTCCAGCGACCATCAGCAGATACCAGGTCCACGTGAACCGTGTATCGATGACCGGCCGGTCGAGGCTTCTGACCATCGCCCACGTGAACACCCCAACGAGGAAGAAGATGGTAAAGGAGATGACGAGCAACACGCCGTGAAGTGTCAGGACGGTGTAGTAGTCCGCCGAGTCGATGAATCGGAAGTAGTTCGTCCGGTGGAGCGCCTGTATGATGCCGCCGAGAGCGCCGATGCCGAGCGCGACGAAGGAACTCCACAGCGCCGCCCGGACGATGCGAGCCTCCTCGGGGAACCGGTCGACGAACAGTCGCTCGCCGGTCAGTGCGTCTTGGTCGCTCATTCGCTGCCTCCTTCGTATTCGTCCTCCGGGAGGACGACGAGTTTCCCTTCCATGTCGTGGTGCCCCTCTCCGCAGTACTCGTTGCAGAGGATGCCGTACTCGCCGGGTTCGTCAAATTCCACGGTTATCTCCGCGACCTGCCCCGGGATGACCATCGTGTTGACGTTGGTGCCGACGACCTCAAAGCCGTGCACTACGTCTATCGACGTGATGTAGAACGTGACGCGGCTGTTCGCCGGCACCTCGATGGGACTGGGTCGGAAGATGAACTGCTGGGCGATGACGTAGGCCTCGTATTCGTTCTCGCCGACCTGTTCGACCCGTGGCTCGGCGAAGCGGTCGTCCTCGCCGACTGCGGTGGCGTCGATGGTCCCACCCTCGTTGTCGACCATCGCGACGCCGGCGCCGACCGCGCCGTAGGTCACCGTCGCGATGAACCCGACGATGAGCACGAGCGCCGCCACGAGCCAGATCTTCTCGTAGGTGTGGACGTTCATCCTACCACCGTCGGCCCGTTGCCGAGGAACTCGATGAAGTAGGTGAAGATCCACATCCCCACGAGGATGAGGAAGTAGATCGTGATGAGGACGGCCGTCCCCACCGGATCGAACTCCTCGTGTCCGAGTTGTCGTTCGGTATCTGTCGACATGTTCAGCGGTGTTTCAAAGACATACGATAAAATACTTCCCTCGGCTCTCAGCCCGCGGGAGGCGGGGATAGAGTTTTCAACCACCGGCGGTCATACTTTTCGGCATGGAACTGACACCGCGTCGGGGGACGATCGTCGCGCTTCTCGCCCTCGTTCCGGTCGCCACCTTCGCGTTCGCTCGTGGCGAGCCGCTCGTCGGCATCGCTCTCGTGAACGTCTGCCTCATCTTCGGGAGCCTCTACGTCGCCTTCTCGCCGGTTTCGGGCCACGGACACGGCGGGAACGGACACGGCACGGCCGGCTAACGCCCGATGGTACTCGACAGCGTCGGGGTCGACCTCGCCGTCTTCGGCCTCGTCGGCCTGCTCGCCGGCGCCCACTGTCTCGGGATGTGCGGACCCCTCGTGACGCTGTACGCCGAGCGCATCGACGCGACGGCCGCCGACGGCGGGCGACGAGCGGGCCAACTCACCCCGCGGGCGGTCCGCCAGCACACGCTTTTCAACCTCGGTCGCGCGACCAGCTACGCCGCCATCGGCGCCCTCGCCGGCCTGCTCGGCGGCGTCGTCTTCGAGTCGGCCGCGACAATCGAGGGCGTCGGCGACGGCCTCCGGGGCGGCGTCGGCGTCCTCGTCGGCCTGCTCGTCGTCGCCGTCGGCGTCTCCTATCTGCTCGGCGGCGCCGCCGACCTGCATCGGTTCGTCCCCGACGGCGCGCCGCTGGGCCGGGTCGTCGCCGCCGCGACCGACCGCGTCGACCGGCTGGCGGCCGGCCCCGGCATCGTCGGCCTCGGGGCGCTCCACGGGCTCTTTCCCTGCCCCATCATCTACCCGGCATATCTGTACGCCTTCGCCGTCGGCGACCCCGTCCGTGGCGGCCTGTCGCTTTTCGTCCTCGGGGTCGGTACCATCCCGACGCTGTTGCTGTACGGAACGGTACTGGACGCCGTCGACGCGACGCGACGGCGGCGCCTCCACCGGGCCCTCGGGGCGGCGTTCGTCCTGTTGGGCTACGTCCTGTTGGCCCACGGCCTGATGCTGTTCGGCGTCCACTTGCCGCACCCATCGCTTCCCTACCGACCCATCGACGAGTTCACCCATGTCCTGTAGCCTCTGTGACCTCCCGACCCCCGACCCGCCCGTGACGGCCGACGACGTCGACGGCGAGTTCTGCTGTCGCGGCTGTCTCGAAGTCCAGCGCCGCCTCGGCGACGAGGCCGACGCGGCCCTCGAAGCGAACGAAGCGGGGCCGGACCTCGGCGCCGAACCCGTCCCCGAGGGCCGCGAGCAGGAGTTCCTCGCCGTCGAGGGGATGCACTGCTCGAGTTGCGAGGTGTTCGTCGAGTCGCTGGCCCGCGACGTCGAGGGCGTCGACGCCGTCGAGGCCAGTTACGCGAGCGAACTGGCACGGGTCGTCTACGACCCCGAAGCCGTCGACAGCGACGCCCTGCCCGCCCGGCTGTCGGGCTACGGCTACGAGGCCCACGACCCCGAGGAGACGGTCGACGACGACGGCAGCGACGTGGTTCGGTTCCTCATCGGCGGCGGCTTCTTCGGCATGATGGCGATGCTGTGGTACGTCATCTTCCTCTATCCGACCTACTTCGGCTACCCGCCGGTCGTCGACTTCGGCGGCCTCGATTTCACCTACATCGCCGCCAACATCTGGGCTTTCACCTCGGTCGTCCTCTTTTATACGGGATTTCCCATCCTCCGGGGCGCCTACGTCAGCCTCCGGTCGTGGCGACCCAACACCGACCTGCTGGTGTCGCTGGCCGCGGTCGGCGCCTACACCTACAGTACGCTGGCGATGCTTCTGGGCCGCTCAGAGCTCTACTTCGACGTGACCATCGCGGTCGTCCTCGTCGTGACGGCGGGCACCCAGTACGAGTCCCGCATCAAGCGGCGGGCCAGCGACCTGCTCTCGGAGTTGACCCAGCAGCAGGTCGCCGAGGCGGTCCGCCACCCCAGCGGCGAGCGGGTCGACGTCTCGGCGGTCGGCCCCGGCGACCGACTACTGGTCAGACCCGGCGACCGTGTCCCCGTCGACGGAACCGTCGTCGAGGGGTCCGCGGCGGTCGACGAAGCGCTGGTGACCGGCGAGTCCCTGCCCCGGAGCAAGGAACCCGGCGACGAGGTCCGGGGCGGCACCGTCGTCACCGACGCGCCGCTCGTCGTCCGCGCCGGCGAGGAGGTGACCAGCACGCTCGACCGCATCGTCGAGTTGCTGTGGGGGATTCAGAGCGCCCGCCCCGGCGCCCAGCGACTGGCCGACCGGCTGGCGACCGTCTTCGTCCCGCTGGTCGTCCTCGTCGCCGTCGCGACGACCGCATGGTTGCTCGCGAGCGGGGCGACGCCGACTGCCGCGCTGTTGACGGGACTGACCGTCCTCATCGTCTCCTGTCCCTGCGCGCTGGGGCTGGCGACGCCGCTGGCGGTCGCCGCCGGAACGCGA
Organism: Natronomonas amylolytica; assembly: GCF_037031205.1. Lineage (NCBI taxonomy): Archaea > Methanobacteriati > Methanobacteriota > Halobacteria > Halobacteriales > Natronomonadaceae > Natronomonas > Natronomonas amylolytica. The sequence goes on along the minus strand of NZ_JAYEZM010000002.1, from coordinate 279,118 downwards.
ACCGCCGCCGAGGCGAACGTCGTCGTCGCCACGCCGGCGCTGTTCGAGGCCGCCCCCGAGGCCGACACCGTCGTCTTCGACAAGACCGGGACGCTGACGACGGGGGCGATGGCGGTACGAGACGTCACCGCGACGGCCGACGACGAGGAAGCACTGCTGGCGCGGGCAGCGGCGCTCGAACGCTTTTCGTCGCACCCGGTGGCGGAGGCGGTCGTCGACGCCGTCGAGGACCCGCCCGAGGCGACCGATATCGAGGAACACGACCGCGGCGTCGCGGGCACCGTCGACGGCGAGGCGGTCCTCGTCGGCCACCCCTCGCTGTTCGAGGCCCGCGAGTGGACGGTGTCCGACGACCTCGCCGACCGGGCCGACGAGGTCCGAATGGAGGGCGCAGTGCCCGTCCTCGTCGGGCGGGCCGGCCGCGCCGAGGGCGTCGTCGCCGTCGGCGACGAGACGCGGCCCGAGTGGGCCGAAGTCGCCGAGACGTTCGCCGACCGCGAGGTGGTCGTGTTGACCGGCGACGAGGGCGCGGCTGCCGACCGCCTCCGCGATGACCCCGCGGTCGACCGGGTGTTCGCGGGCGTCAAGCCGGCGGCGAAAGCCGAGACGGTCCGCCGACTCCGGGCCGACGGGACGGTGGCGATGGTCGGCGACGGCAGCAACGACGCGCCCGCGCTGGCGGAAGCCGACGTCGGCATCGCGCTTGCCGGCGGCACCCGACTGGCGACCGAGGCCGCCGACGCGATCGTCGTCGACGACGACCTCCGGTCGGTGCCGGCGACCTTCGATATCGCGTCGGCGACGAACCGCCGCATCCGGACCAACCTCGCGTGGGCGTTCGGTTACAACGCCGTCGCGATTCCGCTGGCGGTCGCCGGCCTGCTCAACCCGCTTTTCGCCGCCGCCGCGATGGCATCGAGCAGTCTGCTCGTCGTGCTCAACTCCTCGCGGTCGCTGCGCTGACGTGCTGAAAACCGGGCCTACCGGACGACGGTCACGGTGACCGGCGACCGGCGGACGACCGTCTCGGCGACGCTGCCGAGCAGCAGGCGGTCCAGTCCGACGCGGCCGTGACTGCCCATGACGACGTGGTCGAAGCCGCCGGCCGCCGCGCGGTCGGTGATGACCTGCGGGGGGTCGCCCGTCTCGACCGCGGTCTCGATGTCGACATCGTCGGCCGATACCTCCCCGCGGACGTCGGCGACCAGTTCCTCGGCCGCGGCCTCGGCCCGCTCGTACCACTCCTCGGAGCCGTGGAGGGGTTCCTGCCGAACGTCGACCTCCTCGAGGGCGCTGTAGGCCGGTTCCGACGGGTCGATGACGTGCAATAGCGTCACCGACTCGGGGTCGTGTTCGGCACACGCGTAGTCGAGCGCCTGCCGGGAGAGCGGCGACCCGTCGACGGGGACGAGAATCCGGCGGTCCGGCTCCTCGCTGTCGCCGCGGACGACCGTCACGGGGACGGGCGACCGGCTGACGACCGTCTCGGCGACGCTACCGAGCAGTATCTGTCGCGCGCCGGACTGGCCGTGTTCGCCCATGACGACCCGGTCGAAGTCCTCGGCGAACTCCGGGATGGTCCGGGAGGGCGGACCGAAGGCCGTCTCGGTCGCGACCTCGATGCCGGCCTCCGCGGCCCGGCGGTCGACCACCTCGAAGAGGTCCTCGGCGTCGGCCCGAGCCCGGTCGAGTTGCGCGCGCCGGTGGCCGGAGGCCCGCTCGGCCTCCCCGGCGGTATCGACGACCCCGATGACGTGAAGCACCGTCACCTCGGCCTCGGGGAATTCGGTCAGTACGTATTCGAGAGCAGCCTTCGACGGCTGATTGCCGTCCATCGGGACGAGTATGGATGTCATCGGTGGATCACCAGAACAGTGCCAAGTACTACCACGCCCTTGCATAAAAATCAGCCGTAGTATCCCGCGCGGTGGGAGTCGGCCCCTCGTACGACGTGGCGGTGAGCGGTGTGTGCCCGTCGAGGCGACCATCGCGGACCGCGGCCGTCCGTATTCAGTCGTCGCCCTCGTCCGCGCGTGCCTGCACCGTCAACACCGGGCGGTCCGAGGTGCGAACGGTCCGCTCCGCGACGCTGCCGAGCAGCAGGCGGTCCAGCCCGCTGCGGCCGTGGGTCCCCATGACGATGACGTCGACGTCGTGGTCGTCGGCGTACGTTCGGATGACGCGATGGGGCGACCCGCCCTTGACGGCCGTTTCGACGGCCTCGATGCCGGCCTCGGTCGCCCGGTCGCGGGCCTCCTCGACGATGCGTTCGCCCTCCGCTTCGAGTTCGGCGAGCAGGTCCGATTCCCCGGCCGCCATGACCTGCACGTTCTCCTCGATGACGTAGAGGATATGCAGCGTCGCCCCGTGAATCCGGGCCTGTTCTATCGCGTGGTCGAGCGCCGCCTCGGCGCCAGCGCTGCCGTCGGTCGGAAAGAGGATGTCGTCGTACATGGGTGGTAGGCCTCCGACGCCGACAGCCGCTGTCGGGTCGTTTCGGTGGCTTGTTCGATAGTTCGTCGTCCGGCTATAAAGTCAGGGATGGTGCGTCCGGTGGGCTAAGAAGGGGGCTTGCAGACGCTCCTACTCGTCGAGGGACTGCTGGCGCCACGTCGTCCAGTCGTACATCCGCTGGAGTTGGCCGCCCTCCTGTCGGATGGCGACGGCGGTATTGAAGATGAACGCGGCCGCCAGCACGGTGCCGACGAGCCAGACGGCGGCGACGTGGGCGTCGGTGGCGCCGACCAGCGGCGACCCGAGGTCGACGAGGACGATGCCGACGACACAGACGACCGCCGGCAGGAGGTGCCGTGTGATGGCCGCGAGGGTCGTTCCCTCGTGGACCCGGACGGTCTGAACGCCGTAGAGGACGGCCCACGCCGAGGCCAACAGCCAGCCGACGGCGACGACCAGCCGGGTCCAGTCGGCCTCGACGAGGAAGCCGAGCCACCACGCGGCGATGAAGACGGCGACCACCAGATAGTCGGCCCAGACGGGCATGAGTCGGGACTGTCCGTCCGGCGAGCGCTCGGCGTGGTAGAGTGCCCGGAGGCCGAGCGCCAAAAAGAGGATGAAGAACAGGACCGCGCCGTCGTTGAAGACCGCGAGCCACGACGCGTCGGCGACGATGGTCGCGGCGCCGGAGACGCCGTACAGCACCGCGGCGCCGGCGGCGACGGCGATGTACCACCACTCGACGGTCTCGGCCGCGAGGACGTACTGCACGTAGCCGACCAGATAGCCGGCCAGAACGGTCGCCGCGACGGCGATAGAGGCGTACGCGAGCAGGTTCGCAGCCGTCACGGTCGCGGCCGGGTCGCCGGTTGCCAAAAGCAGCGTGTGCGGACTCATTGATTCGACGTGCGTTGGCGATTTATATAATAGCACAGGCTAATCCCGGCCCGCGGGAGCAAACCGAAGAACCGACGGTATCAGGAGGTCAGTCGCTCGGGCACGCGACCTCGCTGGCCCGCTCGCGGACCAGTTTGCGCTCGACCGCGTTCAGCCGCTGGGAGACGCCCGACCGGGAGATGCCGAGTCGCTCCGCGAGGTCGTCCAGCGTCGCGCCGCGCGGCTGGTCGTAGTAGCCCAGTTCGACCGCGAGGGTGAGCGCCTCCCGCTGTTTGTCCGTCAGCGTGCTGCCGCCCAACTGGACGCCCTCGCCCTTGTGTCGAATCCGTTCGACGGCGACCGACGTCCCCACCTCCCTGAGGTCCCGGATTATCGAACGGAGCGTCTCGCGGTCCGGGACGACGAGCGAGAACCGCAACCGGCCGTCGCTGGCGGATTCGATGTCGGAGATGCAGTCGTGGCGCTCGAAGACGAGACACGGGCAGGCGTCGGCCACCGGCGTGTGCCGATACCGGCAGGTCTCGTCGCCCTCGATGGCGACCAGACAGGTCGTGTCGTCGGTGTCGGACCGCGTCACCGACTGCCGTATCTCGTCGCCGGTCCGCTCGGCGAGCGGACAGCCCCCATCCGCGTCCATCTCGACTGCCAGTCGGACGTCGAGCGGCCCGACCTCCCCGGAGAGGCCGCCGGGTCCGGCGGAACGTTGTCTCATTACATGTGGATATTGGCGAACCGCATACAAGTGATGACATCCCGTGTCCCCGAAATTGGGAACCGGTCGTCAGAAGACGTCTCGCGGATGGTTTTGAAAGGTTAGCCGGTAGACCAGTCGTCGAATCGAAGGTGCGCGCCGGTCAGTCGGACGGCATCTCGACCGTCGGCGTGTCCTCGGGTTCGATTCTCGGCGTCGCGACCCGGTAGAGCCCCCACAGCAGGAGGACGGCGAGCCCGGCGAGGACGAGTCCCGTCCGGATGTTCGGGTCGATGGCCGGCGAGGCGACCACCTCGCCAGCCTCGTTGGTCAGCGGCGCAGCACCGTACGGTTCACCGGCGAGCGTTTCGACGAGTCCGAGGACGACGATGCCCAGCAGCATGAGGGCCGCACTGAGCCCCATCGCCGCCTTGTCGATGACGTCGACGTCGTGTGTAGTGTTCATGTCTTGTCCCTCCTTAGCCGAGCAGGTACCGGAGTTTCGGGTGGTTCTTCACGACATCCAGCCGCTCGATGAGGGCGTCGAGCCCGTAGTAGCGGCCGGTCGCGAGGACGATCATGGTCCCGAACAGCAACAGGCCCATCAGGTCGCCGTTCACGAGTCCGTTGCCGAAGCCGGCGTTGCCGACCCAGAAGAACGTCATGAACACCGCGCCGAACAGCGACGCTAAGCGGACCAGCGCCCCGACCATCAGGCCGAGCCCGATGAGGGTCTCACCCAGCGGGACCATCGCCTCGATGAGCCATCCGAGGTTGTTGCCCATCCAGACCGGGATGGGACCGAGGACGGTGCCCTCCATGCCCTGCAGGTACATCGGCCCGTACGTGTAGGAGAGGCCGTCCTCGAGGAGTTTCGTCATCCCCGCATGGAAGAACCACCACCCGGTGACGACGCGCAGGAACGCCAGCCAGTAGGCTGTGAGCGCCCCCGACAGTTCGAGTTCGAACGCCTCCGATAGAGGGTTCGCCGCTTGGTATGACATTCTTGTCTCACCTTACGTGTAGGACGTGGCCCCGAACACCCGAATCGACTGCGCACCATTTTACAGTCCTTTATATACTCGTCACGGGGTTCCGTCCCGAAGCGCGGGAACGGGAGCCCGCGTCGGCGGCGCCGCCGCGCGACCACGATATAAAAATCACTTAAAAATAAACGGAGAGACCCATCGGCCGGGAGCGGTAACGATACGACGTCGGGCGAGCGGCGCCCGGCGACGGCGGAACCGACCGAACGACAGCGACGACACACCAGACACACCCATGCCAAAATGCAAGCACTGCGGCAGTTTCGTCACTACCGCGTACGCCCGCGTGTTCACCCCGAACGACGTGGACCAACCCCGCGTCTGTCCGAACTGTCCGGACCGCATTCGGGACGGCGCGGAGGTCCGCGAGGCGCGGTCGAGCAGAACTCGATAAAGAGCCGATTCGACGCGTGAAGGCCGTTCGACCGGAAGAAGGGGCGTGATTACCCCTTCTTGTAGGTCACGCCGCTGCCGGTTCCGGGGTAGCTCCACTCGACGTTTCCGTGCGGGCAGGCCCACCGACAGCTCCCGCATTCGAGGCAGTTCTCGTAGGCGATCTCGGGGACGCCCTCGTTGCCCTTCCGCCAGACGCCGGCGGGACAGACGGACACGCAGTCGTAGGTCGTACACCGTTCGGCACAGAGGCCGGGCAGCGTCACGTCGAGGTGGGATTCTCCCGGGTCCTCGTACTTGACGGTGTAGAGGCGGTCTTCGAGCGAGTCGTTTTCGACGTCCGGGACGTGTGGTTGAACACTCATTGTTATGGGACGAGTTTCCGGTAGCGAAGCGCGAGTCTGGCGGCGCCGGTGTAGCCGCCGACGGCCTCCAGCAGGCGCTTCTTGGCGTTTTTCGCGTGCGTTTCCTTCGGGTCCTGGTCGATGCGGAAGTACTCGGTGCCGGCGTCGGCGAAGGCCCGCGGGAGTTCCCCGAAGACCAGTTCCCGGTCTTCCTCGACGGACTCCATCAGCCACTCGTAGCGCCGGAGGTTCTGGATGACGAAGGACTCCTCGAGGGTCTCGGGATACGCCTCCAGTGCCGCCGCGTCGGTCCGGTCGCGGTCGGCGGCGTCGGCGATGGCCCGGGCGGCGTGGACGCCGCTTTCGACGGCCATGTTCGTCCCTTCGAGGTGGACGCCGTTGTTGAGGACCAGGCCGGCGGCGTCGCCGACGACGACGGCGCCATCGTGGGTCAGGTCGGGCACCGATTCGATGCCGCCCTCGGGGATGGTCTTGGCCGTGTACTCGGCGGTGCGGGCCCCCCGCAGGAGGGGCGCGACCGCGGGATGGGTCTTGAACGCGTTGAGCGTCCCCTCGGGGTCGGGCTGGGACGTCGCCGCGTCCGACAGCCGGTAGGCGAGACCGACGCTGACGGTGTCGCCGTTCGTGTAGATGAACCCGCCGCCGAAGGCGTCGCCGACCGCGCCCTCGCCGAAGTAGTGGTACGCCGCCCCGGCGTCGCCGGAGAGGCGGAACCGGTCCTCGATGGCGGTGTCGTTGTCGGGGAACTCGAGGACTTCCTTGACGGCGACCGCGACGTTCTCGCGGTCCTCGGTCGGCTTGAGGTCGGCGCCCTCGCTGACCAGCGAGTTGCCGCCCTCCGCGAGGACGACGTAGGGCGCCCGGAGGCGGCCGTCGGGGCGGTCGGTCTCGACGCCGACGATTCGGCCCTCCTCGCGGACGAGGCTCGTCACCGTCGTCTCGGTGACCAGCGTCGCGCCGGCCTCGACGGCCCGTTCGGCGAACCACTCGTCGAAGTCGCCCCGATAGACCGTGTAGGAGTCGTTGTGCGGCGGGTCGTGCCACTCGCCGGGACTGACCGAGACGGCGGTTTCGTCGTGGTCGGTGAGCATTCCGTAGCGCCGTTCGGCGATGTATCGCTCCAGCGGCGCCTCGTCGATGTCGACGAGTTCCCGGAGCGTCGGGGTGTAGAGGACCCCGCCGAAAACGTTCTTGGCCCCCGGATAGCGGCCCCGCTCTATCATGACGACGTCGAGGCCCTCCTGGGCCATCGTGAGGGCGGCGGCGCTGCCGGACAGCCCCGCGCCGACGACGACGGCGTCGAACTGGTCGTTGTAGTCGGGCGTTTCGGTCTCGCGGTCGGCGAGTGCGTCGGGCATCGCCTGGCTCATCGTGTCACCTCCGCGGCGTCGGTCGCGTCGAGTCGCTCGGCAAGGTCGGGACAAACCTCGAAGAGGTCACCGACGATGCCGTAGTCGGCGTGGTCGAAGATCGGTGCGTTCGGGTCGTTGTTGATGGCGACGACGACGTCGCTGTCGTTCATGCCTTCGAGGTGCTGGACCGCCCCCGAGATGCCGACGGCAACGTACAGTTCCGGCCGGACCGTCTTGCCGGTCTGGCCGACCTGTCGGGAGCCCTCGACCCAGCCCTCGTCGACCGCTTTCCGGCTCGCGGCGAGTTCGGCGTCCAGCGCGTCGGCCAGCCGTCGGACCGGTTCGATATCGCCGTCGATGCCGCCGCCCGCGGCGACGAGTCGGTCGGCCTCGGTGATGTCCGCTGTGTCGCCGACCGAGCGTTCGAGGACCTCCGTCAGCGTGTCCGATTCCTCGACGACGACGTCGACGTATTCGACCGTTCCCTCGCGGTCTCCCTCCGGCGGCGCCGATTCGAAGACGCCGGGGCGAATCGTCGCCATCTGCGGGCGGTGTTCCTCGCAGATGATGGTCGCGAGGACGTTCCCGCCGAAGGCCGGCCGCCGGGCCTGCAGGACGCCCTCGTCGTCGACGTCGATTTCGGTGCAGTCCGCGGTCAGGCCGGCGTGTGCCGGGACGGCCACCCGCCCGGCGAAGTCGCGGCCGGTGTGGGTGCCCCCGATGAGCACGATAGAGGGTTTGCGCGCTTCGACCATCGCGCGGAACTGCTCGCCGTAGGGGTCCGCCCGGTAGGGCTCGAACACCGCGTCGTCGGCGACCAGCACGCGGTCTGCACCGCGGGCGATGGCTTCCTCGGCCACGTCATCGACGTCCTCGCCGATGACGAGCGCGACGAGGTCCTCGCCCGTCTTCTCGGCGAGCGTGGCAGCCTCCGCGAGCAGTTCCCACGAGACCGTCATCACCTCGCCGTCGTGTTCCTCGATGAAGACCCAGACGTCGCTGTACGCCTCGGGGTCGATGTCGGTCATGGCAGTACCTCCGTCTCGCCGAGTTCCTCGACGAGGTCGTCGACGTCGTCGACGGTAACGCGCTCGCGGTCGACGCCCTCGATGGTCTCCATGCCGCCGACGTTCGTCGGCGACGCCTCCAGCCCGACCCTCGATTCGTCGATATCGAGGGTGTCGGCGTCGAGCGTCACCGGTTCGAACTCGTTTTCGGCGTAGAGTTTGCGGTGGAGGCCCGCCGGCCGGGGGTCGTTCTCGCCGAAGGCGACGGCGACGACGACCGGCAGGTCGGCGGCGACGCGCTCGTAGCCGCCTTCGACGTCGCGTCGTGCGACGAGCTGGCCGTCCTCGGGGAGGCCTTCGAGTTCCTCGACGTAGGTGAGTTGGGCCCACCCGAGATGGGCGGCGATGCCCGGCGGCACCTGTCCGGTCGAGGAGTCGGTCGTCTCCTCCCCGGAGACGACGACGTCGGCGTCGAGGTACTCGGCCGTTCGCGCGAGCGTCAGGCTCGTCGGCCACGTGTCGCTCCCGCCGAAGGCGATGTCGGAGACCAGCACGCCGTCGTCACAGCCCATCGCGACCGCCACTTCGAGGACCTCGGCGGCCGGCGGCGGCCCCATCGTCATGGCGACGACGCGACCGCTCATCTCGTCGCGGAGCTGGAGGGCGGCCTCCAGCGCGTTTCTGTCCGGCCCGTTCAACACGGCGGGCGCGCTCGACCGGTCGAGTCGCCCCGTATCCGGGTCGATGCGAACTTCGTCGTCGTCGGGTACCTGCTTGATACCGACGACTATCGTTGGGTCCGTTGTCATGTATTATGCACCCACCACACTAGGGACTCCACAGACAGCCGGGATAAGACGTGATACCGTGTCTCAATTAGCGAGACAGCCCCGCCCCGATTTAAAAACGAGAGCCGTTCGTCAGGCGCTCGACCGCTGGATGACGCTGGTTCGCTGGGTGACCGGGTCGACGTAGACGAGTTGCTCGGCGCCGTCGGCCTCGGCTTCGACTACCCAGACGTTCCGTTGCTGGTCCGTCCCGAGGACCGAAACCTCGTCGTAGCCGTCGGCTTCGAGGGCCTCGATGACGATGGCTTCGGCCTGCGCGCTGTCGGTGACGGTCCGGTCGGTTTCCGGCAGGCGGACGGTCAGCACCGAGGGGTCGGCGTGGCGGACGACGCGTTCGGCGACGCTGCCGATGAGCCGCCACTGGAGACCCGACCGGCCGTGGGTGCCCATCACGATGAGGTCGGTGTCTGCCTCGTCCGCGGCGGCGAGTATCTCCTCGGTCGGGTCCCCCTCCCGTATCTCACGGGTGGTATCGAGGTCGTAGACCTCGGCCAGTTCTTCGAGGGTCGCGACGGCCTGTCGACCGGACTCCCGCAACTCGTCGTCGTCGTTCGTTTCGGCGACGTGGAGTATGTCGACCGTCGCCCCGTATTGGCTCGCGAGGTCGAACGCCTGCATCGCCACGTGTGCCGTCCCCGTACTCCCGTCGGTCGGAACCAGTATGCGCTCGTACATACTGAAAAGAGGGCGGCAAACGGGCAAATAAGGATATAGAGGGTCCTACGCCGAGGGAGTCATCGAAGAGTATATGTGTCGTTTCCGGCCGTCGCGCCGGAGCCACCGAATCCGGGGAGTATCAATCCGACCAATCATATACATAGGGAGAGAATACCACACATGGACGACGATAGCCGCTTCCGGGGGGAACCGATAGATGACTCGACGATGGAGGCGCTGCTCCGTGAGAGGGGGTTCGGCGTGCTATCGCTCGCTCGCGACGGGATGGCCTACGGGATACCCGTCTCCGCCGGCTACGACGACGGTCGACTCTACTTCGTCTTCTTCGGGTTCGGCACGGCGCCGAGCCGGAAACTGGAGCGGGTACAGCACACCGAAAGCGGGAGTTTCCTCCTCTATGAGGTCGCCGGTCCTGACGACTGGTGGAGCGTCATCGCACAGGGAGCGATTCGGCTGGTCGACTCCCGGCAGGAGTGGGAGCGACTCGAAGCGGCGATGCGGGACAACGCGTGGCGGCCGAACATCCTCGACGACGCGGCGAAATCCAGCGGCGTCGAAGGATACGTGCTGGAGGTCGCCGACGTTCGTGGATGGCGCGGGCCGGACGCCGAATTCGAGGCGCTCGACGAGGAGTGACGACGGCGCGACCGCCGTCCGAGTCCCGGCCGGGCTTATACCGCTTCATATTGGTGGTACATACCGAACCGGCCGGGACTCGAACTGACGACCATGAGCCGAGCATCCCAAAGCGAGGGTGAAGCGCCGACCTCGGGAGCGATGGAGACCAGACGGGTGCTGGAGTCGGTCACCGACGAGGACGTGCTGGCGCTGTTCCAGCAGTTGTGGCGACCGAAGACGGTCTCGAAACTCGTCGAGGAATGCGGGATTCCGAAATCGACCGCATACCGGAAGATGGACGAACTCGAATCGAGCGGGCTGATAGCGCCGGTCGGTGAAACCGGTCGCGCGGCCAGTCCGGCCACGAAGTACCGTCGAACCGTCGACGAGATCAGGATTCGAATCCACGATTCGGTGACCGTCGAGTACCTGACACACCAGACTCACATCGACTGAGGTGGGGTGTCGACTACGAGGGGCCCTACGAGAGGGCTCAGTCCCTCACACGAACAGCAGCGGGAGCATAAGCAGGATTCCACCGACGACTCCGCCGACGAGTTCGGGGCGGCCGCCCCGCGGCAGGTCCGCGCCGGTGTCCAGCGCCTCGGGGACGAACTCCGAGAGGACGAGATATATCATCGCGCCGGCCGCGAAGCCGAATCCGAACGGGAGGAACTGGCGGGCGATGCGGACGAACCCGAACGCGAGGACGGCCCCGACCGGCTGTGGCAGACTCGAGAAGACGGCCCACCAGACCATCTTCCATTCGGGAACGTTCATCGCTCGCAACGGGATGGCGATAGCCGTCCCCTCGGGGACGTTGTGGATGGAGATGGCGATGGTCATGAAGATGGCCAACACCGGCACGGTAAAGCCGAGTATCATGGGACCGGTCCCGAGGTTCAGGTCCGCGAAGGCGACGCCGACGGCGACGCCCTCGGGGAAACTGTGGACCGTCAGGATGCCCAGAATGAGCACGAGTTTCTTGAAGTTCGCTTCCTCGTAGTCGCGGGCGTCGAGTTCGGCGTCCATCAGCACCTCGTGGGCGACGACGACGAGCACGACGCCGACGGCCATCCCCGCGAGTATCTCCAGCGGCGTCCCCACGGCCAGTCCCTCCTCGACGAGGCCGAACAGCGAGGCGGAAAGCATGATGCCCGAGGCGAAGCCCCAGAGGATGACGTTCCACCGGTCGCTGATATCGTCGAAGAAGAAGAACGGTATCGCTCCGAGGCCGGTCGCTAAGGCGGTGATGAACCCGGCGACGAACACCAGCGTTAGGTTAGCGAGTAGTCCCACGGTCGGTCATCGAAGCGCAGGGTACTGTATCGAACGGTTCGACGGGCCGGTTCGGTAGCGACGCGCAGGATACCCGACGCTCCATCACAGCACCACGAGCGTCAGCAGCCATCCGATTCCGACGAGGGCCGTCACGGCAGCGTCTCGGGCCGTCGGTTCGACGGGTGGGTTCCGGAAGAGCGCGTCGTACAGCAGGAGCGTCGACAGCAGGCTCCCGCCCGCCAGCCCCTGATGAAGGGCGACCTGCGGGTGGGCGCTCGCGGCCGCACCGAGCGCGAGCACGACGGGGATGAGCACGAGCGCGCGACTGTATCGGTCGACCATCTGCCTGTGTGTGAAGGTAGGACATCGAGGCTCAAAAGCGGCCGGCGAAATCCCGGTCGACGGGACACGACCGGCGGGCCGATGGCGCGGTCACTGCCATTCTTCGAGGTCGACGACGCTGTCCCGGTCGGCGGTGAGCCACGTCGTCTGTCGCTCGGCGGCGTCCGCATCGCGGGGAACGAAGGTGTAGGTCTCCGGCGTTCCGGAGCCGTCGTTGCCGAGGACCTCGAGGACGCGAGGGTGGGACTCGGAGGGGCGGTCCCGTCGGCGTCGACTGAACGTGTCGGTCATGGTCAGGTGCTACTTCCGGCCTGATTCTTATAAGTACGGGTCGAGGTTCCCGTCGGTTGGGAACGACTCGAAACGACCCGTCGGACGGGTGGGGTAACGAAGCCCCGACTCGACTACCCTCTCTGAGTTCGAAAACGAAAGTCCGTGGTCCGTCCGGGTTCGGTATTCTAGGCACAACTGCATTAGTCGGCTCCTGCGAACGTTGTGGTATGGTAGCGATTGGTAGCGTCGTCGAGGCGCTCCGAATCGGCGTCGGCTTCCTGTGGACCGCGGCGTGGGCCATCATCGTGGGCCTCGTCGTGACCAGTCTCGTACAGGTCTACGTCTCCAAGGAGCGGATGGCCGACCTGCTCGGCGATGGCGATATGACCGGACTGGCACGGGCGACGGCCTTCGGTGCGGCCAGCAGCGGGTGTAGCTTCGGCGCCGTCGCCATCGGCAAGGGGCTCTTCAAGAAGGGTGCACACGCGGTGAACTTCATGGCGTTCATGTTCGCCTCGACGAACCTCGTTTTCGAACTCGGGTTGATGATACTCATCCTGCTGGGCTGGGAGTTCCTGCTGGCCGAACTGCTGGGGGGCCTCGTCCTCATCGTCGTGATGGCCGGCGTCGTCCACCTGACGCTGCCCGAAAGCCGCTTCGAGGAGGTCCGAAGGACGCTCAACGAGCGCGACAGCGAGGCCGGAATCACCGAGGATCCGACCTGCGGCATGGAGGGCAAAGACGAATACACCGTCACGACCGACGACGGGGAGACGCTGAAGTTCTGTTCGGAGGGCTGTATGGAGACGTATCTCCAGCAGACCGCAAGCGGGGGTGGCTGGCGCGAGGAACTCCGCTCGTGGGGCGGCTGGTACAAGGTCGCCAACCAGTTCCGCAAGGAGTGGTCGATGATCTACAAGGACATCGTCGCCGGCTTCCTCATCTCCGGGTTCGTCATCGTCTTCATCCCCCAGTGGGTCTGGAACGCCCTGTTCCTGCAGGGCGACGGCGTGCTGGTGACCGCCGAGAACGCGGTCATGGGCGTCGCCATCGCGGTCATCAGCTTCGTCGGGAGCATGGGCAACGTCCCCTTCGCCGTCGCGCTGTGGAGCGGCGGCGTCAGTTTCGCCGGCATCATCGCGTTCGTCTACGCCGACCTCGTCACGGTTCCGGTGTTGAACATCTACCGGAAGTACTACGGCTGGGCGGTCATGCTGTACCTGCTCGGCGTCTTCTTCGTGACGATGGCCTTCGCGGGCTTCCTCATGGAACTGCTGTTCGATGCCCTCGGCATCGTGCCGAACCTCGCGGGCGGGCAGACCGCCACAGAAAAGACCTACTTCAAGCTCGATTACACCTTCTATCTCAACCTCATCGTCTTCGCCTTCGTGGGCTTCCTCGCCTACGTCTACCGCCGCGGCCTCGGTGCGCCCGGTGAGTATCGGGACCCGGTCTGTGGGATGCGGACCGACGACGACGGCCCGAGCGCCACCTACGACGGCGAGACCTACTACTTCTGTGCGGACGCCTGCAGACGGGCCTTCGAGGACTCGCCCGAGTCCTTCGCGGACACGTCGCCGCGAATCCACGACGGCCAGTCGGGCCACGGGCACCACCACTGAGCGGGTCGGCGTCCGACGGCGGCCCGCCGGTCACCGGGAGCGCCGTCGGGACCGGCCGATGTCGGCGAAGCGGTCGCGGAACAGCCATCCGAGGCCGAGCAGGACGACGAAGACGGCGATAGCGGTCGGAAATCCGACGCCGCCGCGAACGTGGTCGACGAGGAGGCGCCACGCCGGCCGGGCGACGCCGAGGACTTTCGCGGCCGTCACCGCCACGAGAACGAACGGCACGACGTAGCGAACGACGGGATAGAGCCGCCCGAGGTCCTCGTGGACGGCCTCGAAGTCGGCGACCCAGACGAAGACGAGCGTGACGAGTATCGCCGAGATGGGGAGCGCGAACGTCCCGACCGACTCGTCGACGAGGTCGAGGACCGGCCGGCCGAGGAGTTCCAGTCCGAGGGGGCTGTAGCTCAGCGCGGAGGGGACGCCGAGGAGGAACACGCCGCCGGTGATTCCCACCGTCGCCTGCGCTCGCGAGAGCCGGGTCGCGTTCGTCGCCGTGGCGACGCCGACCTCCAGCAGGGCGACCGAGGAACTCAGCGCGGCGAAGAAGAGCAGGCCGAAGAAGGCGACGGCGACGACCCGGCCGAACGGCATCGCCGCGAAGGCCGTCGGCAGGGTCGTAAAGGCCAGTTCCGTCCCGAGGGTCGGCTGGAGGCCGAAACTGAACACGATGGGGAAGATGACGAGGCCGGCGGTAATCGCCGCGGCGATGTCGATGACGGTTATGACGACCGACGACTGGAGCAGGTCGGCGTCCGCCTCGACGTAGCTCCCGTAGGTGAGCATGATGCCCTGTCCGACGGACATCGAGAAGAACACCTGTCCGAAGGCAGCACTCCAGAGGCCGAACTCCGAGAGGACCGAGAAATCGGGCGTAAACAGGAAGGCGGCCGCCCGCCCCCACGAGGGAAGCGTCGTCGCGTACAGCGCGAGAACGACCAGCAGGCCGAACACGGTCGGCATGACGACGGTGGCGAGGCGCTCGATGCCGCCGCGAACGCCCAGCGAAACGACCGCCCCAGTCAACACCGTCGTCGCGACGAACGCGCCGACCGGCGCCCACCCGTCGGTGAAGGCCGCGAACGTGGTCTCGGCGCCGCCGAGCCACGAGAGGAGGAAGCCGAGCACCCAGCCGGTCAAAACCAGATAGTAGCTCAGGATGAGCAGCACGCCCCCGACGACGAGCCAGCCGAAGGCCGTGTAGACCGGGCCGACCGACCGGAACGCCGAGACCACGTCCGTCCGGAGCGTCCGGCCGACCGAGAGTTCGAGGACCAGAAGCGGGACCGCACAGACGAACGCCGCGAGCAGATAGGGAACGAGATAGGCGCCGCCGCCGTTCTGTCCGACCACGGCCGAGAACCGCCAGACGTTGCCGAGCCCGACGGCGGCACCGACCGTCGCGAGCAGGAACCCGAGCCGCGACGACCAGCGCTCCGGAGTCATGGATGTTCCTGCATTCCCGACGTGCATAAAGATGAGACGCGGAACCGACGACGATTACTTATAAACCACCGCATCGGTCCGGCACCATCCACTCGCATATCGACCGCGTAGTCACAAGCGATGGCAACACGGACCTCCGGTCGGTTCGATACACCGCGGGACGAGACTCGAACGATGACGGTCCACGTCGACGACGAGCGGTCGCTCGCCTACGAGGAGTACGGGGATTCGAACGGTGTGCCGGTCGTGTTCCTCCACGGGACGCCGGGGTCGCGACGACTGGGACGACTGCTGGAGTCGGCCGCCACGGCCCGCGGGATTCGAGTCTTGGCCCCCGACCGGCCGGGATACGGCCAATCGATACCGTGGCCGGAGCGGTCGGTTCGTGACGCCGAGGCCTTCGTCACGCCCGTCCTCGACGATGTCGGCGTGGAGACGGCCGGCCTCGTCGCCTTCTCCGGCGGCGCTCCCGACGCTCTCGCCACGGCGGCGACGCGGCCGGACCGCATCGACCGGGTCGATGTCGTCTCCGGGGCGACGCCGCCCGAAATCAGCGAGGAAACGCCCGCGTTACAGCGACTGCTCGCGAGGCTGGCGACGGCGACGCCCCCGCTCCTCCGGGGA
Organism: Natronomonas amylolytica; assembly: GCF_037031205.1. Lineage (NCBI taxonomy): Archaea > Methanobacteriati > Methanobacteriota > Halobacteria > Halobacteriales > Natronomonadaceae > Natronomonas > Natronomonas amylolytica. Next base: position 263,175 of record NZ_JAYEZM010000002.1, on the reverse strand, counting down.
CTGTTCCGCGGGCAGGCGTGGCTGGCGAGTCGCCTCGACCCGTCGTTCGTCCTCGCACAGTACACCGACGACGCCGAGTCGATTCCGGACGCCGCCGCCGAGACCGTCAGGGCGGATTTCGTCGAGGCGTTTTCGGGCTCCGGTCGCGGCGCCGTAACCGAGTTCCGGAACACGGCGAGAGACTGGGAAATCGCCTTCGAGAACATCGAGGCCGAGGTCCGCCTGTGGCACGGCGAGGCGGATACGAACGTTCCGATAGCCGACGTTCGTCGCCTCGAACAGCGACTGCCGAACGCCCGACTGCACGCGCTCGACGATGCGGACCACCTGCAGGCGCTCCTGCGAAGCATCCCCGACGTACTGGACGAACGGCGGTGACCGAGGGGAGTGTAACCACGATGATTGATGTATGGCGTGGGCGAACGGCCGGCGATGGCGGTATGAAACGCATCCAGTTCTCGGTCACCTATCCGGACCGGTTCGTCCACCCGCTTCAGCGACGGATCATGAACGGGACGCCGATTACGCGGGCCGAGTTACTGATGTGGAGTCCGACGGCCGAGGCGACGACGCTGTTCTGGTGTGACGGCGACCGGGAGGCGACCGAAACGGCCATCGCCGCTGTCGATTCGCTGGTGACCAGCAACGTCGTCGAGGACACCGACGGGACCTACACCTTCCTCCAGCAGGCGGACTACGAGTTCTCGACGCCGTTGCTGGAGACGATTTCGGAATCGCGAGTCGTCTTCCTGCCGCCGGTCGTCTTCCGCGAGACGGGCGAGGTGCTGTTCGAGGCGGTCGGCGAATCGACGGCACTCAGCGCGTTTCACGAGGCCCTCTCCGAGTTCGGCGACCTCGCCATCGAGGGGGTCCGGGAGTTCGAGCGGGCACACTCGCCGTCGCGGCTCACGGACCGACAGCGGGAAGCCCTCGAGGCGGCGGTGTCGGTCGGCTACTACGAGGTGCCCCGGGAGGGAACGGTCGCCGACGTTGCATCGGCGCTCGACTGCACGACGAGCACCGCCGGCGAACTGGTCCGGAAAGCCGAGGCGATGGTTATCGAACACTACACGGCTGAACGACGATGACGACTGACATCCTCATCCACGACGCACTCGTGTTGCCCGTCGACGGCGAGAACCGCCTGTTCGAGCGCGGAACCGTCCGCATCGAGGACGGCCGCATCGTCGAGGTTCGCCCCACGAAGGCAGACGACTGCGACACCGACGCCGACATCGTCATCGACGGCGAGGGGTCGCTGGCGATGCCGGGACTCGTCAACGCCCACACCCACCCCGAACTGACGCCCCTGCTCGGTGCCTTCAGCGACCTCGACCTCATGGAGTTGGTGGGGAGCATGACGGCGATATATAGCGATATCGCCGACGGCGAGTTCGACTACCTCATCGAAGCGGGGTACGAACTCGCCGCGCTCAATTTCCTCGTCGGCGGCGTCACCACGGTCAACGCGATGGACGTGAAACCGTGGGCAGGCGCCAAGACGTTCGGCGAGGCCGGCCTGCGGGGCTTTTTCGGCCCCGCCCTCACCGACCTGTTCTGGGATGTCCCGGTCGACGAGCAGTTCGCCGACGCTCGGGCGTTCATCGAGGAGTACCACGGCGCCTACGACGACCGCATCCGGGCGGCCGTCTGTCCGCACGACGACTGGTCGTGTTCCCGCGACCTCTGGGAGCGAGTCGCCGCCCTCGCCGCGGAGTACCCGGACCTGCTCGTCCATACCCATCTGCTCGAACTCGAGGAGAGCAACACGATGGCGCGAGCCAACGGAGCCGACGACTCACTCGCGTTGCTCGACGAGGTCGGCCTCCTCGACGACCGACTGGTGGCGGCACACTTCCGGGTCGCCGACGAGGAGGACATCGAGCGGACCGCGGCGGCCGGCGCCTCGGTCGCCCATTGCCCCTCGGTGTTCTGCTACTGGAACCCCGACCCCGAGATGCAGTGGACGCCCGTCCCCGAACTGCGGGCCGCGGGCGTCGACGTCGGGTTGGGCATCGACGACCACTACTGGCACGATTCCTACAGCCTCTTCGGCGAAGCGAGGCAGGCCCGCCTCGCGGCCAACCTCAAACGAACCGCGGGACAGTACTCCTCGATGGAGTTGGTGCGGATGCTCACCATCGAGGGAGCACGTGCCCTCGGCGTCGGCGACGAACTCGGGAGTCTCGAACCCGGAAAGCGAGCGGACCTCGTTCTCCTCGATACCGACGCGCCGAAGTTCACGCCGATGACGAACGCTCCGGCCAACGTCGTGAACAACGCGGCGCCCGCGGACGTGGAGACGGTCATCGTCGACGGCGAAGTCCTCATGCGCGACGGCGAGGTGCGAACGATGGAGGCCGACGCGATTCAGCGCCGCGCCGAAGAGGCCGTCGAGCGCTTCGCGGCGGAGACGGACTGGGACATCGACGCCGGCGGGAGCGTTCCACCTGGGACGGGGCAGCTCGTCCGCGACCTTCCGAAACGCGGGCCCGTGCGATTGCTCGGCCGACTCGCCCTCCAGTCAATCGAGGACGTCTTCGAGTTCTGATGGGGGCGACGGGAACTCGGCTCAGGCCGGCCCGAGATAGCCCCACGCCTGCAGGCGGTCGCCGTCGCCGTCCATCCACCGCTCGCCGACGTCGTCGCGGTAGTAGCAGTTCGGGATGACGATGCCGTCGATGCGGTCGTAGGCCTGCTCGCGAGCCTCGGCCATCGTCTCGCCTTTCCCGGTGACGACGAGCGGCATGCCGCTCTCGCCGGCGACGCGCCACTGGCCGTCGACCTGCTTTGCGTCCTCGATGTGGATGCCCTCGCGATCCTCCCCATCGAACACGACGGCCGCGTTCCGCGAGTTCTCGTCGTAGGTCTTCTCGTCGTCGAAGGGGAAGGGTGGCAGGACGACCCGGACGCCGACCTGATAGCCGCTGTGGACCTGCAGGTCGGGGTCGTCGCCGTTGGCGAGGTCGGCGAAGAACTGTCCGGTGGGCGACTCGAAGGACTCCTCCTGCAGCGTGATGGTCGGATAGCCGAACCGTGGGGTGAACTCCAGCGGGTAGACGCCGTCGGCGTTGACGATGCAGTTGAGGTCGATGCTGCCGACGTAGCCCTCCGCGGCCAGCCAGTCTTCGAGTTTCCCGAGCGTCCGGGCGAAGAGGTCGTTGCGGCCCGACCAGAACATCGAGGTGCCCATCTCGCCGGTCTGGGGGCCGATGTTGCCGGGAAAGAGCTTCTTGTGCTCGAAGTTGAAGTTGATGGGTTCGACGAACTCGTCGCCGTTGAAGAAGCCACAGACCGCCACCTCGACGCCCTCGACCTTGCGCTGGAGTTGGAAGCCCTTCATCCGGTGGCCCCACGCCTTCTTGTAGGCGCGCAGGACGTCGATTACGTCGCCGCCGTCGTCGTCGTGGCCGACGTAGAGCAGGCGCTTGACGTTCTGGACCTCGCCGAGCGGCTTGATGACGTAGGGGGCAGGGTTCTCCCGGACGAAGGCGATGGCTTCGTCGAAATCCGAGAACTCCCGGTGGTCGAGGGTGTCGACGCCGTTGTCCTCCAGTACCTCCATCGCGTAGCCGCGGTCCTCCTCGAGGCGGTCGGTGGTCGGCGTCCCGCCGACGACGGCCTCCCCCTCCGCGCGGAGTTCCTGTGCTATCTCGCCGGTGCCGACCTCGGCGCCGCCTCGCGGGGCTTCGCCCCGCTCGTTCGTTCCGGGACCCTCCCGCTGGTCGGGTCCCGTGACCCAGATGTCGTCGAAGACGATGACGTCGGCCCACTCGATTTCGGCGCGCCAGTCGTCGGTCTTCGGGACGAACCCGTCGGCGATCTCCCGGTCGCTTTCGGCCTCGATGTAGTACTTGACGTCGTGGCCCTCGCGGTGGACCTGCCACGCGATGTCGCCGATGAGGGCGGCATCCAGCGAGCAGAACAGGAAGTTCTCGGCGGTCATAGCCGCTAGTCGGTCGACAGAGGGTAAAGCGTATGGGCGGAGGGGAGGCAGTCGCCGACGGCGGCCGTCAGTTGTTCTGGATGGCGTCGATGACCATCGCGGCGGCGATGACGGCCTCCTTCGGGACCGTGCTCGCGTCGTCGATGGTTATCTCGTAGCGGTCGCGAATCGAGAGTTGGCCGTCGATGTTGCCGACGTGGGCGCCGTCGGCGTCGGTGATCTCGTATTTGTGCGGAATCAGTTCGCCGAACGGGAGGTTGTTGCGCGCGAGCGTGACCAAGGCACCGCGGGAGTCGATTCTCGCGATGGCGGCCTCCGTGTCGGCATCCCGGATGGTCCACGTGTCCTGGAACATCGAGAAGTCGTTGTCGAGGATGACGAGGTTCTCGCCCGTTCGGGCGTCCGAGAGGACGTAGTTGCCGGCGACGTCGATGACGCTGCCGGCCTTGACGGTGAAGACCTCTTCGCCATCGGCGTCGACGAAGGGGAACTCCTCTTTGAGTTTGAACATCTTCTGTTTGCCCCGGAGGACGGTGTTGCCGTCGCTGTCGGAGGCGGCGTACTTGTTCCGAATCAGACTCTGTTCGACGGTGTAGCGGTCACCGGAGAGGTCGAGGCCGCTGATGTCGATGTCCTTGGAGGCTGCCATACCTCCCGTGCGGAGGCCATCGGTTTTGAACCTTCGGCCGAGCGGCGGTCGCCCCCGCCGCTACTCGTCGATGGCGTCCTCGAAGCCCCAGTCGGCCGCGCGGGCCGCCGCCTCCGAGCGCGCGGACTCGCGGATGTCCTCGATGGCCGCCTCGTTTTCGAGGAAGGCTTCGAGGGCGCCGTCGGCCCCGCCCCCGTCGTCGTCAGTCGCCTGCCGAACCCGCTCGGCCAGCGCGCCGTCGCCGGCCAGCCGTTCGGCGGCCAGCCCCGGCGGAATCCGGAGGCTCTCGGTTTCGTGGGGGACCGCCAGATGCGCCGCATCGAGCGCGTAGAGTTCCAGTCTGTACGGCCCGGGACCGATATCCGCCAGCGCCGCCGGGCCGCCGCGGTCGGTGCCGACGTGGTAGGCCAGCGTCGGGACGCCGGCCTCGAAGGTGAGGATTCCCCGGTCGTCGGCGTCGCCGCCACCCCCGAGCAGGGCGTCCCGCGGCGCGAGGACGGCGTAGCCGTCCAGCCGTCGGTCCAGGGCGTCTTCGAGGGCCGGCGCGAGGTCGGCCACGACCCGCGAGCGCAGGAGGTCGCCCTCCGGTATCATGGCGGGTCGGGGATGACCGCGGTTCGGAACCGCTCGGCGACGGCGTCGCTGTCGCCGTCGCGGACGTCGAGTGCGGCGGCGGCCTCGCGGTAGGCCGCGGCCGCGGGCGCCGCCGGGTCGTAGGCGAGCAGCGGTTGACCGGCCGCACGGGCCTCCCGGACGGCGTCGCTTTCCGGGATGCGTGCGAGAAGTGGACCCTCGAAGTAGCGGTCGGCCTTCTGTGCGGCGTCGTCGATGTCGCCTTTGACCTTGTTGAACAGCGTACCGGCGATATCGGAGCCATAGGAGAGGGCGTACTCCTGTACTTTGAGGCCGTCGGAGATGGCCGGAATCGTCGGCTGGAGGACGACGACCACGCGGTCGGCCAGCACGATGGGCAGGACCGCGCTCTTCGAGGAGAGGGTGGCCGGCGAGTCGAGCAGGAGGATATCGGTGTCGGCGGCGAGGTCTGCGACCACGTCGCGCAAGCGCTCGGGGTCGGCGGCCTCGAAGGCCGCAAGCGAGGTGCCGCAGGGGACCACGCGCATCCCGAACCGGTCGTAGGTTGCTTGCGCAACTGACGCGCCGCCCTCGAGTAGCACGTCGTGTAGCGTCGTGTCGGCTTCCGCGAGGCCGGTGTGGAACAGCAGGTTCGCCATCCCGGTGTCGGCGTCGACGACCGTCACGTCGTAGTCGTCGGCCAGCGCCATCCCCAACGCGAGCGTGCTCGTGGTCTTGCCCGTGCCGCCCTTGCCCGACGCGACGGCGAACGCCTCCACCATTTGCTTTCGTCTGCTTCGTTTTCGGATATAAGGCTTCGGATGCCGGCCCGACAATACTTGCCGCATCTTTGACTAACAATCATGAAGGTTTAAGACCATGCATGTTGTGGGTGGTAGTAGATGACCCCCGACGAGATCGAACCAATGGTCCCGGTCATGCCGCAGGACGAAACCACCACCATCCGCGCCGACGGCGGCCGTCTCAAGCGCTACGACCGCGACGAGGTAGAAGCCGCACTCGTTCCGGACCTTCGCTAGAGTCTCGATTTCATTCTCGTTTTGCTGACCACTCGAACCGCATAGCCCGTGGCTCGGTCGAGACAGTGCCCCCGCGAATCGACTGCCGGGGATACGGCGGCGTGTCCGCTCGCCGTGTCCGGGTATTCAACACTCACCGATGGTGCCGTATGCGACGGCCGGCACGTCTTCACCGTCCACGCTGGCAGTTGTCACCTCCATGCCGACCGTGATGCACGACCGGTCGCCGGCCGCCTCGACCAGATTCGCCTGAACCGGCGGGTCGTTCTCGGAGGCCGGCACGTGTGCATACAGGTCGTACGCTCCCGCCGTCTCCGGGAGGTCCGTCAGGGTAGCGAAGGGGTTCGAGCCGGCGGGAACCGAGACGGACCGCCAGTAAGCGACCTCCCCGTCGTCGACCAGCAACACGCTCGCCTCGATGTCGCGGTCGAGCCGGTTTCGAATGGTAATCTCCGAGACGGTCACGGTCGAGGGGGTACTGCGCTCGAAGGCCGAACAGCCGCCGAGAAACCCGGCGAGCGTCGCGCCGCCGAACTGGAGGGCCGAACGTCGCTTCATACCGGCCCATCGGAGAAGCGAGGATTACCGTTTCCGGTACCGTCCGGAGAACGCCTCTCCCGGCGGGGTTTACAAACGAACCTAACCAGAACGGCTACACCACGTCGCCGCGAACCGTCACGCCGTCCTGTCGGTTCTGATAGGTCCGCAGTTCGTCGGCCGCCTCGCTGGCCTCCGTCTCGTCCATGCCGAGCATCTCCAGCGACGCCGACAGCGTCGGGAAAGCGAACTCGCCGTCCGCCAACTTGCGGAAGGCCTCCTCGCTGACCTGTCCGCCATCCTCCGAATCGACCCACAGACAGGCCGCCCGCGGGTCGAGCAGTTGGGTGTAATCTTCGCGGGCGCGGGCGCCCTTCAGCCGCTGGGTGACGTTGTTCTCGAAGCCGGTGTTGCAGACTTCGAGGTGGATGGGTTCGTCGTCTTCGAGCAGGTGGGCCGCGAGACACTTCTCGGGGGCGACGTGGCCGTTGGCGTTCGCGCGGACGTATTCGGGGTACTCGTCGGCCCACGCCGCGGCGACGGTCTTGCCGACGCCCGAGACGCCGAGGCGCTTCTCGAAGTCGGCCTCGCGCTCGGGGGCGTCCTTGAACAGCAGGTCCTTCGTGAGATAGACGTCGAGTCGCTCGACGGGGTCCATCCCCAACACGACGTCGCCGTAGACCCACACCTCGCGGACGGGGACGGGCATCGGCTCGGAGCGGACCGTCTCGACGATCTCGCGCAGGCGGGAAACGGCTGCCTCGCGGCTGAAACTCATCGGACCCAGATACTCGGCCGCAACGCAAAACCCTCACGGACGGCGGCCAGCGCGGCCGAGTATGAAACACCGGGTGTGTTCGAGACAATTGATTTATGTTATCAGTACAGAAGACATATATGACTACTGAAACCCCCAGATTGGGCGAGCAAATCGAGGGGGAACCGGTCGACAGGGGCTCACGACGGAAGTGGTCCGTTATCGGCATCGGCGTCCTGCTCGGTGCGCTCTCGATTGCCGGCGCCTTCGTCGGCACGACCGGGTTCGATACCATGCGGGCCGCGATTCCGCTGGCGGCCTCGCTGGCCATCGTCGCGGCCGGCGTTCGGCTTCTCGGGACGAACCTGACCGGCGACGATATCGGCGTCGTCGCCGCGTGGACCGCGGCGACGGCGGCGCTTTTCGTCGTCGTACTCCTGGCCACCGCGTTCGTCGTCGCGAACGACCCGCTCATCGTCGGCGCCTTCGCCGCCCTCTTTACCGCACCGCTCGGGGCCGCCGGGGGCACCGTCGCCGGCTACTCCGACGCACGGCGGCGACAGCAATACCGCGTGACCCGCCGGACCCAGCGCGCGCTCGAAACCTCCACCGACGGCATCGCCATCCTGAACGACCGCGGCGAGTACGTCACGGTGAACGGCTCGTTCGCGGAGATGTACGGCTACGACGACCCCGAAGCGGTCGTCGGCGAACCGTGGGAGCGCTTCTATTCGTCATCGGAAGCCGCCCGTATCGAGGCGGAGGTGTTCCCGGAACTCAGAGCACACCACGAGTGGCGGGGTGAGGCGACCGGCCAGCGCGCCGACGGCAGTACGTTCCCACAGGAGTTGACGTTGACCCGGATGAAGGACGGCGGCAGCGTCGCCATCGTCCGAGACATCACCGAATCCAGAGCGCGAGAGCGGCGGCTCCGAAGCATCATCGAGAACGTCCCCATCGTGCTGTTTACCTTCGACGAGGACGGCACGATAACCCTCTCGGAGGGGGAGGGCCTGGAGGCGCTCGGGCTGGAACCCGGCGAAGCGGTCGGCGACTCGATGTTCGAGATGTACGCCGGCTTCCCGAACGTCATCGACGGCTGTCGGCAGGCACTCGACGGCAAGACCGTCCACCGAACCATCGACCTCGGAGCGGTAATCCTCGAAGCGTGGCTGACGCCCGTCTACGAGAACGGCGAGGTGACCGAAGTCATCGGCACCGCCATGGACGTCACCGACGAACACGAGCAGCGACGGCGCATCGAGACCCTCCACGAGGCGAGTCGCCGGTTGACCTACGCGACCACGGCCGAGGAGGTCGCCGGAACGGCCGTCGACATCGCCGAGGAGGTCCTCGATTGCCCGGTGTCGACGATGTGGCGCTACGACAAGAGTTCGGAGTCGCTCGTTCCGTTCGGGGTGACCGACTCCAGCAAGGAACTGCTGGAAGTCGAGTCGACGGCTGACCTCGACCCGATCACCGATGACGAACTCGGGATGGAGGTGTTCCAGCAGGGCGAAAGCCGAACTATCGAGAACTACCAAGAGGTCGACAACCGCGCCTTCGACCAACCGCTCGGCGCCATGCTGTTGATACCCCTCGGCGACATCGGCCTGCTGGAGATCGGTCGACAGGAGGCGGGCGAGATTCCGGATATGGACCTGAAACAGGCCGAGATACTCGGCTTGAACGCACAGGCCGCCCTCGACCGGGTCGAACGCGAGGAGGAACTGGAGACCCGCACCTCACAGATGGAGTTCATCAACAGCATCCTCCGCCACGACGTCCTCAACGGGATGACCGTCATCCGCGCCCGGGCAGAAATCCTCGAAGGGGAACTGGAGGGCGACTACGGCGACTACGCCGAAACCATCCGCCGGTGGTGTGACGACATCACGGCCTTCGTCGAGCGCGTCCAGACGGTGCTGAACGCCCTCGGCGGTCAGGAAGGCAGCATCTCCCTAGAACCGGTCGACGTCACGCGCCTGCTGGAGGGCGAACTCGACCGCATCGGCCAGGCCTACCCGGAGGTCGAGTTCGATACCTCGCTGCCCAGCGACCTCCAGGCCCGTGCCGACGAACTGCTCGGGGACGTGCTCGGCAACATCGTTCGGAACGCCATCGAACACAACGACACCGAGGGACTGCGCATCGAGGCCAGCGCCGAGCGAGTCGACGACCGGGTCCGCATCCGCATCGCCGACAACGGCCGCGGCATCCCGCCGGAACAGTACGAGGCGGTCTTCCGGCGCGGCGAGACGCACGCGAAGTCGGCGGGGTCGGGCTTCGGTCTCTTCTTCGTCGACGCGATGGTCGACGCCTACGGCGGCGATATCCGCATCGAGGACAACGACCCCGGGGCGGCCTTCGTCGTCGAACTCGACGGGCCGGAGTCCGCTGACAGCCAAAGAGGCAAGCCCGGAGGACAATTATGACGGACATGGATACGCCGGACGACCCGGTCGTGCTCGTCGTCGAGGACGAACCCGACGTGGCCGAGACGTACCAGCTCTGGCTCACCGCCGACTACGAGGTTCGACTGGCCGAATCCGGCGCGGAAGCCCTCGAAGAGATCGACGATGCCATCGACGTGGTGTTGCTCGACCGGATGATGCCGGGGATATCCGGCGGCGAGGTGCTCGCGGAGATTCGCGACCGCGGCTACGATTGCCCCGTCGCCATCGTCAGCGCCGTCGACCCCGACTTCGACATCATCGAGATGGGATTCGACGACTACATCACCAAGCCACCGACCGCCGCCGGGATACGCAAGACCATCGACGACCTGCTGGAACGCGGCGAGCGGGCCGATACGGTCCGGGAGTACCGGTCGCTGCTGACGAAACGCGCCATGCTGGACGACCAGAAATCCGAGGCGGAGCGGCGAGAAAGCGACGCATACACCGACCTCGAAGAGCGCATCGGCACGCTGGAAGCCGAACTGGAGACCCAGAAGGACCGATTGCTCGACGACGCGGAGTTCATCGGCGCGCTCAGGGAGTTCGAGGAGGGGGAAGAGGAGCGATGAGTTCGGACGGTCTTCAGGGAGCAGTCACCGACACCGAGACGTACCACATCGGCGACACCGTTCCAGTCGCCGGGTTCGATACCGTCCCCGCGGGCACTAACATCCTCATCTCGGGGGCGCCGATGCTCGGCAAGCGACGCCTCGCGCTCGAACTGCTCGCCGACGGAGCCGAGAGCGGCCATGCCATCGCCGTCACGCCGGATACCGACGGCGACCGGCTCCGGACGGCCTACGAGGGAACCACACACGGCAACCTCGAGCGCTTCCACACCGTCGACTGCACGGGGGCGACCGGGAAGGGCTCGATGGACGACACCGAGACCATCAAATACGTCGGCTCGCCCGGCGACCTGACGGGTATCGGGGTCGGCATCGTCAAATGCACCCGCGACATCGGCCACGAAATCGATGGCGGGCTTCGGCTGTCGGTGCTGTCGCTGTCGACGATACTCCAGTACGCGAACAACCAGCGCGTGTTCAACTTCCTGCATACCATCACCGGCCGCGTCTCGGCGGCTGATTACCTCGGCATCGCCACCATCGACCCGACGACACAGGACACCCAGGAGGTGAACACCCTCACGTCGCTTTTCGACGCCGTCGTCGAACTCCGTGAGGCCGACGGCGGCGGCCGCGAGGTGCGGGTCGTCGGCGTTCCCGACGCCCCGCGAACGTGGGTTTCCTTTTAATCGGTTTCGCCGGAGAGGTACGATTCATTTATAAACAAACCCTTGCGACTCCTCCGACAGCAACGACCCCGAGACCCCGTTCGAAGACGACGCCGTCGATTGTCAGGCTCGTTTATAAGAATCGTTAACACTGACGGGGGTATCTATTCATGTGACATGTCGACAGCACACATTATTGCGGTCGGTGCGTCGCCGATCGGCAAGACGGACCTCCCCGGCCGGGACCTGTTCTCGAAAGCCCTGGCCGAGGCGTTCGAGGGATTGCCCAAGCCGTCAGCGGTCGTCGACGCACTCTACGTCGGCGTCCAGTCCGAACGCTACGAAAACCAGATCATGCAAGGTACGCTCATGGCCGAGTGGGCCGGCCTGCGGAACGTGCCGGCCGAACGCGTCGAAGCGTGTGCGGCCGCTGGCGCGCTCGCGCTCAAGAACGCCGTCCGTGACGTCCGGGCGGACGTCCACGACGCGGTACTGGCCTGCGGCGTCGAGAAGATGACCGCTGGCGGAACCGAAGGCGCGACGAACGCCCTGGGCGCGGCTTTCGAGCGAGCGCTCGAACAACGGTCGGGGATTACTGCCCCCGCCACGTACGCCCTGCTCGCCCGGCGGTATCTCCACGAGACCGACGCGACCGAGCGCGACCTGGCACGGATCGCGGTGAAGAACCACCGCAATGCAGCTGACAATCCGCGCGCGATGTTCCAGGAGGCGGTCGACGTAGAGACGGTGATGGGCGCCGACTACGTCGCACCGCCGCTGAAACTGTTCGACTGTGCGCCAGTGTGCGACGGCGCGGCCACCGTCGTCGTCGCGAACGACGACGTGGCGGACGACCTCCTGGACCGCGAGGACACCGTCCGCGTGGCGGGCGTCGGGTCGGCAGCCAACAACCTCGCCGTCGCCGAGCGCGACCTGACCTACGTCGAGGGCGCTAACGTCGCCGCCACGACTGCCTACGAGGACGCCGACGTAGCCCCCGCAGACATCGACGTCGCGGAGGTCCACGACGCCTTCACCATCTGTGAGGCGCTCCTCGCGGAAGCCGCCGAGTTCGCGCCGAAGGGCCGCGGCATCGAGACCGTCGCCGAGCCCTCCGACCGCTCCGCGGGCTGGACCGACGTCCGAATCAACACCAGCGGTGGGCTGAAAGCCCGCGGCCATCCCATCGGTGCGACCGGGCTGTTGCAGGCGGTCGAAGCCTACGACCAACTCACCGGCCGGGCCGGCGACCGTCAGGTTGCCGACGCCGACACCGCGCTGCTCATCAACGAAGGCGGAATCGCGGACGCCCACACCGTGGCCCACGTCCTGACCAACCAATGACCGACCCAACCGACAGACACATGGACGACAGCGACACCACCACGACTGGACCGCTCGCACCGGACGACATCACCGCCGACTCGCCCTTTACCCTGCCCGGCTTCTTCGACGCGCTCGCCGACGGCGAATTGCTCGCCGCCCACTGTACCGAGTGTGGCACCAACCTCGTGCCGCCCCGGACCGCCTGCTACGACTGCGGGAGTCGGGCCGTGACCATCGAGGAACAGCCCCGGACCGGCGATGTCGTCTCGTATACGGCGATCAACCGGCCGCCGTCGGCGTTCGCCGATCTGGCACCGATAACCGTCGCCATCGTGGAACTGGACTCGGGCGCACGCCTCACGGGGCGAGTCGAAGCCCCCCTCGAGGATGTCAGCATCGGTGACCGCGTCGAACTCGGGATTCGTGATCCGGAGTCGATCGGTATCGACCCCGACTATCAGCTCTCCTACGAGGAAGACTGGCCAGTCCACGTCTTCGAGTTGGTCTAGGGGCATCCCCGCGCCCGTAATCCGGGCGACGGCCCCGACCGTATCCTTCGAACGCAGTACCAACGCGGAGCGTAGACCCCAGAGCGAAACCCGTATCCCGTCGAATCGGCAAGTAGCCGCTAATGGAGTGCGACAAGTGCGGCGACGAGGCGGTCATGCACGCCACCTACTCGGGCATGCATCTCTGCGAGGAGCATTTCTGCCGGTCGGTCGACTCGCGGGTCCGCAAGCGGGTCCGGGAGGACGCCCTGCTCTCCGAGGACGCGAGCCCCGACGACCCGGAGACGTGGCTCATCGGCCTCTCGGGCGGCAAGGACAGCGTCGTCCTCACTCACATCCTCGACGACATCTTCGCGAGGGACCCCCGCGTCAAGTTGGTCGCGCTCACGATTCACGAGGGCATCGAAGGCTATCGGGACGCCTCGCTGGACGCCTGCCTCGAACTCACCGACGACCTCTCCATCGAACACGAGGTCGTCGCCTACGCCGACGAGTACGGCCTCCAGATGGACGACGTGGCCGACGAGGACCCCCTCGATATGGCCCCCTGTGCCTACTGTGGGGTCTTCCGCCGGGACGCCCTCTCGCAGTACGCCGAGGAGTACGGCGCCGACAAGCTCCTGACGGGCCACAACCTCGACGACGAGGCCCAGACCGCGATGATGAACCTGCTGTCGGGCGACATCCAGCAGGTCGCCAAACACTTCGACGCCTCGCTCGGCAGTTTCGAGGACCGCGAAATCGACGACGACCCCTTCGTCCCCCGCGCCAAGCCGCTCCGGGACATCCCCGAAAAGGAGGTCGCCCTCTACGCGCACCTGAAGGACCTTCCCACCCACATGGCCGAGTGCCCTCACGCCAGCGAAGCCTATCGCGGCGAGATCCAAGGGCACATCCACGACCTCGAAAACGACCACCCCGGCACCCGCCACTCCATCATGTCCGGCTACGAGGAGTTGGCGAAACTGGCCGCCGAAGCCTACCGGAACAGCGACGACGGCCCGCGCGGCGAGTGCGAGCGGTGCGGCGCGCCGACGAACAACGAGGTCTGTCGGAAATGCGAGTTAGTCGACGCAGTCGGTGGCGAACTGGCCGAGACCGGCGACTGACTCGCACCGCGTGTTCGTCAACGCAGTCGGTGGCGAACTGGCCGAGACCGGCGACTGACTCGCACCGCGTGTTCGTCAACGCAGTCGGTGGCGAACTGGCCGAGACCGGCGACTGATTCGCTATCCGCCGTCAGCCGAGCGTCATACACGCTGTTTTACGCGGTAGCTATCAACAACTATAGTTGACTATTTCTGTCGCTAATCGCAATCAGTAGCTGCCAAAAGAAAATATCGGATTAAAGACTTATCGGATTACGTCAAGTCCGTTGTTCTTCTCGGCTTCCGAGCGGCCGCCGTCGGTCTCGCCGCGGCTGAAGCCGCCGGAGTTGCCGGAGGTACCGCGGCCGCCGGCAGTGCCCGTCTCTGTCGAGGTTTCGGGCGGCGACGAGGCGAACTCGTCTTCGTCCACCGAGTCGATGGCCTGCCGGGAGGCGTCGGCCTGTTTCTGGGTCGTCGGACCGAGAATCTGGGCCGACTGGACGCCGGTCATGATGGCCATGACGCGGACCTTGCCCTTGTACTCGTCCTGAATCCGGGCGCCCCAGATGACGTTCGCGGAGGCTTCGAGTCGTTCGGTGATGTTGCTGGCGATGCCCTCGGCCTCGTTCAGCGTGAGGTCGGGGCCGCCGGTGATGTGGACCAGTCCGCCCGAGGCGCCGCGGTAGTCGACGTCGAGCAGCGGGTGGTTCATCGCGTCGTTGACCACCTCTTCGGTCTTGTTCTTGTCCTGGGTCTCCCCCACGAGCATCACCGCGACGCCGCCCTGGTTCATGATCGCGGACATGTCCGCGTAGTCCAGATTGATAAGGGACGGCTGGGTGATGGTCTCGCTGATGCCCTTGACCGTCTCGGCGATGATCTGGTCCATCACCGAGAAGGCCTTGCCGATGGGCAGGTTCGGGACGTAATCGAGCAGGCGGTTGTTGTCGAGGACGATGATGGAGTCGGCTTCGCCGCGAAGCTTCTCCAGTCCTTCCTCGGCCTTGACCGTCCGGGCGCGCTCGACGTTGAACGGCGTCGAGACCATGCCCACGACGATGGCGCCCTGCTCTTTGGCGATTTTCGAGACGACCGGGGCCGCACCGGTACCGGTGCCGCCACCCATGCCCGCCGTGACGAAGACGAGGTCCGCGTCACCGAGGACTTCCTTGATGGTGCCCTGCGCCATCTCGGTGGCGCGTTCGCCCATCGACGGGTCGCCGCCGGCACCGAGCCCCTGCGTGAGCGACTTGCCCACGAGGATCTTGGTGTCGGCCTCGATCATCTGCAGGTGCTGCTTGTCGGTGTTGATGGCGACGGTGTCGGCGCCATCGACGCCGATGTTGTACAGCCGGTTGACCGTGTTGTTCCCGGCACCGCCGGCGCCGACGATGACGATGCGGGGGTCGCCGAACTCACTGCCGTCGTCGTCGTCGCCGAGTTCACGGGATTCTTTCTCCGCGTTTTCGAGTGCGGAGTTGACGATGTCCTGCATCGTCTACACCTTGGCCCACGGGCGGTTGCTGTCCCGTGATTCGGTGTCCTGTTCATTGAGCATCTCGCGCACGGCGGAGCGAATCGCCTCGCTCCGATTCGGGAACTCCCCGGTATCGACCATGCGTTCGACCTCTTCGATCTGCTGCTTCGGAATCCGTAGTGTCACACGCTCCATTGTATTTCCCCTCTGTCTGTGGGTAAGACGGCGTTGCACACGCGTTCGTTATCGCGTTTACACCTCGAATTCGCCCGGTAGCGTCGTCCTGCCTGCCACGGACACCTTGGTGTAAGACGCGCCGTCTTACGCAGATGTACTCACAGAAGCAGACTACTTAAAGGTTAGGGGCAGCGTAAGACAAAATAGTAATAACGCCGTTTACAGCCCAGATGACCGCATTTTCCGCGTTTACGTGTCCTTGAGAACGTCCGCTGCAGGGGTCCGTCGGCCGCAGCTGGGACAGAAGCCCCAGTCCGAGCGGAGTTCGTCGCCGCACTCGCAGAACACCCTGTGTGACGCCTTCTCGCCGCAGTTAGAGCAGTATACGGCCGATTCGGGGAGTTCCTCACCGCACTGTTTACACGTCTCCCGTGGCTCGTCGGACGCGTTTTCGTCGTCGGCGGAGGCTGTCTTACGACTCCCCCCGGACTCGTGTGACACGCTACTCGAATCGCCATCAAGCGTGATGTTTACGTTCACGTCCTGCGGCTCACGCGGCGTCAACGCGCCGTCCAGTCGGTCCGCAAGCACCGCGTCGACCCGCTCGGCGATGAGGTCGTCGAGGGACTCCTCGGCCGACGCGGGCGAGGAATCGGCGTTTACGCCGGTCGAACCCTCGTTTACGGGCGTCTGCCCGTTCTCGTCGAGATACGTCCGGAGCGCCTCGCGCATGACCTCGCTCTTCGAGGCGTCGAACTCCTCGAGTTGGCGAACGAGGTCGTCGTCCGCCCGGAACGTTATCTTACTCATTACTCGTCCGACGATTGTGTGTGACGGTATTTCAATCTTCCCGCGATGTCAGACAGGTGTCCGTCGAGCGGCCGACGTGGCGCTGAGACGCCGTGAAATCGCGTGTGAGTCGGAGACACGAGGCCGATGTAGGTCAAAACCGTTAAGTCCCGCAGTCGTCTCGTATCAGGTACGCCCGCCCTTAGCTCAGACTGGTAGAGCAGTCGACTGTAGATCGACTTGCCCCCCGTTCAAATCGGGGAGGGCGGACTTTTGCTGCGAACAACGTGGGCAGTCAAAAGTCTATCCCGAGCCGATTTGAGCTCGTGAGTCGCGCGCAGCGAAGCGAGCACGTCTCACGGTGTTCAAAATCGGGGAGGGCGGACTTCCTTTCAAGCCGATTCGGAGTTGACTGTGAGTCGGGTTGTCCCTCGTCCTCGTGAGCGAAGCGAGTCGCTGGAAACGTCCAACCGTCACCACTCGGGTGCGTAGTCGGGGTCGAAAAAGCGCTCCGTCCGCTCGATACCGTCGATAGTCGCCACGTCCTCGTCGGCTAGCTCGAGGTCACGCGAGGCCCAGTTGTCCCGGATATGCGCCTCGCTCGTGGCCTTCGGGACGGCGGCGACGCCCTTCTCGCGGAGCCACGCGAGGGTGACGCGCGGGACGCTCACCCCGTGCTTCTCAGCGACGGTCTCGAGTTCGGGGACGTCGAACACATCCCCGTGGGCCAGCGGCGCGTACGCGACCACGTCGACGTCGAGGTCGGCATACCGCTTTCGGAGCTCGGCCTGCGGGAGCAGTGGGTGCAACTCTACCTGATTCGCGACGATGTCCGGGTCGACGTCCAGCGCCGTCTCGAGGTGGCGTGGCTCGTAGTTGCTGACGCCGACACCGTCGAGGAGTCCGTCGTCGCGAAGGTCCGCGAGCGTGCCGTGGACCAGTTCGAGGTCGTAGTCGGCGGGCCAGTGGACGTACATGAGGTCGACCCTCTCGACGCCGAGGCGGTCGAGACACCCCTCCACTGCGGCGCGGATGGAGGCTGGCGTCACGTCGTTCTCGGTCGCTCGAGGATGGAGGATTTTCGTCGCGAGGTAGACCGACTCCCGGGGGACGTCCGCGGCGGCGATACCCGACCCGACGGGGCGTTCGTTCTCGTACAACTCCGCGGTGTCGACGTGCCGATAGCCGAGGTCGAGCGCGGTCCGGACGCTCTCGCGACACTGGTCGAAATCGGTGTTCTGCCAGGTCCCGAGGCCGAGACGCGGGACCGGCGAATCGGTGGCCATGCAGGGTGGCCGGCGGGCATGACAAAGAGTGTGCCGGCGGGGGTTCCGGCGTCGGCGTGGGGGCCGTCGGAATCAGGGAACCGGTGGGAGCGAGTAGGAATCACCCCCGTGTTTTAGTAGTGTATCACTCCAACGGGGACTATGAAAATCACCGACATCATCCAGGAGGACGTCGTAACCGTCTATCTGGACGATACGATTCTCGACGTCGCAGAAGTGTTCCGGAACGAGCGGGTCGGGAGTGCGGTCGTTCTGGACGCACACGACGAGATACTGGGCGTCGTTACGGACCGCGATTTGGTCGTCTACGGACAGAACTTCGTCGACTCGCTCGAACACACGACGGTAAACGAGGTCCTCTCGACGGACGTGTTCTCGGTTGCCCCCGACGTGAGCGTCGAGGAGTTGGCGGCGCGGATGCGGGAAGCGGGCGTCCGCCGAGTTCCGGTCGTCGAGGACGGCGACCTGCGCGGCATCGTAACCCTCGACGATCTGATCGTGCTGCTCGCCGACGAATTCGATAGCCAACCCCTCGATGACCTCGCCGCGGTCATCGAATCCGAATCGCCGCCGAAAGACGGCGACTGATACGGTTTATTGTAACGATTTACCGGTCATCGCCAGCCCGTATCGGCGATGACCGGTAAAGGACTACAATAATCCGTATGAGACGCCACCAGAACCGGCGCGGCGGTCGTTCGGCGAATCCGTCGAGTCGAACCGGCGTCGTCCCGTCTTTCAGGCCGCGTACGTCTCGAACAGCACGAAGGCGAAGGGCAGCAGCACCGACGAGACGAGTCGCGAGGCTATCGACAGCGACATCGGATAGAGGTTCACGCGGTCGTAGGCGTCGTACTCCGTGCGGAGTTCCTCGAGTTTTATCTGCAGCGTGTCCATCTCATCGGGGTCCTCGTTCGTCAGGAGGTCGGCGTGGAGTTCGTGGATGCGCTCGCGTTTGCTGTTCAGGAGGTCCCGTTTGATCTCGTTTGCGCGGCGGTTGATGTAGACCGTCGGGAAGGCAAAGGAGCCGATTATCAGCCCGATGTAGACCGCCACGAGGAAGTAGACGGTCCCGCTGCCCCCACCGATTCGGGCGACGTCGAACGCGAGTGGCAGCGCCAAAGCGCCGATGGATATCATGGTCGTCGTCCGGATGGCGAAGTAGCCGATGGTGCTGAGCCCGCCGAGGCCGTCCGGATGCAACGGGTCGATGGTGAAGTCCAGTTCGCCGATCTCGCGGATACAGAGGTTCGTCGTTATCACCATCCGGAGGCCGACGGCGGTTATCGCGGCCGACCAGATGGCAAAGAGCACGTAGACGAGAAAGCCGGGGTCGAGATAGCTGGTGATGCCGAAGGTCCGGAAGTAGCCGACGTTGGCGACGACCGCCAGCAGGACCAGCGCGGTCCACAGGAGGGAAAGCACACCAACGTCGCTGAAGAACGCCCTGTATCGGTCGGCGATGGACAGCAGTTCGCGGTTGTCGTCGTACGGCGTGACCTCCGCGGCGCGCTCGACGAACGTCGGGAAGACGACGGTTTCGTACTTCCATACCAGGACGGGCGCTATCGCCCCCATCGTCGCCGCGAGCAACTGACTGACGAGGAACAGCCGCCGGACGTCGAGGCCGACGACCCCCAGAAACACTGCCGTCAGCAGATACGGGACCAGTCCGACGGTAAGTAGTATCGTCGGGGTCGCCCCGACGGGACTTCGTTCGACGAAAAACGCTGCCAACCGATTGACCCAGATCTTCCCCACCTCGTTTCGCTCCATCGTCCTGCATATCGGTGGCGGCCCTCGACTACTTAAATCTACGAGGCTCGCCGTGGGTCCGTCCCCGACATCAATACGCCGTTGAAGCCCGTACGACACGTGAGCCGATGCCGACGACCTGCGAACTCTGCGGCCGCGTGGTGCCCGACGAACGCATCGACGACCCACGTGTCGTACAGGAACACCACCTCCGGCCGGAGGAACGCGCCGACAGTCCGACGGTGATGCTGTGTCGGCCCTGCCACGACCAGATTCACGCCGTCTTCACGAACGCGGAGTTGCGCGAGTCCTACGACACCATCGAGGCGCTCCGCGACGCCGACCGCCTGTCCGAGTACCTCGAGTGGATTCGCGGCACCGACAAACTCGACATCAAGACCGAATGACGACAACGACTACGGGTGCGGGGCGTCTGCGACGACGTATGACGACCCGTCACACCATCCCCGTCGCCGACGACGAATCGGTCGTCGCCGTCCACCACGAGGCCGACGCCGACGACTGGCTCGTCTTCTGTCACGGCTTTCTGAGCGACAAGTCGGGCAGTTACGAGGAGCGTTGCGAACGCGCGGTCGCGGAGGGGTACAACGCGGTCCGATTCGACTTCCGGGGCTGTGGCGAATCGGACGGCGCGTTCGTCGACCAGAATCTCTCGACGCGTATCGCCGACCTCCGGGCGGTCGTGGACTACTTCGAGGTGCCGTCGTACACGGCCTTCGGCTCCAGTTTCGGTGGGAAGACGGCCTTCCATGCGGCCGTCGACGACGACCGCATCGAGGCCATCATCACGCGCGCGCCGGTCACCTACAATCGGGCCTTCGCGGCGGCCCGCGAGGCCGTCGAATCGGCGGGCGTCTTCCGGTACGACGAGGAGTACGTCATCGACGACCGCTTCTTCGAGGACTTCGACACCTACGCCTTCGCGGACGTCGCCGAGCGCCTCGACGTGCCCGTCGCAATCTTCCACGGCCGCGAGGACGCGACCGTTCCCCTCTCGGACAGCCTCGACGCCGTCGGGGCGCTGTCGACGGACACCCTGTTGCAGGCCTACCGCGAGGAGGGCCATCGCTTCTCGGCGGCCACCGAAGACCGACTCCGCGAGCAGGCCTTCGACTGGCTGGCGAGTGCTCGTTAAAAGTCGGCGACGACGTCGTTGTGGTAGGCGAGGTACTGCGCGCCGAGGGCGTGGCCCTCGACGGTCCGGAGCGTTCGACCCGAAACGTCGGCCTCGTAGGCGTGCTCGACGGCCAGCGACTGCGGGTCGATGCGAATCAGGCCGTGCTCGAAATCCGCGCGGTGGTTCGGACAGACGACGACGGCGTTGTCGGCCTCGGCCGGCCCGTCGTGGGGCTCTTCGGGCGGCATGAGGTAGTGAACCTCCGCGTAGCCCGCCTCGGGGGCCTGCCGGCGCCGGTCGCCACAGACCATACAGCGGTGGTCGTGGCGCGCCGGGAGGTCGGCGTCGTCGCTCGAAGCGGTCGATGCCTGTTCGGCCGACCCGTCCCGTTGGTTAGGCGCCTCGGCAGCAGCCGGGGGGTCGTCAACCGTCGGTTCGACGGGCGAATTCGCCGCTTCGGCCGCCTCCGAGGCCCGCGCACTCGGCAGTCGCGAGGCGGCAGCCTCCGAGAGGTCGGCATCGCCCTCGACCAGTCGGCGGCCCTTCGTCGTCATGTCGATGACGCTGTTTTCGTACTCCGCATAGCCGAGCGCCTGCAACCAGCCGCGGTAGGCCTCGGCGTCCTCGATGTCGGCATCCAGCTCCCGCGAGAGAAGTTCGGCGGCCTCGATATCGGTGACGGGGCGGAGCGCCAGCACCTCCACCAGCGCGCGGACGCCCGCGACGTTCGCCGCCAGCGCCTCGAAGAGGACGCCCTCGTCGTGGCTATCGAGGAAGTCGCGGCCGTAGGGACCGAGCGAGGCCCCCGAATCGGTACGCTCCAGCACGTCGATAGCGGCGAGGAACTCGAGATACCGGTCGGCGTCCACGCCGGCCCCCTCGGCGTCGAGACGCTCGCTTATCTGCGCGCGAATATCGGCCTCGGCGGGCGACTCGCCGCGAACGTCCCGGAGCAGGGCCCGGAGAGCGGCCAGCCACGACTCGGGCGGGCCGGAAAGCGCCACGGCGGTCGGTCGGTCGTCGCTCATCGTCGGTGGATGGGCGGGCGGCCACAGGAACCTTCCGGGTCCCGCCCGCCGAGGTGTGCATCCACGTGTACACCCCGTCGCCGTCTCCGCGTTGAAAGGTCGGGGCTACTTATGGGTCGGCCCTCACAACTCCGACGTACGGCCCATGGGAGGATGGCCCGCCTACCGGCGGGACCCGCCGGGTCGGGAGGAACCAAAACCATGCTCAAACGCGTTCGGCGCCTGTTCGCGGACGAGGACGTCATCTATGAATGCCGGGACTGCGGGACGACGCTCGGACCCCAGGCGGAGGACTGTGGGGTCTGTGGGTCGACCGATATCGCCCACTACGCCATCGATTAGCCGTCCGGAATCCGGACCGCGCCCTTCGAGGCAGGCACACTGTCGACGCACCACCGCCAGCAGGAGCCAGCGACGTCGACCAACGGGTCGACGGAGGCCGCTCACGGCGCTCCGGCATCGGCCTGTCATGCGACGTTTGTTTATAAACCACCCAGTACGCTTATCTCGGGGGCAGACGCTATATGTGCCGTGCACGCCGGGCATCGCGTTCTGGTCGTCGCCGACGACGTCACGTTCCGTGAGACCGTCGGCCAGCAACTACGGAACCACGGTTTCGAGGTGACGGACGCCGGCGGCGCCGCCGACGCCCTCGATGGCCTCCATACCGTCGACTGCGTGGTCGCTGACCACGAATTGCCCGAAACGACGGGGATAGACCTGTTCGAATCGGTCCGCGACCGGCGGCCCGACCTGCCGTTCGTCCTCGTAACCGACGCCGACGACCCGGACGTCGTCGACGACGCCTTCGACGCCGGCGTCACCGCGCTCGTCAGGAACCAGCAGACGTCGGCGACCTACACGCTGTTGGCCCGGCAGGTCGAACGCGCGGTCGAGGGGTCGGCGGGGTCGTCGACGCGGCCCTCGACCGACGAGTATCGGCGGTTCCTCGACGCCATCGGCGACCCCGCCTACATGACCGACGCCGACGGCAATATCACGGTGTTCAACGCGCGGGCCGCCGAACTGACCGGCTACGACTCCGAGACGGTGGTCGGCGAACACGTCTCGTTGCTGTTGGACCACAGCGACATCGAGCGGGGCGAGGCGGTCATCAGGGAACTGCTCGAGGACGGCGGCGACCGGACCGCGACCTACGACATCACCGTCGAGACACGCGAGGGCGACTGCATCGACCTCGAAAACCACGTCGCGTTGGTCACCGACGCCGACACGTTCTACGGCACCATCGGCGTCCTCCGACGGCGCGACGACGAGACGAACAGTCGCCTGCGACAGCTCCACGAGGCGACTCGGGAACTGGTCTCGGCCGGCGATAGCGACGAAATCGTCAGGCTGACGCTGCAGGCCGCCAAGGACATCCTCGACCAACCGCTCGCGGTGATTCGACTCGCCGAGGACGGCGAGCTGCGGCCGTCCTACGTTACCGACGAGGCCGAGGAGATACTGCCGACCCGGCCGATTTATCCGGTCGGCGAGACGCCAGCGGGCGAGGCCTTCGCCGCTGGCGAGCCCCGAATCGAATCGGACCTCCGCTCGCTGTCGGGCGAGTACGACCGCGGCGACACTGCCTCGGCCGGCTACTTCCCGCTGGGCGACCACGGCCTGTTGGTCATCGCCGCGACCGAACCGGACGCCTTCGACGAGGCGGACATCCAACTCGCGACCGTGCTGGCGGCCAACGCCGAGGTGGCACTCGACCGCGCGGCCAAGGAGGAGCGCCTCCGCGAGGAGCGAGACGACCTCGAGGCGCTCTTCGAGAACATCCCCGACCCGACCATCGAGACCCGCATGGAGGGTGGCGAACCCATCGTCGCCCGCGCCAACCCGGCCTTCGAGGAGGTGTTCGGCTACACCGACGAGGAGATCGCCGGCGAGAACGTCGACGAGTACATCGTGCCGTCGGACGACGAGGCCGCCGACCAGTACAACGAGCGCATCCAGCAGGGCGAGGGGTTCCACGGCGAGGTCCGCCGGCAAACGGAGGACGGCCTCCGGGATTTCATCCTCCACGTCGTCCCCCACGACGTCGGCGAGGAAGTCACTCGCGGCTACGCCATCTACACGGACATCACCGAGCAGAAACAGCGCGAGCGCGAACTCGCCCGGCAGAACGAACGCCTCGACCAGTTCGCGAGCGTCGTCAGCCACGACCTCAGAAACCCCCTCAGCGTCGCCCGCGGCCGCCTCGAACTCGCGGAGATGACCGGGGAGGAGGAACACCTGGCGGCCGTCGAGCGCGCCCACGACCGGATGGAGGAACTCATCGATGGCCTGCTCGCGCTGGCCCGACAGGGCGAACTCACCGACGACCCGATACCCATCGACCTCGAGAACGCCGCCGAAAGCGCGTGGGAAACCGTCGACACCGAGGACCTCGACCTCGCCTTCGAGGACCCGCCGGTCGTGGCCGCCGACCCCGAACGGCTTCGGCAACTGCTGGAGAACCTCTTTCGGAACTCGGTCGAACACGCCGAAAACGCGACCACCGTCACCGTCGGCGGCCTCGCCGACGGCTTCTACGTCGAAGACGACGGCGTCGGCATCCCTGAAAGCGAGCGCGAGACCGTCCTCGAATCGGGCTACTCCGGCGACGGCGGCACCGGTTTCGGCCTCGCCATCGTCGACACCATCGCCGAGGCCCACGACTGGGACGTGACCGTGACCGAAAGCGAATCCGGTGGCGCCCGCTTCGAGTTCACCGAGACGGCGACGCCACACGAGTGAGCGGCGACGCGTCGGGCGGCCCCCGACGGCCGGCGGCAATCGCCCCCGGATTCCGAAGCCCCTAACCCCCCTCTGGACCGAGAGCGTGTATGCTCAGAATCGGTGCACACACCTCTATCGCGGGCGGCGTCGACAACGCCGTCGACGAGCAACTCGACTACGACGGCAACTGCGGGCAGATATTCAGCCACTCGCCGCAGGTCTGGCAGGACCCCAACATCGGCGACGACGAGGCCGAGCAGTTCCGCGCGCTGTCGGACGACAACGACGTCGGCCCGTGGGTCATCCACACCTCGTATCTGGTCAACCTCTGTACCCCGAAGGACGACCTCCGCGAGAAGTCCATCGACTCGATGCAGAAGGAAGTCGACGCCGCCGACAAACTCGACATCCCCTACGTCAACGTCCATCTCGGCGCCCACACGGGGGCGGGCGTCGAGGGCGGCCTCGACAACGCCGCGAGCGCGCTGGAGAACGTCGACGTGCCCGACGGCGTGACCGTCCTCATCGAATCCGACGCCGGCAGCGGGACGAAACTCGGCGGCACCTTCGAGGAACTGGCCGGCGTCCTCGACCGCTGTGACCTCGACCTCGACGTCTGTCTGGACACCGCCCACATGTTCGCGGCGGGCTACGACCTCTCGACGCCCGAGGGCGTCGACGAGACCTTCGCCGAGTTCGACGAGGTGGTCGGCCTCGAACACCTCGAATGCGTCCATCTCAACGACTCCAAACACGAGTGCGGCACCAACAAGGACGAACACGCCCACGTCGGCGAGGGACTCATCGGCGAGGAGGGCATGCGCGCATTTATAAACCACGACGCGGTCGAGGACGTGCCGCTCGTGCTGGAGACGCCGACGGAGAACGGCAAATCCTACGACTGGAACATCGAGCGCGTCCGGGAGTTCTACGAGGGCTGATTCGGCGCTCGCGTTCGGCCTGACGACCCGCGTCCCTTTTCAGTTCCGACGCCGAAACACCGCCAATGCGCCGGTTCTCCGCCGAATACCTGCGGGAGACGCGCGACGGGATGTGGGCCGACAGCCGCGAGGCCCTCACCCCGCTGGACCTCGCATCCTGCGAGCGCGTCCTCGACGTCGGCTGTGGCGAGGGCGCGCTGACCCGCGTTCTCCGTGAGGAGTCCGGCGGCAAGGTGGTCGGCTGTGACCGCGACCGGGAATTGCTCCGGAACCTCAACGGCCCCGCCGTGCAGGCCGACGCCTACGACCTTCCCTTCCCCGACGACAGTTTCGACCTCGTGGTCTGTCAGGCGCTTCTCATCAACCTTCCCGACCCCGAGGCTGCCGTCCGGGAGTTCGCCCGCGTCGCGAGCGACCGCGTGGCCTGCATCGAACCCGACAATAGCGCCGTGGCCGTCGAATCGACTGTCGACGCCGAGGGCCGTCTGGCCGCACAGGCCCGCCGCCGCTACCTGCAGGGCATCGAGACGAACGTCGCGTTGGGCGCCGACGCCGCCGAAGTCCTCCGGACGGCCGGCCTCGCGAACGTGACGACGACCCGCTACGACCAGACGCTGGCCGTCGAACCGCCTTACAGCGAGCGGGAGGTCGAAGCCGTCGGCCGGAAGGCAAGCGGTGCAGGCCTCCGGAAGCGCCGGGAGACGATGGCCGGCAGCGAGGAGGAACTCGACGCCCTCCGCAGCGAGTGGCGCGAGATGGGCCGAGAGGCCGTCCGACAGGTCCAGTCGGGCGAGTACCGCCGCCGGGAGACAGTGCCGTTCTACGTCGCCGTCGGCGACGTCTAATCACTCGGCGAAGGCCGACAATTCCGCGTCCAGTCGGTCGATATCGACCGAATCGACCACATCTGTCGTCGACGACCCGGCGGCTTCCTTGAGACCGGTTCCAGTCGTGACCACGGCCACGTCGTCGCCGTTCGCGAGCGTGCCGGCCTCGGCGAGGTCCCTCGCACCCGCGAGCGGAACCGCCGAGGAGGCTTCGACGGTCAGGCCTGCTTCGGTCGCCAACTCGCGCTGGGCCTCGCGAATCTCATCGTCGTCGACCGCGAGGACCGCCCCGTCCGTCTCTCGGGCCGCCCGAAGCACCCGGTTCCCACTCGGCGGGTCCGCGTTGGCGATAGAGTAGGCGACCGTCTCGCCACCGCCGCCCTCGATGGGCGAGACCGTCTCGGCGCCCGTCGCGAACGCCTCGGCGATGGGCGCACACGCGGCAGTCTGGACGAAGTAGAGGCGCGGCATCTCGTCGATGGCACCCGCCGCGTCGAGTTCCCGTAGGGCCTTCCAGACGCCGCTGGCATGGCCACCGCTGCTGACCGGCATGACGATGGCGTCCGGCGTCGTCGGCGCGAAGGCCTCACAGATCTCCAGCGCCGTCGTCTTCTGACCCTCCACCCGCAGGGGGACGTCCGAGTTGACGAAGGCGATATCGTGGGCCGCACCGGCTTGGAGCGAATCACGATAGAGTCGGCCGTAGTCACCCCGAACGCGCCGGATTTCGGGCTCGAACTGCGCGATGACGCCGAGGCGTTCCTCGGGGATGTCGTCGGGCACGAGGACGACGCAGGGCAGACCGAACGACGCCGCGTAGGCCGCCATGCTCATCGCCATGTTGCCGTGGGAGACGGTGCCGACGGCGTCGATGGCGTGGTCGGACTCGTCTTCGAGGCCGGCGTCGATGGCCGCCAGCGCCACGGCGCTCCCGCGGTCCTTGAAGCTCCCCGTCGGATGCTGGCCCTCGACTTTCAGGTGGATGTTCGTCCCCGCGAAGCCGTCGAGCGCGGGCTCTCGGAGGAGGGGCGTTCCGCCCGCGGCGGCCGCGAGACGGCCGGGGGTCGGCATCCCGACCGGGAGGAGGGCCTCGTACCGCCACAGGCCCGGCGCGTCGGTGACGTCGCTCCAGTCGAAATCCGCCGGGTTCGTATCGAGCCACAGCGGCTCGCCACAGGTACATCTCGCCCGGCGTTCTGTTGTTGTCCTACCGCAGTCGTAGCAGATTCGTTGTAATGGCATGGAGAAGTGGGTTGTCTGGTGATTCGGCGCGTCGCTATTTATAAACCGTGCGTGCTGGATTTGGAGGCGCTTGTCGACGGACGGGCGTCGGTGACCTCCTGACCGCGAACAGCCGGAAAACCCTCGGCGCACTGGCTAGCAGTCGTCTGTTTATAATGGGTGCTTGGGAGTAAGCCGACCGCAACCACCTCGAAAGCCCTCGGTGGGTTCGTGGTCGCTAAGCGGGATATCCTCGCTACGCTCGCGTAGTGCCCGCTTAGCGACTATATAAACGCCAGCGGCCCTCGCCCTTTCAGTCCACCGAGGACCGCAATCAGCCTGCCCTTCCCCGGGTCGGATGGTCGGCCGTGCGGCCGACCCCTCCTCCCGGCCAGTTGGCTTTATAAATGGCGCGCGCTGGCCGACCGCCGTGAGCGTCTTCGCGAACGGCGGTCGGACGACACCGTGCGAGGGACGACCGACTGAGCGAGGCGAAGGAGGGAGTCGGTTGGGGAGGTGTGTGGTGCGGTCGCTGTGCTGTTCGGTGCAGTATCCTGGTGGACTCGAAGGGCGAGGGCCGGTGGCGCCGGAGGGGAGTCGCTGAGGGGCCACTATCCGACCGAAGGGAGGATATGTCCCTCAGCGGGCGCCAGCGGCCCGAGGGCTTCGCAGGGAATGGACGTCGAGGAATTGCCACGCTTGTATTATAGAACATCGAACGCAGAACCTAGCCGGCTGAGGGCTTCGGAGGTGTTGCGGTCAAGCGAGTCCCCAAACTCGACTCAAAAAGGAGCAGAAACTAAACCTAGAGGTCGTCTTCGTGGCGAAGCGAGTCCCGGTCCAGATTATCAACGTCGTCCCGACCGGCCAGCCCCATCGAGAGGTCGAAGTCGGCAATCAGGTTCTCCAGCACGTGATGCACGCCGTCTTGCCCACCCAATGCCAGCCCGTAGATGAAGGGCCGACCGATAAGGCAGGCATCAGCCCCGAGCGACAGCGCTTTATAAATATCGGAACCACGCCGAATCCCGGAGTCGAACGTAATCGTCACTTCGTCGCCGACCTCATCGACGATTTCGGGAAGCGCTTCAATCGCCGTAATCGAGCCGTCGACCTGCCGGCCGCCGTGAGTGGAAACACCAACACCATCAGCACCGTGTTCGACGGCCTTCCGGGCGTCCTCGGGATGCAGCACGCCCTTGATGAGGACGGGCAGGTCGGTGTTCTCGAAGACGAATTCGAGGTCGTCCCACGTCAGCGAGGAGTCGCCGAAGATGTCGAGGAAGTGGTCGACGGCGGCCTGCGGGTCCTCCTCCGGCGGGTCGTCGAGCTGGCTGCGGAACGCGGGGTCCGAGAAGTAGTTGGCGACGCCCTCGCCTTCGAGGAAGGGATAGTAGCCGCGTTCGATGAGGCGCTCGCGCCAGCCCAGCGTCGGCGCGTCGACGGTGATGACGATGGCGTCGTAGCCCGACTCCTCGGCGCGGTTGAGGAACGACTTGGCGATGTCCTCGTCGCTGGACCAGTAGAACTGGAACCACTTGGGGGTGTCACCCAGCGCCTCGGCGACGTCCTCCATCGGCGTCGACGAGAGCGACGAGAGGATGAAGGGGACGTTCAGTTCGTCGCAGGCCGCCGAGGTGGCGAGTTCGCCGTCCTCGTGGACCAGCGTCTGGACGCCCAGCGGCGTCACCATCACGGGATAGTCGATGGTCTGACCCAGCACTTCGGTCGAGAGGTCGCGGTCCTCGACGCCCTGCAGCATGCGGGGGACGATGCGCCACGCCGAGAAGTCCTGTTCCTTGCGGAAGGTCTCCTCGGCGCCCGCGCCGCCGTGGATGTAGGCGCGTGCGGTCTCGTCCATCGACGCGTGGGCCGCCTCGCGCAGGTCCTCGTAACTGACCGGGAACTCGGGCGTCTTGCCCTCGAACATCCCCTCGCGATACACCTGATTGACCTTCCGGTTGCCGAATTGCTCGCCCATACCCGGGGCTTGGCACGCGGGCGCTTAGAGGTATGGGACGCGGCTAGGTGGGAACGAAAAACGAAGTCGGCGGGGTCGGAATCCGATTCGAGATTACTCTTGCTGCTGTGCTTTCGCCATCTTCAGCGACCAGAAGAAGCCGAAGTACGCGGGGATGCCGGCGAGCATGAACAGGTAGAACGCCCACTCCGGATACGACGGCGGGAAGACGAACCGGAAGAGAGCGTCCACGAAGGCGACCCACACGAGCGCGAACACGAGGTCGTAGAGCATGCCCCGCTGGTTGTCCTCGACGTGCTCGCGGAGTCGGTCGACGATGCTCACGGCTGTGGCCTCCGGTGGCTCCTCCGGGGTGTCGGTGGGTAGTTCATCATAAAAGAATCGTGGCGCCGAGGCGCCGTCAGTCTTGCGTGGCTACTCCTCTTGGACGTCGACGACCATGACGGGCACGTGGGTCGACCGGAGCGTCCGTTCGGTGACGCTGCCGAGGATGGCACGCCGGACGCCCGAACGACCGTGGCTGCCCATCACGACGAGGTCGATGTCGTTGTGGTCGGCGTAGTTGGCGATCTGGTCGTGGGGTTTGCCGGCCGAGATGTGTTCGACCGCCTCGAGACCGCGGTCGGCCGCGCCGTCGGCGACGTAGCCGGTCGCCGCGTCGGCCTTGCCTTTGACCTCCTCCATCTCGCCGAAGTGGCCCTGCTCGATGCGGTCCAGTTGCTCGCCGCCGAGCGTGAGACTCATCGAGTCCGTGTCGACGACGTAGAGGGCGTGTACCTCCGCGCCGTACTTCTCGGCGATGTCGAGCGCGTGCTCGACGGCGTTTTCGGCCGTTTCGCTACCGTCCGTCGGAACGAGTATTTTCTCGTACATGGATTAGTCGTCCGCGGGGGTCTCGGTGCCCCCGTCGGCGGCGACGACGTCTTCAGCCGTCTGCTGTTGGCTCATCGGTTCGGGGCTGTGACACTGCCGGACGATCTTCTTGGTCTCCAGCGGCGGCTCTTCGGTCGCGAGGGAGACGCCGATGGTGACTGCGAAGACGATGGGCACGGCGATAAGCGCCGAGCCGATGGCCGGCATCCACTGGGCGAGGGCCGGCGAGATGGTCTCGCCGCCGAAGAGGCCGTAGGTCGGCACGACTTCGTTGATCATCGGGATGGTCCACAGGACCAGCCCGGTAATCATGCCCGCCAGCGCGCCCTGCCGGTTCGTGTTCTCCCACCACATGCCGAGGAAGAACATCGGGAACAGGACGGCGCCGGCCAGCGAGAACGCATACGAGACCAGCGCGGCGATGGGTGCCGCGGGGTCCAGCGCCGCCAGCGTCGTGATGGCACCCAGAAGGAGGATGCTCAGTCGGCCGACGAGGATCTGCTGACGCTGGGTCGCCTCGGGGTTGATGATGTTGGTGTAGATGTCGTGGCTGATGGCCGACGAGCCGGCGATGAACAGGCCCGCGACCGTCGCGATGGCGGCGGCGATACCGCCGGCGGCGATGAAGCCGACGAACCACTGCGGGAGGTTCGACAGTTGGGCCGCCAGCACGACGATGACGTCACCGGCCGCACTCGACATGCCGGGGTCGCCGTAGGTCGCACCGACGTTGTTGCTGTAGAGGTCGGTCCCGAAGGCGGCGAACGCCGGCGCGCTCCAGTAGAGCAGGCAGATGAAGAACAGGCCCCACACGGTCGACCAGCGGGCGGTCCGCTCGCTTTCGACGGTGTAGAACCGGACCAGGACGTGCGGCAGGCCGCAGGTCCCGACGATAAGCGAGAAACACGTCGCGATCCACAGGTAGTAACTGGAGTTGACGAACGGCTCGCTGAACTCGTTGCCGAGGTCGTTGATCAGCATGCCGTACTCGATCTGCGGCAGGACCGTCGAGTAGCCCTGCGTGGCACCGACCACGAAGAGGCCGGCGAGGAACGCGACGATGAGGATGACGTACTGGACGGCCTGGTTCTTCGTCGCGCCGAGCATGCCGGACAGCGACAGGTAGGCGACCGTAATCGCCATCATGGCGACGACCATCACCTGATAGCCGCTGAAGCCGGGGATGAGACCCCCGAAGTCACCGAAGACGTACAGGCCGACGAGCGCCATGCCGCGTGCCTGTCCGATGGCGTAGACGAACCCGATGAGGAACGTCGTCACCGCCGCGATGGCGCGTGCGCTATCGGAGTTGAAGCGGTCGCCGACGAAGTCCGGTGCGGTGTACTTCCCGAACCGTCGGAGCTGTGCGGCCAGGAAGATGAGCAGGATGAAATAGCCCGTCGTCCAGCCGACGACGAACGCCAGCCCGTAGACGCCCGAGAGGGCGATGAGGGCGGCCATCCCGAGATACGACGCCGCGGACATCCAGTTGGCGCCGATGGCCATGCCGTTTTCGACGTTCCCGATGGAACGGCCGGCGACCCACATGTCCTCGGTGTCGGCGACGCGGAAGACGACGCCGATGGCGAGGAACAGCCCGAGCATCCCCAACACGAGAATCGCGGGCAGCGTCTTGAACGAGATGTTCAGCCCCTCCGGGAGCAGTTCGCTCTGAAGCGGGAGCAGGCCGTTCATTCCTCGACACCCCCGTCAGCCGCGACGGCCTCGTCTTCGGTCTGGGTGGCGACGCTCTCGGGGTCGATGCCGTACTTCTCGTCGAGGGCGTCCCGCTTGCGCGCATACCAGAACGACAGGATGAGCGCGCCAGTCGGGGCGCCGAACGCGATGAGGAAGTAATGCAGCGGGAAGCCGAGCACCGGCATCGTCGTCGTCATCGTCCCCGGGACCATGCGCGTCAGCGTTACCGGACCGAATACGATGACCGCCCAGATGGCAAAGCCCAGCCAGACGGTCTTCAGGTGCTCGCGCATGAACGGGGTGCTCGGGTTCAGCAGGTTCACCTCCGCGCTGAGATAGTCGGTCTGTTCGTGGTCCTGTGCCGCCTGTGAGGCGACCCCGCCGTCCGTCTCGACGGGGCGTCCGTCGTCGGTCGGGCGGGAATCACCCGACGTATCGTGAGTGGTTTTGTCTGTCATAGGTATCGTGTGTATGCTGTGTTCGTCGGTGGTCGCTCGAAAAAGGGAGTTGCTCCCTCAGTCCTCCTTGACCTTCTTCTCGATGTCGTCGACGATTTCGGGGTTCCGCAGCGTGCTGGTGTTACCCAGCTCCTCGCCGTTTGCGATGTCGACCAGCAGCCGCCGCATGATTTTCCCGGACCGAGTCTTCGGGAGTTCAGGTGTGAAGATGACCTGCTCGGGCCGGGCGATGGGTCCGATGGCGTCCTCGACGCCCTCGATTATCCGCTGCCGCATCTCCTCGCCTTCCTCGTAGCCGTCCTCGAGGATGACGTAGGCGTAGACGGCCTCGCCTTTCATCTCGTGGTCGCCGCCGACCGCCGCGGCCTCGGCGACGCCCTCGACGCCGACGACCGCCGACTCGATTTCCATCGTCCCGAGGCGGTGGCCCGAGACGTTGATGACGTCGTCGACCCGGCCGAGGATGGTGATGTAGCCGTCGTCGTCGATTTTCGCGCCGTCCTCGGGGAAGTAGACCCACTCGTCGGCCTCGGGGTCCGAGTAGGCGTCCCAGTACTCGTCGATGAACCGCTCGTCGTTCTTGTAGAGCGTCCGGAGCATGCCGGGCCACGGCTTGTTGACCGTCACGTAGCCGGCTTCGCCCGGTTCGACTTCGTTGCCCTCGCCGTCGACGACCTGTGCGTCGATGCCGGGCAGCGGCGGGCCCGCAGAGCCGGGCTTCATCGTCCCGACGCCCGGCAGGGTCGTAATCATCATGCCGCCCGTCTCGGTCTGCCACCACGTGTCGACGACCGGACACTCCTCGTCGCCGATGTGCTTGTAGTACCACTTCCACGCCTTCGGGTTGATGGGTTCGCCGACCGTCCCCAGCAGGCGCAGACTCGATAGGTCGTGCTGTTCGGGGTACTGGCTGCCCCACTTCATGAACGCCCGAATCGCGGTGGGCGCGGTGTAGAGCTGGTTGACGTCGTAGCTCTCGACGATGTCCCACATCCGGTCCTTGTCGGGGTAGTCCGGCGTCCCCTCGTACATGACCGAGGTGGTCCCCAGCGCCAGCGGCCCGTAGACGATGTAGGAGTGGCCGGTAATCCAGCCGATGTCGGCCGCACACCAGTAGGTGTCGTCCGGCTTGACGTCGAGGACGGCCTGACTCGTCCACGAGACGTACGAGAGATAGCCGCCGGTGGTGTGTTTGACCCCCTTCGGCTTGCCCGTCGTCCCCGAGGTGTACATCAGGAACAGCATGTCCTCGGCGTCGCGGACGACCGGCTCGACCTCCGCGCCCGCGTGGTCGGCCACGAGGTCGTCGTAGTCGACCTGATTCTCGTCGAGTTCGTGTTCCTGCTCGTCGCCGAGACGGTCGACGACGACCGTCGTCGTCTCGTGGTCGACCCCGGAGAGGCCCTCGTTGGCCTTGTCGAGGTGGTCCAAGGCGTCACCGCGGCGGTAGTAGCCGTCGCAGGTGACCAGATACTCCGAGTCGGCGGAGTTCATCCGCGTCGCGAGGGCGTCCGCCGAAAAGCCCGCGAAGACGACCGAGTGCGGTGCGCCGATGCGGGCACACGCCAGCATCGCGATGGGCAACTCGGGAATCATCGGCATGTACATCGTGACGACGTCGTCCTCCTCGACGCCGAGGTCCCGAAGCGCCGCGGCGAACTCGTTTACCTCCCGGTGGAGTTCCTCGTAGGTGAACTCGCGGGTCTCGCCGAGTTCACCCTCCCACTGGATGGCGAGTTCGTCGCCGCGGGAATCGAGATGCCGGTCGAGACAGTTCGCCGAGGCGTTCAGTTCGCCGCCGGTGAACCACTCGTAGAAGGGTTCGTCGTCGTCGACCAGTACCTCGTCGTAGTCGGTTTCCCAATCGAGCAGGTCGGCCGCCCGCTCCCAACACTCCGGCCAGTTCTCCTCGAACTCGTCGTAGATGTCGGGATCGGATACGTTGGCCTGCTCGACGAACGATTCCGGTGGTTCGAATACCTCCTGTTCGGCGAGCCGTGCCTCCAGTTGGGATTCCTCCGGGTCTGACATTCCATCCGTTGAACCGTAACGGGTACTAATAAGCGGGGAATCTAAGCATGACAAACTGGTTCGCGGGCGCGGTCGCGAAACCGGCGCGAATCGGCCCCTCGAACCGCCTATCGAGTCCCGGATGAACGTTCATTCGGAATTCGAACGGCGGGTTGTGTCCTTCTCGAATCGGTCAGAATCGGCGGCGGGCGGCGTCGATTTAAAATGTTTAGCCGAGTTCGGGCGCTTCGGCGCCGAGGTGGTCGTGGGTGTGGTCGAAGAAGGACGCCAGCAGTTTTCGCTCGGCCTTCCGGAGGTGGTTGTGGAAGGTCGGCGAGGAGACGCCCATCGAGTCGGCGACCTCCTCGGCGGTCGACCCGCGCGGCCAGTCGAAATACCCCGCGAAGTAGGCCGCCCTAAGGGCCGCCCGCTGTTTGTCGGTGAGCGTCTCCGCGAGCGTATCCTGAAACTCCGCGACCGTCTCGACGGACTGGTCGACGGCGTGTTTCGCCTGCAGGTCCGTCGCCGGGAACTCGGCCTGCAGCCCCTCGACGACGGCCCGGACGTCGTCCTCGCCGGCGATTTCGGCCCGATAGGTCGCCTCGCCCGACTCGACGACCGCCGACCGGATGGTCGCGCCGAGTTCGGTTAGCGTCAGGGCCGGCGAGTCGCCCTCGACGGTGAACTCCAAAAGCGAGCGGTCGGAGTACTCCCGGATGTAGCGGGCGTCGGCGACGCCGTCGGCGGCCATTGTGGTATCGAGGAAGGCGTCGGGTTGGGCACCCGACAGCGTCACGTAGAAGAGTAGCGACGTCTCGGAGACGGGAACGACCGCCTCCAGCGTACACGAACAGCCGTGCTGGCGGGTCGCTCCGACGATGAAGGCGCCGTCGTCGGTACAGCCGAACTCCAGTTCGACGACGGTATCGGCAAGCAGGAGGTTCCGGCGCTCGATGGCCGTGACGGCGTGGCCGATACGGGCGCCGAGGTCCGACAGCAGCGTCCGCTCGCGGTCGCCGAAGGCGGTCGGCCGGTCGGTGAAGACGACCAGGGCACCGTAGGTGGTCTCGCCATAGGCCAGCGGAACGACGCCCGCCGCGCGCACCCCGCCGACCTCCTCCGAATCGAAGGGGCCGACCACGTCGGGGGCGAAGTCGCCGCCGGTGACCCGTGGCTCCCCGGTTTCGAGTGCCGTCTCGACGGCGGGCGTCTCGACGGCGACCGGGTCGGTGTCCTCCCGTTCGGGGCCCGCCCACTCGCGGGGGTGGAGTCGCGGGTCACCGGGGTCGGTGCCGCCGACCCACGCACCGACGTAGGCCTCGCTGTCGGCCAGCGACTCGCAGACGGCGGCCTCGATTTCGTCCCGCGTCGAGGCGTCGATGAGTTGGCGGCCGGCGGCGTTGATGTCGGCGACCAGCGTCTCCAGTCCCTCCAGCGTCTCACACCGTCGCGCCAGCGCGCGCTCGCGGCGGACCCGCTCGGTCACGTCGGTGCCGATACAGACGACGAAGGCCACCTCGTCGCCGTCCATCACCGGCGCGACGGTCTGGCGGACGTGGACCCGCTCGCCGCTCTTGCGACGGGTTGTCAGTTGGCCGGTCCACGGCTCGCCGTCCAGTACCGTCTCCTCCAGTTCCCCGTAGAAGGCCGCGGTGTTCTCGCCGGTGCTGAGCAGGTCGTCGGCGGTCCGGCCGACTGCCTCGCCCTGCGAAAAGCCGGTCAACTCCGCGAAGGCGGCGTTGGCGTACTCGATTTCGCCGGTCGTCGAGGCCAGACAGATGGGCTGGCCAGCGGCCTCGACGGCCTGCTGGAAGGCTCCCGCCGCGAGGGAGCCGTCGGCGTCGGCCGGCCGGACGATGACGGTGAAGCCGTCGAGGCGACCCTCCGCGCGCAAGGCGCCGACGAGCGTCGAGAGCCGGACCCGCGAGCCGTCGGCCCGCTGGAACCAGCACTCCTCGACGGTCACCTCTTCGCGGCCGGCCGCCGCGAGCAGTTCCTTCGGGCGTGCGCGCTCGCGAGCCTCGTCGGCGAACAGCCGTTCGAAGGGCGTCCCGGGAACGGAATCCGCCGATTGGCCCAGTAACGACTCCAGCGCGCCCGAACACCCCACCACGCGGCCGTCGGCGTCGAGTTCGAGGGCGACGACGCTGGCGGCGTCGTCGAAGGAGGGGCCCTCGTCGGCGGCGATGGCCGGCCGGTGGCCGTCGGCGAAGGCCGCCGCGATGTCGGCGTCCTCGACCTCGCCGACGTAGGGGTCGAGTGCGGCCAGTCGGTCCCAGCCGCCGACCTCGCAGATGACGCGCGGGTCGACGTCGGTTTCGGTCAGCAGACGGCGTGCGAAATAGCGCCGCAGGTCGTCGCTGGAGACCTCGTCGAAGCGGCCGTTTCCGGTCGTCTCGGCGGCCCGAGTTGCCACCTCGGTGATGAGCATCTGGACCCGCCGCGGCGTCACGTCGATGAGCCGCCCGTCGGGGTCGGTGCCGGTCGTCGCGGCGTACTCGTCGATGGCCTGCGCGAGGTCCGCCGCGAGGTAGGTCCGGCGAGTCGGGGCGTCATCCTCGTCGCGGACCGAAAGGAAGTGGTGGACCGCGCCCTCGAAGCGCCGTCTGTCGATATCGCCGGGCCGAAGCCGGGTCTGCTCGGCCGGCCGAACGCCCGCTTCGCCGGCCAACCGAACGACGAGGCGCTCCCGGCCAGTCGTGGCGGCGTCCCGAAGCCGCTCGTAGGCCGCCGCATCGAGCGTCGCACTCATTTCGTATTCAATCTACATTCCGAAACCATAGTCCTTGGGATGAGAGACGCCTATCGCGGGCCGATTGGACGAAGAGACCATCGAAGGCCGAATCGGTAACTAATCGAGATGGATTCGGTAGATGGCCACGAACGGAACAGCAACGACCTAACAGCCGATTCGACCGTAATTTCGCCTCTGTCGTGAGAAGCGAAATCAGTCCTCGGGTTCGAGGTACGAGCGGGTCTCGCCGGCGAGGCGGGCCCGCAGTTCGCCGACGATTTCGGGGTTCCGCAGAGCGCTGATGTCGCCCAACTCCGCGCCGGTGGCGATGTCCTCCAGCAGGCGGCGCATGATCTTGCCCGAGCGGGTCTTCGGGAGTTCAGGCGTGAAGACGACGTGGTCGGGGACGGCCACCTCGCCGATGGCCTCGGCGACGCCCTCGGTGACGG
This sequence comes from Natronomonas amylolytica, assembly GCF_037031205.1. Taxonomy (NCBI): domain Archaea; kingdom Methanobacteriati; phylum Methanobacteriota; class Halobacteria; order Halobacteriales; family Natronomonadaceae; genus Natronomonas; species Natronomonas amylolytica. The sequence goes on along the minus strand of NZ_JAYEZM010000002.1, from coordinate 225,482 downwards.
CCCGCCGGAGGTCCGCATCGCCGGCGCTATCCCGTTCGGTGCTGACGTAGGCGATGAGTTCGCCGGCCGTCCCGACGACGGCGGCCTCGGCGACGCCCTCGCACCCGACGATGGCCGATTCGACCTCCATCGTCCCGATGCGGTGGTCGCCCACGTTGATGACGTCGTCCACGCGGCCGAGCAGGGTGATGTAGCCGTCCTCGTCGAGTTTCGCGCCGTCGCCCGCGAAGTAGACCCACTCGTCCTCGTCGGGGTCCGAGTACGTCGCCCAGTATTCGGGAATGAAGCGGTCGTCCTCGCCGGCCAGCCCCCGCAGCATGCCGGGCCACGGCTTCTCGACGACGAGATAGCCGGCTTCGCCGGGCTCTACTTCCTCGCCGTCGGCGTCGACGACCTTCGCGTCGATGCCGGGCAGCGGCGGGCCCGCAGAGCCGGGCTTCATCGTCGAGACGGCGGGCAGCGTCGTCACCATCATCCCGCCGGTTTCGGCCTGCCACCACGTGTCGACGACCGGGCAGTCGCCGCCGCCGATGTTGTCGTAGTACCACCGCCACGCACGGGGGTTGATGGGCTCGCCGACCGTCCCCAGCAGGCGCAGACTCGATAGGTCGTGTTCGTTGGGATGGTCGGTGCCCCACTTCATGAACGCCCGGACCGCCGTGGGCGCAGTATAAAAGACGTCCACGTCGTACCGCTCGACGAGTTCCCAGATGCGGTCCTTCTCGGGGTAGTCCGGCGTCCCCTCGTACATCACCGTCGTCGCGCCCAAGGCGAGCGGGCCGTAGACGATGTAGGAGTGGCCGGTAATCCAGCCGATGTCGGCCGAACACCAGTAGGTGTCGGAGGGCTTGATGTCGAGGACGGCGTGGCTGGTCCAGGCGACGTGGGAGAGGTAGCCGCCCGTCGTGTGGCGGACGGCCTTCGGTTCGCCCGTCGTCCCCGAGGTGTACATCACGAAGAGGTCGTCCTCGCTGTCGCGGGCGACCGGGGCGACCTCGGCGTTGCGGTGGTCCTCGACGAGCGTGTCGTAGTCGTGCTGGTCGTCGGACAGCGAGTGGGGGAGGCCGCCGCCGAGGCGGTCGACGACCACGGTTTCGGCGTCGTGGTCGAGCCGCCGGACCGCGCGGTCGGCCTTGCCCTTGTGATTGAGGGCGTCGCCGCGGCGGTAGTAGCCGTCGCAGGTGACCAGATATTCGGAGTCGGCGTTGTCCATCCGCGTCGCGAGGGCGTCCGCCGAAAAGCCCGCGAAGACGACCGAGTGCGGCGCGCCGATGCGGGCACACGCCAACATGGCGACCGGCAACTCCGGAATCATCGGGAGATAGAGAGTGACGACGTCGTCCTCGCCGACGCCCAAATCCCGGAGGGCGGCGGCGAAGGCCTCCGTCTCCCGTTGCAAGTCCCCGTAGGTGTAGGTCTCGGTCTCGCCGCGCTTGCCGACCCAGCGGAGGGCGGCGTGGTTCTTCCGGCCGGCCTCGACGTGTCGGTCGATGCAGTTGTAGGCGGCGTTGAGTTTCCCGTCGACGAACCAGCGGTAGCGGGGTGCGTCCGATTCGTCCAGCACCGCCTCCCAGCGGCGGTCCCAGTCGAGCAACTCGGCGGCCCGTTCCCAGCAGTCGGGCCAGTTGGTCTCGAAGGCGTCGTAGATATCGGGGTCGGAGACGTTTGCGCCGTCGACGAACTCCGCCGGCGGTTCGAAGGTCTCCTGATTTTCGACCCACGCTTCGAGTTCGGCGTCGCCCCCGTCGTCCATCGGTCGTATGTCGGGAGGTCACTCGGATAAACGTTCCTCCCGCGTTCCCCGTCGCGCCCCGCCGTTCGGCGAACCGCCGACGGACCCACCACGGGGGATGCCAATAGGATTAGGCATAGCCCCCTTCATCGTCCGCCTCGTTTGTCGACGTGGAGGAAGGTCCGATGAGCACGAACGCATCCGAGACGAGCGCCGAGGAGTTACAGTCCCTGTTCGTCGAGGTGACCGGCGACGAGTCGGTAACCGACGAACAGCAGGGGACCGACCGGCGGGAGTCCGACGGCGAACAGGACCACCTCGCCGGCCGGACCGAACGCGAGGGCCTTTCGTCGGCCATCGAACAGCCCGACGAGTCGTTCTGAGGCACGTTTCGGCCGCGCGTCGTTGCGTTGCTCGCGACTCGTAAGCGGTATTTGAGTCCCATCCCTGTGAGCAGGCGTGACACGCGCCCGAACCCTGCTCGTCGCCGGCACGGCCAGCCACGTCGGCAAGTCGACGGTCGCCGCCGGCCTCTGTCGGTTGCTCGCCGACCGCGGCGTCGACGTCGCGCCGTTCAAGGCCCAGAACATGTCCAACAACGCCCGCGCAGTCGCGCGGGCGACCGGCGACGGGTTCGGCGAAATCGGCGTCTCCCAGTACGTGCAGGCCCGCGCGGCCGGAATCCCGGCGACGACCGACCACAATCCCGTCCTCCTCAAACCCCGCGGCGAGGGCGAATCTCAACTCGTCGTCGACGGCGAGGCGGTCGGCCATTTCGCCGCGGGCGACTACTACGAAACACACTGGGACCGCGCCCGCGAGGCCGCCGAGGCCGCCCACGACCGACTGGCTCGCGACCACGACGTCGTCATCGCCGAGGGCGCCGGCTCTATCGCCGAAATCAACCTCCATCACCGCGATTTGGCGAATCTGGAAACGGCACGGTTTGCTGGCCGCGGCGCGTCGGAGACGCGCCGGAATGGCCGAGCGGCGGAGCCGGGAGGCGCCGACATCCTCCTCGTCGCCGACATCGAACGCGGCGGCGTCTTCGCCTCGCTGGTCGGCACGCTCGAACTCCTCCCCGATGACGTCCGCGAGCGGGTCGCCGGCGCCGTCATCACGAAGTTCCGCGGCGACCGCGCCCTCCTGAGGGACGGCCTCGATAGCTTCGAGGACCGCACCGGCGTCCCCGTCCTCGGCGTCCTCCCCTACGACGACCCCGGCCTCCCCGAGGAGGACAGCGTCTCCCTGCCGGCGGCCGGCGAGGCAGACGTGTGGGGCGCCGACGACGGCGTCAGCGAGGACCGGAGCGTCACCGTCGCCGTCCCGCGGTTCCCGCGGGCCTCGAACGTCACCGACGTCGAACCGCTGGCGCGCGTCCCCGGCGTCCGCGTGCGCTTCGTCCCGCTGGACGCGTCGCTGGAGTCGGCCGACGCTGTCCTCCTGACGGGTACCAAGAACACCGTCGACGACGCCATCGCGGCACGAGACGCCGGCCTTTATAAACAGCTACGCGCCTTCGAGGGCCCCGTCGTCGGCCTCTGTGGCGGCTACCAACTGCTCGGCGAGCGCCTGACCAACGCCGCCGTGGAATCGACGGGCGACACCGAGGCCGTCGACGGCGTCGGCCTCCTGCCCATCGCGACCCGCTTTTCGCCCGACAAGACCGTCGAGGCCGTCGAGCGCGACCTCTCGGGCTGTGGCCCGCTTTCGGGTGCCACGGGACCCGTTTCGGGCTACGAGATACACATGGGCGAGAGCCGACTGGTCGGCGAGGCCGAACGCCCCTTCGCCGACGACGGCGCCGCCGTCGGCGACGCCTTCGGCACGTACCTCCACGCCCTCTTCGAGAACCGGGTCGCTCGCGAGGCGTTCGTGGATGCGATTTATAAATCGGCGGGGCGCGTTCGACCCGAAACGGAGGGGCGGCCGGACTCACCGTACGAGCGGGCCGCGGAACTGGTCGGCGACATCGACCTCGGCGCGGTGGGGCTGGACGTATAAACAGCGCGTCGTGGCGTCGCCCAGCGGCGTTTTGTTCCCATCCACGTTATTGAATCCAGCTAATGAATCGGTCGTACAGATCAAACGAATTATCTCGCCAATATTTCCCCAAAAACCACACCTATACGACATTAACGAACAGTACGCATCAGCGTGGTTGGGGATTTGGTAAATTCAGATGAAATCGGTCAGATTTACGCTACTCTTGCTGAGGACGTAGCGGGTCGCGAAGAGCGACTACAAGAAGAACTTCCGATCGAAACGACCGCAGAGATTCATACGCATCTGCGCAGTGTCGTCAACGACTGGGAGACGGGACGGAAATCGCTCCGGACAGTACCGGTCTGTAGCGCCTACGCTCACGAGCTTGACCGGCCACTCGGAGATTCATTGAAGCGACTACTCACGGGGCTCGATGCAAGTATCAATGTTCTCGACGATATCATAGACACACAAGATCTCTCTCCCCGAGCCAGAATCGGCCTTACGGTCAACGCGGGGTTTTCGGCAGTTCTACTCGCTGAACACTCCCCTCCAGACGCACGCAACGAAATCCGCGACCGGTTGCGCGATTACTTCACTGCCCTGTTCCAGATTCCCCTGGTCGAACAGCGGCTGTTTGCCTCCATGGCGGATACCGAAGACGAACATCGGCGTCACGAAGCAGCCACACAAATCTATGCATACCGGTCCCGCGATATCGATGCGTTTGCAGACATAGCCGCTATCGTAACCGACCCGAACGTCGAAGCAGAACAGCGACTCCGTCGCGACCTCCGCACGTACCGCGCGCGGCGTCTTCTATTGAAAGACATCCGCGACGTTGAGAGGGACCTCAGAGACGATGATATGACGCCTGTGATTTACCTTCTCCAGCACCACGAGACGACAGGAGACGTGCTTGACGCAGTAACGGATCTGTATCGTCGCTTCTCGTATTCAGAGGACGGAAACAAGCGATACGGGGAGACCCTCCGCGAATTAGAGAAGGTGCCAGACGACCTCCACTCGGTGCTGAGCGGGGCGAAAGACCACGTTGACGCGGCCGAGACCTTGTAATAGGTAGTCCCTCGATACTGTCGAATCGGTCTACGAACTCTACCGACTGCTTCATCCCGTGCTTTCAGCGCGTTCCGACCGAATCAGGCGAGAGATGTGTTCGTGAGTACATCAGTCGGATTCCGGCGGTTCCGTCCACGCGATGAGTTTCTCGAAGCCGACGAAAACGAGGAGGAACAGCACCACGAACACGCTCCATCGAATCACGTCGAATTCGCCGGTGAAGGCCAACACGTTGAAGATGTAGGATATCGAGGCGCCGATAGCCCCCGCCAGATAGAGCCGTCCTCGTACGTTCATACGTCACTATCGGTCGCCTCAACCATAGCTGTCAGGGGCGTTCCGCTACTCCTCGTCGGGGCCGGCCCCGCCCTCGGCGGCCGCCTCCCGTCGCTTGCCGTGCCGGTAGCGGAAGACCATCAGGGCGATACTGCCGCCGCCGAAGACGACGACGCCGGCGATTCCGACGATATCGCCCGCGAACGCCGCGGGCGCGCTGGCACCCGCAAGCACCGCCAAGACGACCGCCAGCAGGCCGGAGATGGGAATCAGAAAGCCATCGGGAAACAGCGAGTCCTCGGTCATGGAGGCACGTCGTCTCGGAGCGATAAATAGCTCCGCACCGGTCCCTGTTCAGGTGGTTGCAGTCAGGGCGTCGTCACGCTCGGCACGCTGCTTGACACGCTGCTCGGCAGTTCACGACACGAGAGGGGAAGGCGCATGAGGGGAAGGAGCGTGCGCCGACCCATCCTCCATCCGTCGTTCGGAGGGGGTGTATAATGTGTCTTGTGCCCGTGTCGTCCGCCCGTCAGACGGCCGTCTTCCGGCGTTTTCCGACCGCTCGAGTCGGTCAGTATTCGGTGCCCTTCCGGGCGCGCTGGCCGGCGTCGATTGGGTGTTTCTCCTTGCTGACGTTCGTGACGAGGTCCGCCGCCTCGACGAGGTAGTCTGGGCGCTCGTGGCTCCCGGTAAGGACGAGTTCGAGGCCGTCGGGTGCCGCCTCGACGAGGTCGACCACCTCCTCGGGCGCGACGAGACCGCGGTCGGCCGCGTAGAGCACCTCGTCCAACACGAGCATGTGCATCCCGTCGTCGGCGTCGCCGTCCAGCGGGAAGGGCGTCGAGAGGTCGGCCTCGCGGGCCGCGTCGACGAGTTCCCGGGCCCGGTCGAAGCCCGCCTGTGCCTCGGCGGCGTGGTCGCGTTCCTCGGTGCCGTCGTTCATCGCGTGCCAGCCGTAGTGGCCCAGGTTCTCGTAGGTGAGGCCGGGCATGGCGGCGATGGCGTTGTACTCGCCGCGGACGTCCTCGACGCTGTCGGCGCCGCCCTTCATGAACTGGAGGAGGTGGACGCGGTAGCCGTGGCCCGCCGCGCGGAAGGCCATGCCGAGGGCGGCGGTGGTCTTGCCCTTGCCGTCGCCCCACCAGACCTGCGTGAGGCCGAACTCCTCGGGCACGGCGGGTTCGATGTCGTGGGCTTCGGGCGTGCGGCCCTTTCCCGGTGGCTGTGGGTCGGTCGGGGTCATTCGGTCAGCGGCACCTCGCTTTCGTCGACCGGAATGACCGAGTAGTCGACCGACAGCACGTCGCTGGTCGCGCGGATCTTCCCGACGAAGGTCGATATCTCGTCGAGTTCGCCTTCGAGGACGAACAGTTCCATGCAGTAGTGGTCGCCGACGTGGTTGTGGACGTTCGAGACGACCAGGTCCTCGTGTTCGTGGCGCACCTGCATCATCCGCTCTTCGGCGCTGGAAGTCTCGTGGTCGAAGACGACGGTGACGGTGCTCATCAACTCGCGGCCCTCCAGTTGCTTGTCCTCGAACTCGCTGAGGAGGTTCCGGGAGGCCTCGCGGACGACCTCGCTGCGGCCGGTGTAGCCGTGTTCCTCGGCGAACTCGTCGAGGCGCTCCAGCAGTGATTCCGGCATCGAGACGCTGACGACGCTCATATATTAAAATAGGTGTATAGTTCTATTAAGGATTGCGTAAAAGCCCACCACATCGGGGCCCGAGTTACTAATCTGGACGAGCATCACGTGGGACGTCTGAGAGGCGGCCGACCGGCAGGTCCGTCGAACGATAGCTACGGCTCGAAGCCCGACGGCTCCCGCGTCGTCGTCAGCCCGTAGCGGGCCGCCTCGGGCGTCGGCGGGTCGTCACCGTCGTAGCGTGCATCGAGACTCGCCAGCACGGCGTCCCGGACGCAGGCGCGGGCGGCGTCGCCGACCTCGGTCGCGCTGCCGGCGAACGTCGACGGCGATCCCTCGGGGTCCGACCCGACGACGACGGCGTCGCTGGTGGTGCCCGGGATGTCCGCCGCCGCCAGCAGCGTCGCCGTCTTGGCCTCGACCGCGGTCGCCAGCAGGCCGGCGAGGGCGCCGTCGTCGAGGGCCCGCCTCGTGCCGACGAAGACGTTGACCGTGCCCGGCCGCCAGCCGTCGGCCGTGGGTTCGTGTGCACCCGCTTCGGCGTCGCCCTCGACCGGCAGCACCGCCGGATTCGAGAGGCCGACCGTCGCCACCGCCTCGACGGGGCCGCAGCGGGCGCCGCGGGCGTGCCGCTGGCTGACGCCCGTTAAAAGGGTTGGCCCCGGCGGCCGGTCGCCGAGACGTTCGGCGGCGTATGTACCGAGATCGGTCCGGTCGAACCCCTCCGGCACCGTGAGGTTGTGGGCGGCCTCGGCCTCGTGGTAGCCGCCGTCGAAGCCGTTCGAGAGCCACCGTGTCCCCGGCCGACGAAGCGTGAGTCTGTCCTCGGTCCGTTCGTACTCGAACATCACCACACCTCGTCGAGCGCCTCGAACAGTTCGTCGGTCGCCTCGCGGTCTCGGACGGCGATTCTGACGTGGCATGCGAGGCCCCGGAACGTCGTCGCATCGCGCAACACGACCCCGCGCTCGTGGCAGGCCGAAAGGAGGTCCGACGGGTCCTCGTCGATATTGCAGAGCAGGAAGGGCGCATCGGAGGGGTAGACCTCGAATCCCCGCGCTTCGAGTCCTTCGCGGAGATAGGCGCGCTCCTCTCGGACGCGTTCGCGCGTCTCGCTTATAAAGGCCGCATCCCGCATCGCGTGGGCGCCGACGGCGGCCGCGGGGCCGCCGACCGACCACGCGCGGCGGGCGGTCTGGAGGCGTTCGAGCAGTTCGCCGGAGGCGACCGCAAAACCAGCGCGAAGGCCGGGCAGGCCGAACAGTTTGGTCAGCGAGCGGGCGGCGACGACCCCCTCGCGACCGGCCAGCGACGCGCGGTCGGTGAAGCCGAGGAAAGCCTCGTCGGCGAGCAGGACCGTTCCCGAGGCCGCACACCGGTCGGCGAAGGCGGCCAGTTCGTCCGCAGGTGGTAACTCGCCGGTCGGGTTGTTCGGCGCGCAGACGACGGCCATCGCGTGGTCCGTGGGGTCGGCATCCAGCAGTTCGTCGTGGCGAACGAGTGTGGGGTTGCCACCCGCCAGTTCGACCTCGCGGGCGTACTCGCCGAAGGATGGATAGGGGACGAGGACGCTGTCGCCCGGCGAGACGACGACGCCGATGGCGAGGCGAATCGCGGCGAGGCCGCCCGCCGTCGGGACGACCGACTCGGCGTCACAGCCGACGTAGTCGGCGGCGGCATCGCGGAAGTCGGGATAGCCGTCGTTGGGATACGACCGGGCGTCGTCGAAGGCCGCCTCGTAGACGGCCCGAGAGCCCTCTGGCACGCGGGGGTTGATGTTCGCGCTCAAATCCAGCACGTCGGGGTCGTCGCTGGAGCCGTGCGGAACCCGTTCGGCGTCGGCGACGCTCTCAGGGTCCATCCGCGAGCACCTCCGCAACCGCGGCGTCGGCGGGACGATTGACGTTGACCGCCAGTCGGGCGTCGTAGCTGATGTGGAGGGTTTCGTCGGCCCCGTCGTCGGCGCCGACGACGTTGAGCCCCGTCGGCGCGAGTTCGTGGCCGCCGTGGGCGCGGGTCGTATCGGCGCTGACGCCGAGGACATCTTTCAGCGACGTGGGGACACAGACGGTCAGCGGACCGGCTTCGTGGGCGTCGAGTGCCTCGTCGACCACCTCGCCGGTCAACAGCGGAAGGTCGGCAACGACCGTCAGGACCGGCAACTCGACGTCCTCCAGTGCCGCGGTTAAGTCTTCGACGTAGCCCTCGCCGGCCGTCTCGATGCGGGGAACGCGCCCGTCCAGATGCTCGGCCGTCTCGGGAGCGTGCGGCGAGGTGACGGCGTGGACCGTCTCGATGCGACTCTCCCGAAGCGCCGCCAGCACGCGGTCGACCATCGGCCGGCCGCCGACCTCGAACAGCGGTTTCTCGCCGCGGTCAAGACGGGTCCCCTGTCCGCCGCACATCAGAAGCGCATCCATACGAACACCCCCACATGCAGCGCGACGACGCGGCCGAGTTCGTTCGTCGCGCCGAAGACGTCGCCGTTGACGCCACCGAGGGCGTCGTCGGCCCACCGAACGAGGGCGACGGCGACGGCCGGCCCCGCGAGGACGGCGATGAGCGCGGCCGGTGAAAAGCCCGTCAGGAGGGCGGCCGGCAGGGCGACCAGCGCCGGGCCGAGCAGGAGCGCCCGGTCGGCGTTGCGCGTGAACCCCGAACCGAGGCCCTCGTGGCTCGCGGTGCCGAGACAGGCCACCGTCGCCATGCCGAGTTTCGCGCCGACCTCGCTGGCGACGACCAGCGCGACGGCCGCTTGATAGGGCATCGACGCCAGCGCGAGGCCCGCCAGCGCGAGGCCGGCGACGACGACCGCGACGGCGACCGTGCCGCCGACGCCCGTCGTCGTGTCCTTGAGCGCGCGGCGGCGCTCGTCGGCGTCGTGAATCGCGGCGGCGTCACCGAGGTCGGCGATGCCGTCCATGTGGTTGATGCCGGCGACGGCAACGAGCGCGAGCAGGAAGACGAACGCCGCGGCGTGGCCATCGATGAGGAGGAACGGAATCGCGACGAGGATGCCGATGAGGTAGGCGACGAGCGGGAAGACCGCGGGCGTCGCCTGAAAGCGAAGCCAGTCGTCCTCGCTGGTCTCGACGGGCAGTCGCGTGAGGAAGGCGATGCCGCCGCGGACGGCCGGAACGAGTTCGGTTAGAGCCACCGTATCACGCCGACGAGCGCGACCAGCGTGTAACTTACGAGTCCGACGCGGGTGACCGCCACCAGCGCGTCGTCGCCGTCGGCGACCGAGGGGTAGTCGGCCACCTCGTTGAGCGTGTAGACGCCCCGCTTTTCGAGGCGGACGTTCAGTGCCGCCGCCATCGTCCCCATCGGCCACCCGGCGTTGGGCGAGTCGGTCTTGCGGGCGTAGCGACGGGCGCGCCACCACGCGTCCGGCGCGCCCATGACGAGCGCTAGCAGCAGCGCCGTCACCCGCGCGGGGACGAACATCACGAGGTCGTCGAGGCGGGCGCTGCCCCACCCGAAAGCGCCGGGGTAGCCGAGCATCGAATCCATCGTGTTGACCGCCTTGACGTAGGCCGCCGCGGCGCCCGCCGCCGGCAGGGAGACCACAGCCAAAGCCCCGAACGCCAGAAGCGGCGCGACGAGGCCGTCCGAGAGGTTCTCGGCGGCGCTTTCGACCGCCGCGCTCCGGACGAGGTCGGACGATAGCTCCCCGACGTCCCGCCCCACCAGCGCCGGCAGCACCTCGCGGGCCGACTCGATATCCGTCTCGCTTTCCTCGATGGCGCGACCCACGATATCGAGCAGGAGGCGGAAACTCGACATCGACCACAGCAGGAGGCCGGCGACGACACCGGTCACGATGGGCGGCATCACCCACAGGAGACCGTAGACGGCGAGCGCCGCCGCGGCCGGCAAGAGGAGCGCCAGCAGCGCGCCGGCGAGCCGCGGCCGGCGATACTCCCGGTCGACGGACTCGATTATCCGGCCGAAGAGCGTCACCGGATGGTATTCCGCGGGCGGCTCTCGCATGGTCCAGTCGAGCGCCAGCGCGAGAGCGGCGGCGATAACGACAGCAAGCCCCGCCGTGCTCACTGCATCACCTCCGGGTCGAACTCGGACAGCGGCGTCTCCGCCACGTCGACGAACCGGCCGCCCACCTCACGGACGCCGCCGTCGGTTTCGGGGTCGTCGCCGACGTGGACGAGTTCGGAGGGTTCAACATCGAGGCGTCGGGCGGCCGCCTCGAACGCGCGGGGGTCCGGCTTCCGCCACCCGCAACCGACGCTCGTGACGACGCCGTCGAAGGCGCCCTTCAGGTCCGCGCGGATCAGCGTCCGGCGGACCAACTCGGGGACGCTACAGTTCGAGCAGACGCCGACCGGGCCGGCCGCCCTCGCCACCTCGATGGCCGCCTCGGCGCCGGGACAGCGCTCGACGTCGGGGTCGAAGGCCGCGACGACGGCCCGGCGTGCGGCATTGTTCGGCGCGTCGACGTTTCGGGATGCGAGCGCCGCCGAGACGTGTGCCGGAAGCGGTACCTCGGCCCCCGGCGGCGCGTCGATGTGGACCTCGCGGTACGCCTCGCCGAAGTCGTCGGGGACCGCCACGTCCCGCTCGCGCAACTCGCGGGCGACGGCCGCGGCGGGGTCGGCGGGCATCTCGGCGTCGACGAGCGTGCCGAAGAGGTCGAACGTAACGGACACTAGCGGCGTCTACCGGGGGCCGTGACTTGAATCTCGTGGGCACGCCTCGGCGGCCGCCAGCGGAGTCGCCCTTCAAACCGCGTCGGCGGCTATCGTGGCGAGGCGGTCACACAGCGCGTCTGTTCGGGCCGCGACGAACCACTCCTCGCCGCTGGCCGTCTCGTGGCCGACGACATCGACGAATAACTCGCCGAGGGCCTGCTCCTCGGCGTCCGGGCGATAACAGACTGCCCCGTCGATGCGCCCGCGGGCGAGCAGGCCCCAGTGAACGGTCGGACTCCAGCTTTCGATTCGCCGCTTGCAGGCGTCCTCGATGCCGCGATTGATGGTCTCCGAGACGGCGCTGGCCGCCGCGTCCGCCTTGACGCCGTGGCCGATGACCGACATCACCGTCGCCGACTCGGTGGTCAGGGCCGACGCCTCCGTGCCGTCGACGGGCGTGCCGTCGTACCGGAGGCCGTCACCGCGTCGGGCGACGTACAGCTCGTCGGTGGTCGGGACGTGGACGACGCCCAGTTCCGCCTCGCCGTCGACCAACAGGGTGACCGCCGCCGCGAAGGAGGGCAGACCCGCCTCGAAGTTGTTCGTCCCGTCGAGCGGGTCGACGATCCAGCGATACCGGTCGTCGCCAGCGTGGCGGCCGGATTCCTCGGCGTCGATGGTGTGGTCGGGAAAGGCGTCCGTCAGGACCTCAAGCATCCGCGTCTCCGATTCGACGTCGGCGCTCGATTTCACGTCCGTCGCGGAGTGGTCGGCGTCCGTCTGGCCGTCACGGAAGGCCGCGCGGAGATACCGGCCACCGCGCAGGCAGGCATCGATGGCGACCGATTCCGCGCCGTCGGGGACCGAAGTCATGGGCGTGCCTGTGGCCGGTTCCCGCAAAAAGGATTCGTCCCCGCCCGCCGGCGGTTACAGCGCCCCGGCGGCGAACAGCATCGCGGCGAACCCGAGCGCGCTCACCGGAACCCCGGCGACGAAGCCGACCGTGACGCGGCCCCGGAGCCGTGAGGGGTAGTCGGCGTCGGCGACGACGAAGGGGGTGCCGTCGGCGATGCGGAGGCCACCCTCGGACCTCGCGCGGCCGAGGACGAACGCCTCCTCGCCCGGCGCGAGCGTCGCCTCCTGATAGCGCCGGCCGGAATCGCGGGGCGCGGGCGCGATGTCGGCCTCTTGGCGGAGCGCCTCGGCCCCGCCGGAGGGGTGTTCGCCGGTCTCGACTACGACCTCGGTCCGGTCGTCGATGTGGTAGGCGGCAGCTGTCGGGTCCACCCGAACGCGTTCGGTGCCGCCGTCGGCGTAGACGGTGAACCGAACGCCGTTTTCGCCCATCGTCGCGAGCGACCAGTTCGCTTCGTCGAGTTCGTCATCGTTTTGCTCGTCGTCCTGCTCGTCGGCCGACGTGTCCCCATCGTCGTCCGTCTCGTCGAGGATACGATACGTATAGCAGACGGCCGGCGCGTCGTGTAGTGGCGCGGTCAGCGTGCCGCCGGTCGGCTCGACGGTTCCGGTGACGGCCGTCAGTCCGTCGGTCGCGCCGCGGCGTCGGCCCACGGCCACGAGCAGGTGACGCGGGAAGTTCGAAACCGCCGACACGACGCCGAGGAGACCCACCGCGTAAAGCAGGCCGGCGAGGAACACCAGCGGGTTCCCATCGGTCCAGTCGATCTGTCCGTACCTCCCGGCGACGGCCACGCCGGCGGCGACACAGACGACGTACAGCAAGATTCCGCCAGCGCCGACGCCCGTCCGGCGCTTCAGGTCCGACACGGCGGCCATACCGCGAACTCGATACGAGACCTAAAAAGTAGTTTCCCGGAAGCGGGGGCGCGCCTCAGTCCAGCGGGTCCGTCCGCTCTCTGACCCACGCGTCGGCGCGGTACTTCCCGCCCGAGATTTCCTTGGCGCGCTCGCGTTCCGCGTCGGTCCACTCGCCCGTCTCGGCGCCGGCCCACCCGGCCAGCGCGTCTTCGAGTTCGGCGACGAGTCGCGAGCGCTGGAGGTCGTAGCCACCGAAGGCGCCGAGGCCAGTCTCGACCGTCTCCTCGTAGTCGACCGACTCGACGGCGCCGCAGACCCGCGCCTCGAATTCCTCGGTGGTAACCGGCGGGTCCTCGAAACAGCCGAGGTGCTTCTCGGCGTCGGCGTCGAAGGTCAGCGACCCGTGCTGGACGATGGCATCGCGGGTCCGGTACTGGGCGTTGCCGGCGATTTTCCGGCCGTCGGGGCCCGTGAGGTCGTGGACGGGGTCGATGGCGCGGAGATAGCAGGCGGGCGACCAGATGGCCTCGCGTTCCGCATCGGCGAAGGAGACGTCGATGTCGCAGGCGTCGAATGCGCCCAGAATGGGTTGCATGAACTCCCGATAGCACTCGGTGACGTCGCCGGGGTACTCGTCGGCCGGTGCGATAATCGAGTAGGCCACGTCGCCCGTCGTGTCGTGGTAGATGGCGCCGCCGCCGGTCGGTCGGCGAGTGACGGTGATGTTGTTGGCCTCGCAAAAGTCCCAGTCGACGACGTCGGGGTCGGTGCCGTAGCCCAGCGAGAGCGTGCTCGGCAGCCAGCGATAGAGCCGAACCGTCGCGGGGCCGCCCGACGCGACGGTTTCGGCGGCCACCTCGTCGAAGGCCATCGCCATCGGGCCGTCGTGCATCTCCTCGGGGATGAGCCGCCAGTCCATAGCCGCGCTTGGACAGCGGGAGGGAAAGCGATTGCGCCCGAGCGCAAAAGGGAACCGCGAGACCCGCCGGCTACGGCAGGAGGCGCTCGTCGAGCCGTTCGACGGTCCGGTCGGCGACCGTCTGCATGTTGACCGTGTCCTCGCGATTGTAGGAGATGAGCGTCTCGAGCGACCCGTCGACGCCGCGTTCGTGCTCCCGCCAGAGGCGTACCGCGTCCTTCCCGGAGAGGTCCGGGCGGTCCCGCTGGATGCCGACCTCGGTCTCGATGGTCTTCAGCCCGCCCGTGAGGTCGGCCCGCTTGCAGGGGTACATCAGGTCGAGATGCGGCGCGTCGATTGAGAGGTCGAACGATTCCTCGAGGAACGGCACGTCGAAGCGCGCGCCGTTGAACGTCACCAGAAGCGGCGCATCCAGCAACTCGCGGACGTTCTCGCGGGTGAGGTCGTCGCCGCGGACGAGCGTCTCGGTGTCGCCGCCCCGGTGGAACGTCACGCAGGTCACGTCGTCGTGAGTGTGGTTCAGGCCGGTCGTCTCGATGTCGAAAAAGCAGGCCTCGTCGCGGAAGTCCTCGTAGAGCCGCCACTGCTCGGAGGAGGGCAGTTGCCGGTCGAAGAAGGCCGAATCGCCCGAATCGAGCCGTGGCCGGGCGGTCTCGATGAACGATTCGATGCGGTCGGCCGTCGTCGGCCCGCACAGCGAGGGCTCGAAGGCCTCCCACGTCCGAGCGCCCGCCTCCCAGAGCTGTCGCTCGGTCGCCTCGCCGACGCCCTCCACGGGAATGTAGGAGTTCTCCAGTCGCACGACCACCTCTCGGGTGTCGACCCTCCTAAACCGTTCGCTCGTACGCCGGGTCGCGAGCGGTCCAGCCGTCTCGTCGCCGAACGCCCGTTCAGGAGGTTGCAGTACGAGGTCGAACCACCCGAAAAACCACCGTTCCGGCACCGATACGCCGAACCGAGCGATAGATACGGTGAAAACCGTGAGTCGCGGCGGATCCAATATAAATCATATACCACTATATCAAATCCATCGCGGCGAGAAATCGGAGACGCGTCCAAGACGGGGTAGCCAAGCGGCCTATCCTCTGAAAACGGTAAAATCGACCCGAATCAGCAACAGGAGTTTGACGCTCGGCCCGCAAGGCCCCCCACGATGAGAAACCACACACGCGCACGCGGGGTACTGCTGGGGCTCGCCTGCGGGGACGCGCTCGGCCGGCCGGTCGAGTTCGCCTCGCCGGACGCAATCGAGCGACGACACGGCCGCGTCACCGAGATGCTGGCCGACGGCACCCACGGCCAACCCGCCGGGACGGTCACCGACGACACCGATATGGCCCTCCGTATCGCCCGGAGCCTCGCCGAGAACGGCGGGTTCGACCCGGCGGATATCGCCGAGCGCTTCGTCGAGTGGAAACGCTCCGGGCCGTTCGACATCGGCATCATGACCAGCAACGCTCTCCGGCGCATCGAGAACGGTGAACCGTGGAACGAGGCCGGTCACAACGAATGGGAGGCCAGCCCCGAGGAAACAACGCTGGCAACGGCAGCCTCATGCGCTGTGCACCCTACGCCGTGGCCTACCGCGACGATCCCGACCGCCGCCGGGCGGTCAGTCGAGAGTCGGCGGCGATTACCCACGCCGACCCCCGGTGTCAGTGGGGCTGTGTGCTGTTCAACGACGTTCTCGCCGAGACGCTGGGCGGCAACGACCGGCCGCTGGACGCTGCCCTCGATTCGCTCGACGACCTTCCGGCGGAAATCGAGGCCGCAGCGGTCGAGGTACTCGCCTACCGGGACAGCGGAGATAGCATCGACCTCCAGAACTCCGGATACGTCGTCACGACACTGCAGGCCGGGCTCTATCACGGCCTGACGGCCACGAGTGCCGAGGACGCGATCGTCGACGCCGTGATGATGGGTGGCGATACCGACACCATCGCCGCGGTGACCGGCGCGCTCGCAGGCGCCCGATTCGGGGGCGACGCGCTGCCCGACCGCTGGCTTTCGGCGCTGGCCGTCCGGGCAGAACTCGAATCGCTCGCGGACGACCTGCTCGGAATCGACCACGAGCAGGGCTGAGTTCCGCGTTCTCGCTTGCTCCGGCAGTTCGGGAGAGTGTGCTGACGAAGCGAATTTTATATCGTCATATACAGTTTATTCCTGCCCATCCCCGACGCGAGGTGCTTTTGAGGGTTCGGACGCTAGAACCCGCTGAGATGGTTCAGAACGTCGCTGCGCAGATGGCCGAGTTGGAGGAGGGGGATTTCCATCTGCTCTCCGGCATCGAACACGGGATGCGGTTTTCGCGGTGGGTCAGCGAGGGGAAACTCCCCAAGTTCTCCCGGCTCGACGAGGAGGAGGTCACCTACCGCATCGACCGCTGTATGGACCGCGAACTCGTCGAACGGAAGACCATCCAGTATACCGGCTATCGACTCACCTTCGAAGGGTACGACGCGCTCGCGTTGCGGACCTTCTCGGAGCGGGACACCATCGACGGCGTCGGCGCACCCCTGGGCGTGGGCAAGGAAAGCGACGTCTACGAGGCCCGGTCGTTCCAGCCGCTGGCGCTGAAATACCACCGCGAGGGGTACACCAACTTCCGGGAGGTCCAGAAGGAACGGGAGTACACCGCCGACAAGGAACACCGCTCGTGGTTCTACACCGCCCGGAAGGCGGCCGAACGGGAGTACGAGGCCCTCGAAACGCTGTATCCCGAGGTGTCGGTTCCCCGGCCCGTCGACCAGAACCGACACGCGCTGGTGATGGAGAAACTCGACGGCGTCGAACTCTCGCAGGCGAAACTGGAATCCGAGCAGGTCGTCGGCGTCCTCGATCTGATTCTCGAGGAGATGGCGACCGCCTACCGGGAGGGCTACGTCCACGCCGACATGAGCGAGTACAACGTCTTCGTCTCCAGTGAGGGGGTGACCGTCTTCGATTGGCCGCAGTCGGTGCCGACCGAACACGAGAACAGCGAGGAACTGCTCGAACGGGACGTCGACAACATCGTCGGCTATTTCGAGCGAAAGTATCCACACGAGACCCCCGAAATCGACCGCGCGGCCCTCGCGGGCGCGCTCGTCGAAGACGAATTCGAGACAGCCCGTAATTTCGCCTGAGACGCGTCTTTTCGGCCATTTGCGAGTGTTTTCGTGTGTTCGAGGATAGCCGTGTCGAGTCCACTATAAACTGGATTCTACGATATAGAATCGAAGTGGTCACGGCTGAGTGGGTCGACTGCGGAGAGTCGAGATTGACGTCGCGTCGGGGGAGTCGCTCGGGTTCATCGCCGTCGCTGGGCGATAGGTGCGAGAGCGCCCGGACCGACGGCTTTCGAAGCCCTTAACCGATGTCGTGGGGAAATATCGACAACTCGCTGGACGACGGGCACCAGCGGGCACCTGTCTACGCAGGTCGGGATGTGATTCCCGTTGCGGCGTCGCCGCGGCGGGGATTGAACCACGCAACGCCCGTGGTGAAACACAATGGCACGAAGCTTCTATTCGCACATCCGAGAGGCGTGGCAGACGCCCAAGGACGGAAAGCTCGCGGAACTACAGTGGCAGCGCCAGCAGGAGTGGCGCGACCAGGGCGCCATCGAGCGCGTCGAACGCCCCACCCGCCTCGACAAGGCCCGTTCGCTCGGCTACAAGGCCAAGCAGGGCGTCGTCGTCGCTCGGGTGTCGGTCCGCAAAGGTACCGCTCGCAAACAGCGCTTCAAGGCCGGTCGCCGGTCGAAGCGGCAGGGTGTCAACAAGATTACCCGCCGGAAGAACCTCCAGCGCATCGCCGAGGAGCGTTCCTCCCGGAAGTTCCGCAACCTGCGGGTCCTCAACAGCTACTGGGTCGGTGAGGACGGCTCCCAGAAGTGGTTCGAGGTAATCCTGCTCGACCCCGAACACGGCGCCATCCAGAACGACGACGACCTCAACTGGATCTGCAACGACAGCCAGCGCGGTCGGGCCTTCCGTGGCCGCACCTCCGCCGGCCAGCGCGGCCGTGGCCAGCAGAAGCGCGGCAAGGGCACCGAACACACCCGCCCGAGCCTCCGCTCGGACAGCCGTCGCGGCAAGTAGACCTTCGTTCGTTCCCCGTTTTCGGGTTCGTTCAAACGTTCCGTAGCGTCCGGTCCCTCCCGTCGAAACCGATAGTATCGGCTGCAACGCGGTTAGGCATATACTAACACCTATCATATATACAGAATATATCAATCTACTTTTAAGAGGAGGTGGCCGCCGTAAGCCAGTTTTCAAGCTCTATAGCTCAGTTTCATCCCGGTTTTTCTGAACTGTGGGAACCTTTATGTCTTATCCCAGAGAAGTTTAGTAGTATGGCAAAACAACAGCGCAACGACGGTGCGCTCACGGGGTTCTACCGCGAGCGCATCACCGAACCCGGTACCGACGACGAGGTGTACGGCTACTGGCTGTTCGTGGTCGGCTTCCTCGCCAGCGTGGTTGGCGTCGCGCTGTTCCTCTACAGTTCGATGCTCGTGACTCAGCGGCCCTCCGTCAACGACCCGGCGACGTTCTGGACGGTCAGGCAGGCGGGCATCGTACTGGCGGCCGGCGGCATCCCGCTCATTCTCGGCGGCGTCGCGCTTCGGTTGCCGCTCCGACGGTTGGCGACGTATCTGACCTACGGGGGTATGGCCCTCTGTCTGCTCGCACTCGTGTGGTTCGTGACCGTCTATCCGGCCGGCTGGACCTTCGCGACGGGCAACACCGGCGTCATCGGCCTCTACGTCCTCGGGTTGGTCGTCATCGCGGCGGGCGCGGTGCTGGTGCCGATGCTCTCGCGGGCCGAAACCGAACCGGAGAGCGAACGCGTGGTCCGCGAGGAACGGGAGCGTGAAGCCGCCGAAACCCGCGAAGAACTCGCCAGCACGCGCGAGGAACACGAGGAGGCGCGGGCGGCCGCCGAGGCGAGCGCGGCCGAACTCGAAGCCCTCCGGCAGTCGAAGGCCCGCTTCGAACTCTTCGAGGACCGGGCCGGCGGCCACCGCTGGCGGCTCCGCCACTACAACGGCAACATCATCGCCGACTCCGGCGAGGCGTACGCCAGCCGACAGAAGTGCCAGCAGGGGATGCACAGCGTGATGCGGAACGCGCTGGGCGCCGAGGTGCGCCTCATCGAACCCGACGACCCCGAGGAGGCCGTCGAGGCAGTCGAAACCGAGCCCATCGAGTACGAGAGTCAGGCCGCCTTCGAACTCTACGAGGACAACGCCGGCGAGTACCGCTGGCGGCTGGTTCACGACAACGGCAACATCCTCGCCGATTCCGGCGAGGGCTACGCCTCCAAGTCGAACGCGAAGCGGGCCATGAACGGCGTCCGCGACCACGCGGCCGCGGGCGACTACCTCAAAATCGACCCCGCCGGCTTCGAGGTCTACCGCGACAGGGGCGGCAAGTGGCGCTGGCGGCTCGTCCACGAGAACGGCAACATCCTCGCCGACTCCGGGCAGGGCTACGCCAGCCGACAGAAGGCACGACAGGGCATCGACAGCGTCCGAACCAACGCGAGCGATGCGGACATCGAGGAGAGCCCATGAGCGCAACCTTCGAACTCTACGAGGACAACCGCGGGGAGTACCGCTGGCGACTCCGCCACGACAACGGAAACATCATCGCCGACTCCGGCGAGGGCTACAACGACAGGTCCGGCGCCAGAGATGCAATCGAGCGGATACAGAAGTACGCCCCCGACGCCGACGTCCTCGACATCGGCCGGGCGGCCTTCGAAATCTACGAGGACGCGGGCGAGGAGTGGCGCTGGCGGCTGCGCCACCGCAACGGGAACATCATCGCCGACTCCGGCGAGGGCTACGCCTCCCGAAGCGCCGCACAGGACGCCGTCGACGGCGTCAAGCGGAACGCCCCCGGCGCCGACGAGCACGAATAACTACACGGCTTCGGCCCCTTTTCAATATACGTCCCACCAATGCGTAACTTCCACGTCGGCACGATCACCGGCATCCCCATCCGACTCAACATCACGTTCCTGATATTCCTGCCCGTCCTCGCGTGGCTCATCAGCCGTCCGGCACAGCTGGCCGCCTACGCCGGCTTCGTCGCGGGCATCTCGCCACACGAGGTCGACATCGCGCTGTTGCAGACCGGCAACACGCCGATCGTCATCGGTATCGCCGCGGCGCTCGGCCTGTTCGTCGGCGTCCTGCTGCACGAACTCGGCCACTCGTGGACGGCCCGGCGCTACAACATCACCATCACCTCCATCACGCTGTGGATATTCGGCGGGATGGCCCGCATGGAGGACCTCCCGGAGGACTGGAACGTCGAGTTCTACGTCGCGTTGGCCGGCCCCGCGATGAGCCTCCTCGTCGCCGCCGCCTGCTACGGCCTGCTGTTCATCGTCCCCGCCCAACCCGTCCTGGTCTTCGTCATCGGCTGGCTGGCGGTCATCAACCTCACGCTCGCCGTCTTCAACATGCTGCCGGCGTTTCCCATGGACGGCGGCCGCGTCCTCCGGGCGCTGCTGGCCCGCTCGCGACCCTACGCCGAGGCCACACGGACCGCCGCCTCCGTCGGCAAGGGGATGGCCATCCTGCTGGCCGTCCTCGCCGTCCTCGCCTTTGCGCCCATCCTGTTGCTCGTGGCGATGTTCGTCTACGTCGCCGCCGGCGCCGAATCCCGCGCGACCGTCATGCGTGACCTGCTGGCCGACATGACCGCCCGCGACCTCATGTCGACGGACGTGCGGACGGTCACCCCCGAGACGACCGTCGCCGAGTTCCTCGACCGCGTCGTCACCGAGCGGACGGTCGCCTACCCCGTGATGGAGAAGGGCACCGTCACCGGCCTCGTGACGCTGAATACGGTCCGGAACGTCGCCCCCGCGAAACGGGATTCGACCACCGTCGCCGACGTGATGGGGCCCGCACCGCCGAGCGTCGCCCCCGAGGCCGACGCCTTCGAGGCGATGCAGGCCCTCGGCGAGTCGAAAAGCGACCGCGTGCTCGTCGTCGAGGACGGCCGCTTCGTCGGCCAGATTACCTCCGAGGACTTCATGCGGGCCATCGAGGTCCTGCAGGGCATCGGCTCGCACCGGGGGCGCGACATCGAGACCCCCGACGGCTACGCCTGACCGCGGGTTTATGACCGAAGGCGCGGCCAGACGGCCCACGATGGGCCACCGCGTCCTCGTCGCCTACGACCGCGACGGCTACGACTGCCACTACGCACACTGGGGGCTCGCTCCCGACGACATCACTCCCGAAACGCCGTTCGGCGGCCCGCCCGACGACGCGTGGGCCGCCGACCGCGCCGCCGACCTCCTCGACCCGCAGGGCGGCCGACTCGACGAGGCCCACGACCAGGCGGTCGACCCAGACCCGATAGCGACCGGCCTCACCTTCGCCGAGGTCTGCCGGCGGGTCGACCCGCTGGAACACGAGGCGCTGTTCGTCGTCGACCCCGAGTTCGCGGTGCGGACCTACCTCGCCTTTCCGGTCGAACGCGGCGACGGCCGCCCCACCGGCGCGCTGGTCGGCTACGACGGCCGACGGGACGCGGCCTACCTCCGCGGGTGGCTGGCCGGCGCCCGGGCCGTCCGGGATACCAGCGGCCTCGACGGCCCGGCCGTCGCCCGCGCCCTCCGATGGTTGGACGCCGACCGCGGCACCGTCGTCTGGCTCGTCGAGGATTCGGCCTCGACCGCGGCGGCCGGCGAACGCGACGCTTAAACGCCCGACGCCACTACGCTCGGCCGTGTCGAACGACGAGTCGACGGACGGCGGCAAACGGGAGTCGGAACCCAACCCAGCAGCCGCGCGTACCCACACCGAGCCCACGCCCGTCGAAGCCGCCGAACTCGTCCGGAACGGCCTCGACCGCGACGCCCTCGTGACGCTGTTCGGGCGCTGTACCGTCGACTACGAGGGCCGGGCGGCCTCGGAACTCGGCCCCGGCGACCGCCACCTCATGCTCAAACCCGACGGCGCGGCGCTGGTCCACACCGACGAGGGCCAACAGCCGGTCAACTGGCAGCCGCCCGGATGCGAACACAGCTGCCGCGTGGCGCCACGCGCCACGGACGAGCGAGCGGAGAGCGGAGCGAACCGCGAACACGCTGAAGGCGACACGCTCGTCGTCGAGAGCCACCGCTCGACGCCCGAGGAGTCGCTGGTCGTTCGCTTCTCGTCGGTCGCCCACGCTGCCGCCTTCGCCGGCTCGGACCCCCAGTCCCTCGAAGTGGTCGGTACCGAGGCCGACCTCAAGGAGCGAATCCTCTCGGAGCCGGGACTCGTCGAGGCCGGCTTCACGCCGCTGGCGACCGAACGGGAGACCCCCGCCGGCGCCGTCGACGTCTACGGCGAGGACGACGCCGGGCGGACGGTCGTCCTCGAATTGAAACGCCGGCGTGTCGGCCCCGACGCGGTCGGGCAACTGGACCGCTACGTCGAGGCGCTCCGGCGGGACCTGCACGCCGACGCCGAGGTTCGCGGCGTGCTGGTGGCGCCCTCGGTCACCGACCGCGCCGAGGCACTGCTGGCCGAGAAGGGACTGGAGTTCGTCTCGCTGACGCCCGAGGGCGAATAGCGGGCAGGAGCCGATTCAGGACAGGTGGGCCACGTGTCAGTCGGCGGCGGTCAAAACAGGAGCAACTGGGCGAGCAGTATCCCGGTGAGAAAGAACGCGAGAACGGCCATACCGTACGTGAATAGCCCCCATTCTGCCGGATTCTGACGCTCCTCCTCCGGGTACCACAACCGGACGAGGCCAGCGGCCAGTATGGACAGTCCGACGCCGAGTTGGGCAAGCCCGCCAACGGTTAGCCGAAATCGATAGACGACCACGTACTGAGCCAGCAGCACCACCCCACTGTACAGAAAACAGAGGGTGACAAACCGGGCAGGACGCATGGTTCTAGCGTCCGTCATTCGAGTGCTTATCGCTATCGGTGCACTTGCGATTACGTCCACGCGGTTTACCGGGTTCCTGCATAACGAAACCCGACGTTCGGGTGTTAGACGAACAACCCGACGAGCAATAGCAAGAGGAGCACCAGCGCGACGGCAGCGCCCGCCGCGAGCTGTGGGTTCTCCAGCGGTTTGCGGTAGAAGGGCATGGCCTCGTACTCCTCGCGGAACGTCTCGCGGTTCGCCTCGTCGAAGAAGTACTTCGTGGCGAAGAAGAACTCCCCCGTGACCGCACAGCCGGTACAGACCGGGTCGCCGGTGAGGCGTTCTTCCTCGGTGTGGGTCTCACAGTTGATGCTACCGCAGTTCTCGCAGTAGGTGTAGGTGGCGGCCTCGGCGCCGGCGGTGTCACAGTGGACACAGCGGCGAACCCCGTCTTCGCGGGTCACATAGCGATTGCCGGCGGCGGCGTACGCGTAGCGGTGGGTGTACTCGCCTAACTCGACGCCGGCGTCGACCCGGGGGACGTAGAGCGGGTCGACCCGCCGGACGGACACGTCACTCGGGGAGGGACGGCAGTCCTTGTGGTAGGTGACGTTGTTGTCGCCGGTGTAGGTGACCGTCGTCTCCAGCAGGTCACAGAGCCGTTCGGTCGCCCACTCGCGGTACTCGGTTTCGGTTCGGGCGAAGCGTTTGGCCTCGCCGCCGTGGCGCTGTCGGGCGGTTTCGAGGGGCTCCGTTTCGACACCCGTGATGTCGACGAGGTCCGAGGCGAGTCGGGGGCCGCCGCGGTCGGCCGCCACGACGAGGTGGTCCCGACGGTCGATGCGGTGGATGACGCCGACGCTGGTCTCGAAGGTGGTGCGGGTGACCGCCTCGAAGTCGACAATCGGCCGATAGCGCACGTCGTAGTCAGGCGCCGGGAGGTCGCTTCGAGAGGGGGCGTTGTCGACGTCCTCGAAGACGTCGACCAGCACCGTCTCGGGGTCGCCGACGGGGAGGGTCTCCTCGCAGACGATTTCGATGCGACCGTTGTAGAGGTCCATCCCGACCGCCTCGCCGAGGTCGCGGAGGTCCTGCCCGTCGACGAGGTCGATGGGGTGTGGGTCCCCGCGGCGTTCGAGGCGCTCGGCGTACTCCTCGGCGGGGTCGGTAAAGCGGCCCGAGGTGACGACCATGCCGCGTTTCGGGCCGTCGTGGTCGAAGGTGGCGACGGCCGAATGGAGTTTCTGGACGACCGGCCGGGAGACGGCCCCGGTGTGCTTGCACTCGACGACGTAGGCGGTGTCGCCGTCGTACATCGTGATGTCGCGTCCCTCGTCGGCGACGCGAGTGGCGACCTGCACGTCATCGTAGCCGTGGGCGCGGAACAGCGAGGCGACCGCGTCCTCGAACTCGTAGCCCGAAAGCTCGTCCAGCAGCGTCACGACCGGCGTTCGAACGGCGGGGACCAAAAGACCGCCGGCCGACTCGCGGTTCGTTAGCCGCCAGTCGTCACGTCGACCCGGATAGTCTCGCCGTCTTCGGGTTCCCACGCCGTCGGGTCGACGAGCGCGTCGTCGACGGAGAAGGCGAAGTCGGTGCCAGCATCGCGCTGGTCGTAGGCGGTCCCGTCGATGGTGAGGGCGTGGAAGCCCTCCGCGCGGTCGTAGGCGAAATTCGGGAGCAGGTCGAGTCCCTCGCCGACGGTGACGCGGTCGTCGCCCTCCATGTACCACTTGCCGTCGCCCTCGTGGAGGTGGAAGGCGATGGCCTCGTCGGCGTGTTCCGACTGGAAGCGGTCCGCGGTGAGGTCGAATGGGTCGCCGTCGATGCGGATGCCAAGGTCGCCGGACGCCGAGAGTTGGTCGCCCTCGACGGCGGGCTGTTGGCTCCCGGTCGTCGTGATGGCGACGAGCAACGCGTCGCCGTCCTGCAGTCGGTAGGCGCTCGGGTCGACGACGCTGTCGTCGACGAAGGCGGCAAGTTCCGTGCCGGCCGACGACGCGTCGTAACTGGCGTCGTCGATGGCGAGGCGGCGATAGCCGCCCTCGCGGTCGTAGGCGAAATTCGGGAGCAGGTCGAGTCCCTCGCCGACGGTGACGCGGTCGTCGCCCTCCATGTACCAGTCGTCGTCGCCCTCGTGGAGGTGGAAGGCGATGGCCTCGTCGGCGTGTTCCGACTGGAAGCGGTCGGCCGTGAGGTCGAGGGGCTCCCCGTCGATGCGGACGGCGATGTCGCCGGACGCCGAGACCCGGTCGTCGCGTACCGACCGCATGCTGCAGCCGGCAACGGCGCCAGCGAGGCCGGCCGTTCCCGCGAGGAACGCACGGCGTTGCATATCCGGCCGCAGGAGCGACCGACGCAAAACGGTATCGCTCGTTGGTGGCGTGGGGCTACGTTCGCGAGGCGGTGTTCGTGAGAACCGTTTTGCCCGCCCACGCGTTAGCGACCGTATGGACCGGCGAACGTTCCTCCGAACCGGCCTCGCTGCCGGCGTGGCCGCGACCGCGGGGTGTTTCGGCGGCGAGTCCCCGGAAGCCGCCAACGAATACGGCTACGAGACGACGAGCACCGACGACGGCGTCGAGGTGCCGTTGGTACCCATCGACGACGCCATCGAGTGGTATCGCGCGGACGACGCGGTCTTCGCCGACGCCCGAAGCCCGACCGCCTACGAGCGGGCCCACATCGCCGAGGCCGTCCTCAGTCCCGCGCCGGACGGTCGAGAGGGCGAGGACCCGCTTGCGGACCGCTCGACCGACACCCGCATCGTCACCTACTGTGGCTGTCCGCACCACCTCTCGGCGATGCGCGGCGCCACGCTCATCGAGAACGGCTACGTCGATACCTACGCCATCGACGAGGGATTCGGCGCATGGGTCGACCGCGGCTATCCGCTGGCGGGACAGGCGGTCGAACAGCGACCCGACCGCTACGAGATTCGCGGCCGGACCGACCCCGCCCACGCCGGCGAGTACGCGTGGGCGCGCCACGACCCGACGGGCCAGCGGGAGGCGGTGCCTATCAACGAGGACGGAACCTTCGACCTCGAAATCAAGTTCTACGAGGTCGACCACGACTCCGACATCCGGCTGACGACGCCGGCCGCCGAGACGGTGCAACCGCTCGGACAACTACTCGGGAGCGTCGTTCGTTTATAAAGAGGACAGGTCGCGTGTGCGTCGGACCGCTTACAGGCCGACGTTGACCGCGTAGGGCCACGCGGCGTTCGCGACGGCGAGGAACGCCAGCGCGGCGCCGGCACCGTAGATGTTCTTGAGGAACGCGGTCATCTCGTTTTGGGCCTCCTCACCCTCCAGGTTCCAGAAGTCGTGCATCGTGACCGCGGAGACGACGAGGAACAGGGCGAGAGCGCCCGCGCCGATGGCCGGGAGGATACCGGTGATAAGCGAGAGGCCACCGAAGACCAGCAGTCCGCCGCTACCGAGAACCGAGGCCTTCGGCGCCGGCAGGCCCTTGAACTGGGCGTAGCCGGTCATGTCCTCGGCGTTCATGAAGTGGTTGAGCCCCATGAACGCGAGGACGCCGCCGAAGAGGACGCGCGCGATGAGGAACACGACGTCGGCACCCGCACTCTCGAACATCAGGCGACCACCCCGGGCAGCGTGGCGCGGTTGGCAGGCGATACAGCAGTCATTTCGATAGCTGGTTTCATTACGTTACTTGGTTGGAGATGGTACCTATATATTCGTTCGCCGACAATAGGGATACCAAGTAACACCGATGTCAGCGGGGCGAAACCCCGGGTTAAACCCCGAAAATCGCTACACGCGGTCGCCGAAGAGACCGCCTTCGAGTGTGAGTCCGCCGCCCTCGCCACCCTCACCGCCTTCCTCGTCGACTTCGTCGTATTCCCCGCGTCGCTCTCGAATCCGCCACTCAACAGCCCCAGCGCCAGCGAGAACAGCCGCCAGTAGGGGCAACACGACCACGAGCAGGGAGACCACGAGTTCGGACCCATCGGCGACCAACGGCTGGAGATACGCGAGGTCGACGAGCAGGTAGGCGGCGAGTCCGAAAAGCGGCGCGACGAGGCCGAACCGCCGATTCAGCGCGACGGGCACGCCGACGAGCACGAGCGCGATGCCGAGGACGTACCACAGGGTGAGCAGGATATCGACCGACTGCGGAAGCACCTGTGGGGCCCCGGTCTCGATGCGCCACAGCGGGAGGACCGCCCGAAGCGTGAACACGCCGAAGTAGACGACGGCCGCCATCACGCCGACCGAAAGCGCACGGAAAGCCGCCTCCGAGGGCGGATTCCACAGCCGGCCGACTCGGGCCCGGACGAGCAGTTCGGCGAGGCCGGCCACCACGACGAACGGGCCCATGACGAAGATTCCGACCAGCAGTTCGCCGCCGTGCCAGCCGAGCGCGCCGGGGAGGACGGCGAAGACCCCGACGAGCAACAGCGGTGCCGCGACGCCGTGGCGGGCGGCGAGATAGGCCGTCCCGACGCCGACGGCGAAGGGGACGACTGCGACCGCCGCAGCCACCAGTATCGACCCGTAGGCCACGCCGGGCGTCGGCGGAACACCGACGAGGTCGAGGACGAACGCGTACGCGAGCGCCAGCGCGGCGGCCAGAACGCCGACACCCCCGAGTAGAGCCCTATCGCGGTCCATGTCGGCGTTCCGACGGGCGAGCATATAAAAGTCGACGCAGGGCGGGCTATCTGGCAGGAGTGGTTGCACCACAGACCTGACAGACGCTGGCGGGACGACCATCGACCAGTTCCGCGCGCAGTTCGTCACCGCCGCAGTCGGAGCATTCGGGCGTCCGCTCGGCGTCGCAGTCCGGACAGACCAGTCGCTCCGCTCCAGCGGCGAATTCGAGTGCCATCGTCTCGGCCTCGCAGTCGTGACAGGCGACCGGAACACGGAGTTCGTCGGTTCCCGCAGGCGCGCCGACCGCGAGGACGACGAGTCGCTCATCGGCTTGGTTCGCGCAGGACTGGAACTCGCCGGGCGCGAATCGGACTACCGCTCCCTCACCGACCGTCCGTTTTCCGTCCAGCGTCTCGAAGGTCGCCTCACCCGACAACACGACGAACACCTCCTCTTGGTCGGCATGTGCGTGCAGGCCCGCGATGCGCTCGCCCGGTGCGACGACGTAGTGGTTGATGGCCACCGCGTCGGCCTCCAGCGCCTCGCCGAGGCACCATCGCTCGACACCCGCGTACGACGCCGCGTCACACGCGTCGAGGGAGGTACGATTCATGGCTGGCCTTTCCGTCGGCGATATTTAAAAGTCGGCGCCGTTCGCCATCGTGGTCCTCGCTTCAATCGCCTACAGCCCCGCGCTCACGGCTCGCTGTGCTCGCCGTTCGCGTAACGAGACACCTCCCTTCGGTCGGTGTCTCGCCCCTGCTCGCGGTTCGCTTCGCTCACCGCTCGCAATCGTGGTCCTCCCTGCGGTCAGACCACGTCCCCGACGCCCTTTTCATACCTCCCCATCTACCGTGAATCGATGAAGGCCCTCACGCTCGGTCCCGAAGGAACGTACTCCCATCGCGCGACGCAGGCGGTCGCCGACGAGATAGATTTCGTCGAGTCGGTGACCAGCATCGTCGAGGGCGTCGCCGGCGGCGAGTACGAACGCGGTGTCGTCCCCATCGAGAACAGCATCGAGGGGTCGGTCACCGAATCGCTGGACGCGCTGGCGGACCGCAACGTCGCCGTCGTCCGCGAAATCGTCACGCCGATCAAACACGCCTTACTCGCCCAGAACAGCGAGTTCGAGACCGTCGCCAGCCACCCCCAAGCGCTGGCGCAGTGTCGCGAGTATCTCGCCGAGGAGTATCCGAGCGCCAAGACCGAAGCCGTCGCCTCGACGGCCCGCGGCGTCGAGCGCGCACGCGAGGATTCCACGGTCGCCGCCATTGGCCACCCGGAGAACGCCGGCGACGACCTGCAGGTCCTCGCAGAGGACATACAGGACAGCACCTCCAACGCCACGCGCTTCGTCGTGCTGGCACCCGAGACCGAACGCTCCGATGCCGGCGGCAAGTCCACGGTCATCGTCTACCCGAACACCAACTACCCCGGCCTCCTGCTGGAGATGCTCGAACCGTTCGCCGACCGGGATATCAACCTCTCTCGCGTCGAATCCCGCCCCAGCGGCGAACGCCTCGGCGACTACATCTTCCATATCGACTTCGCGGCCGGCCTCTACGAGGAACGGACGCAGGAAGCCATCGAGGAGTTGCGCGGCCTCGCCGAAAACGGCTGGGTGCGCGTGCTGGGCTCGTACGACACCGAGCACGTCGTCTGAGCCGCTCGACGGCTATTGTAGTTCGTCAGCCAGTTCTGAGGCCCAGTAGAACTCGCCCTCGAACTCGACGGGCACGTCCTGGAGTTCGAGAAATTCGCGGAGTTCCTGCCGAGAGAGGTCGTAGGGACCAATCAAAGTACCAGCGAGGTATCGCGTCCCTTCGGATTCGATATGCGGAGTCGCTACCGAACCGAGTCCGTATTGGTTCGTGTAAGGTATCCAATACAAACTATACCCAGAGACCCTCTCGTCAATGATACACCGGTTCGGGAAGGGGGATTCTGGCTGTGTAACCGTGGCACTGTCGTCGCCGACTGTCAGATACTGTCCGCCAGTAAAAGAACGCTCTCTCGCAATGAAGAGCGCATCGCGGAGCGAAAAGCCTTGGTTTAGCAGACGGGCAGTCGTCCGACCGACAGTCATCGCTGGTTCGTTGATGACATCGCTAAGCGTAGCGATACCGCCAATTGCTCCGGATTCGACGAAGGCAGCGGCCTGTTGATAGGACTGGCAGGCGTTGAGGAAGAAGGCATCCGCACCGACCGATGGGAGCGTTTCGATATCGAGAAAGCCATCAGTACATTTCAATCCTCGTGATTCTGCGTGGCCGATATAATGGAAGAAATCGGTCTCCCGCCGGAGGACGTCCGCCAGTTCCTCACGACCCAACCGCTCGTGAGTCCGGATCTCGAAGGGTAACTCTTCGCGGGCACCGTAGAGTTCTTCGACAGCGGCCGCCTCACCGTCCATCCACGACTCGTTGCAGACGATGGTTACCGTGATGGTCGTCGTTTCGAGCGGTTCACGCTGATGGCGGTTCCGGTAGCCCTCTGCGAGGAACTTGTTCGCCCGAAGCGGGATGTCGTCGCCGACCCAGATGTCGGACCGCGTCCGGGAGTCGGTCGAAAGGTCGACAAACGATGCCTCCTCGTCGAAGACGTCCGTCGTCGCTCTGGTTGGGTGATCGCCATCGACAAAGGCCTTAAGGCTGGCTTTACGGGCTTCGTCACCGGACACCCGCGGATACGTCACACAGTCGACGAACGCGAGTTGGGCCGCGAGATACGGCATCGCCGTGACGTGCTCGATAGCCGGCTCAACGTGGGCGGTGACCGACCACTGCGGGAGATGCGGTTCTAACGTCTCGAACGGTACCTCCAAATACGCCCGAAGTTGCTCGGCCGTCGACCGGTCGTAGTAGTCCGCAGGATCGAACGGCAGATCATCGGCGACGTGTTCGTGGGCACCGATATCGAACGGATAAAACCCCGCCTGACGGGCGAGACAGTCGAGCATGAAGACGTGCGGCAGGAGGTCCTTGACCGCCGATGAGAGTTCCTCAACGGTGGTCTCATAGACAGTCTCGCCGTCGGCGACAAGTCGTGGGTTTTCGCCCGTTTCGATGGCCGCATCGAGGTAGTAGACCAGCGGGACAGCGGGATACAAGGCATCGACCCGTGGTGGGAGTTCGAACACGATGTCGGAATCGTGTGGATCGATGCTGTCAGGGACATCGAGTTCCGAGCCGATAGCTATCTCCGGAGGGTGGCCTCGGATAGTCGGGTACGACCGGTCTGGTGAATCCGCCAAGATTCCCTCGCCCAGACACGATAGCGCAGTCATCAGGTCCTCTGGATCCTCGGTCGTCGTGACGGTCTCCGGGGGCCGATTACGGGGAGACCGGGATCCGAAGGTCACGCGCGTCGGACCGTCGAAGGAGACCTGCAACCGCTCGGAGTCGGCCTTGATGGAGATACTGCTGGATGTCTCGACGTACAGCTTCATAGCGGTAGTGAGTTCGAGATAGTAGTCGTCGGCCGGCAGCGATTGTTCGCATTCGTGGTCAGTGCTGAAAAGCATCCGACCAGAGGAATCTCGAACGAACGAATGTATTCGTCCCCGAATCTCGAACCCTGAGAGCGTTGCCTCGACAGCATCGGTGACACGGAATGGGAATGACGCCGACGTAGGTGTCAGTTCAGATGGTTCATCGATATAAATATAGGTCTGCTCGTGGCCGACGGCGTCCGCGATACGAATCCGCGGTGGCGACGAAAGCGATTCGAAGACGACACCAGTCATCGGTTCAGCCTATCCCAGTTCCGCATATAAGTCTGCCCGTCGAATCACTGGGCAATACTTCGAAGCGACCGGCTAGGGTTCGGCCGCGTATCCGAGAGCATTATAATTCAAGCACGAGCTTTTTGCCGAAGATTTAACTCAGGTATCGACGTGTCTAGAGGTATGTCCTTACGGAACATCGATAGTGAACGCGTCTCGGCCTATGCGGAGGGTTTCGCGGCCGATTCGGACGTGTTCGTTACGTCTTCGCGGGTCTCGGATTTCACCGATATTCTGTATGCGCTGGAGGAGCACGGGTCCGAGGGCGAGATTCGGATTCTGACCGACGCCGAAACCGCGAAAGCGGTTCGCCGCCGGTTTCTGGTCGCCTCGTATCTCGTCGACCACATCGAACGGGGCACCGTCAGCGTACGACAGCGGGAGGGTCACCTTCCCTCCTTCATCGTCGCCGACGACGACGTCACGGCGATTACCGGCGTCGACGAATCGAACCTGACCGTCCTGACGACCGACGACGAGGCGTTCGTCACCGGCACCGGCGAATCCCTCGAACAGCAGTACGCCGATGCCGCCGAGGTGTCCTTCCGCACGCCCGCCTACTCCGGAATGCTCGACCAACTCGGCGACGACCTCGGGTCGGAGATGCGAGCCGACGTCGAGACCGCCCTCGGTCAGGCCGCCGCCACACGCAGCGACGAGACGTCGGTCGACCCCGTCCGTCTCAGCATCCTGATGGGTGCGAAAAACGAGGTGCAGTTCTACGAACTCGGCAACTGGGGCGAATCCACCGGCGTCGGCAGCAAGGCCAAGTTCTCCCGCGAGAAGCGGCAACTCGAAGACGTCGGCCTCATCGACACCGAGAAGATTCCGAAAGACATCGGCCGTCCCCGCCAGCGACTCGTCCTCGGCAAAGACGTCGACGACGTCGACGCCACCGAACTGTTGAGCCTCGCCGAGAGCGTTTCCGCCGCCTGATTCTCCGGACGTTTATATACGAAGCCGCGGCCAGCGCCCCCGTGTCGATTCGCACCATCACCGGCGACTGCATCGTCCACGCTACCGGCCGTCGCGACCGCACCCAGCGCGGCTGGGTTCACGTACTCATCAAGCCCGACGATACCGTCCTCGTCCACGACGCCGACGGCTACCAGCCCGTCGCGTGGCTCACCCGTCCCGCCGACCTCTCGGTGACGGCCGACCCGCTGTGGGTCGTCGCGACCGACGGCGACGAGACCCTGCAGATCGAGCCCGCCGAGGACGGCGAGGTGACCCTCCGCGAACACGACATCAGCCGTGCCGGCATCCCCGTCGGCGACTGTCGCTGCGGCGGCCGACTCGTCCGAACCGCAGGCGAGGTGGCCTGTCTCGACTGCGAGGCCGCCTTCGGACTGCCGAACGGCGCCAGCGTCACCGACGCGACCTGCGAGTGCGGCCTGCCGACGTTCAGCGCCGACCGCGGCGAGACCTTCGAGTTGTGTCTGGACTACGACTGTGGCTCCCTCAGGGAGGCGGTCGCCGACCGCTTCGACCGCGAGTGGAACTGCCCGGAATGTGGCGGCGCCCTCGAGGTCCTCCGGCGGGGCGGCCTCATCGCCGGGTGTGAGGCGTATCCGGACTGCGAGACGGGGTTTGCGATTCCCGACGGCCGCATCGTCGACGACTGCGAGTGTGGCCTGCCCGTCTTCGAGACCGCCAACGGCCGGCGGTGTCTCGACGCCACCTGCGAGGTGTAGGCGGTAGACGCCACTCGCGCTTTCGGCCGACCGTAGCGGCTATACGACCGGGGCCGTGAGGACTGCCCATGCAGGGCCACCTCACCGACGGCACCGTCGAGGTCGGCGCCAATGCCCGCGAGCGCTACTACGATTCGCGAGGCTACGGCCGACCGCGGGGCGACGGCGTCGTCCTCTCGCGGGTCGAAGCCGCCCACCTCCTCTACCGGGGCGACCTCGATGCGGTCGACGGACAGGACTTCGCCGCGTTCCTCGCCGCCAACGAGGAGGTCGTCGTCGACTTCCTCGTCTACCGGGATTTGCGGGACCGCGGGTTCTACCTCTCGCCGGCCCGCGAAGGCTGGGTCGACGAGCCCTCGGACATCGATTTCGTCGTCCATCCCCGCGGGGACGGCCCCTGGGACGACACCATCGAGCACCGCGTCAGCGTCGTCGGCGAGCGCGCGTCGATTCCCCTCCGTTCGCTCGGCGACGTCGTCCTCGCCGTCGTCGACGAGGAAAGCGAGATCACGTATCTCGACACCGGCGACGAACCCGTCTCCGGAAGCAGTAGCATGGCCTTCGACGGCGCCACACAGGGCCACCTGCTGGAGGACCGCGTGCTCTGCTGGGACCCGCCGAGCGACCTCTACGAGCAGGGGTTCTACGGCCAGCGGATGGACCGGGACGACGATACCCTCCAGTTGTCGCTGCTGGAGGCCGCCTACCTCGCAGAGACGGGCTACCTGCACGTCGAGGGCGGCGCCGAGGCGCTCGTCGACCGCGGCCGGACCGTCGAGGGCGAGCGGTTCGACCGCCGACTCACCGTCTATCGCGAACTCCGCGAGCGAGGGCTGGTCCCCAAGACCGGCTTCAAATTCGGCGCCGACTTCCGAACCTACGCCGACGTCGAGAGCGTCGAGGAACTGGGCCACTCAGAGTTGCTGATTCGGGTGTTGCCGGCCGATGAAGTGCTCTCGCCGCGGGACCTCGCGCTGGACGTCCGACTCGCCCACGGCGTCCGAAAGGAGATGGTCTACGCGCTGGTCGACGGCGAGGGCGTGCAGTGGGTGTCGGTCTCGCGACTGACACCATAAAAAGGGGCCGCCGAGTCAGGCGAATTCGATGTCCTCGCGGGCGTGGACCTCGCCGAACAGCCAGTCGGCGTGCTCCAGCGCGTACTCGCGGTGCTCGGCCTCGATACTGCCGACGGCATCCTCCAGCAGGATGGGGCGGTAATCCCGGAGGCCAGCCGACCCGGCGGTATGGAGGACACAGACGTTCGCCAGCGTCCCGCAGATGACGAGGTCCTCGATGTTGTGGCTCTCCAGCCACCCCTCCAGTTCCGTCTGATAGAACGCATCGTAGGTGTGTTTCACGACGACGAGGTCGTCGTCCTCGGGATCGAGTTCCGCGACGAGTTCGGCCTCCCACGACCCCTCGACGACGTGTTCGCCCCAGCGGTCGAACTCGTCGTAGTAGTGGTTGCCCTCGAACTGTTCGGGCGGGTGGACGTCCCGGGTGAAGACGACCGACGCGCCGGCCTCGCGGGCCGCCTCGACGGTCTCGGCGCACGGCTCGATGGCGTCCTCGCTGTTGGGCGCATACAGCGAGCCGTCGGGGTGGCAGAAGCCGTTCTGCATGTCCACGACGACGACGGCGGTGCTGTCGGGGTCGAGTTGCATATCGGGGACTTCGGACAGAAGGCGCAAAACCGTTACCCCGGGCGCGGTTGCCGCACGCGGACTCCCGTCGAAAGCGAAGTTCCGGCAGTCCCGGACGGCGGCCGTGGCTTTTTGTCCGCGTCGTCCGTCCGTTCGGGCGATGAACCGACGCCCGATGGCGGCTATCGCGCTCGCCGTCCTGTTGGCGCTGGCCGGCTGTTCGGTCGGCTACCAGCCGTCTTCGGCGGAGCCGTCGACCGCCGACCCCCCCGAAACCGACCACCTCGGCTACTACGACGGCTACTGGCACAACGAGACGCTCGATATCAACGCCTCGAACGGCCTCACCGAATCCGAGACGGAGGCCGTCCTCTCGCGAGCGATGGCGCGGGTGCAACTCCTCCGTGGCCTCGAATTCGAGGAGGACATCGAGGTCGAACTCCAGACGCGCGGGGAGTTCCGCGAGGAAAGCGACGACGTCTGGACCGAACCCAGCGAGGGGACTCGGCGGCTTGACAACGCCCAGTTCGAGGCGCTGTTCCTCGTCGGCCCCGACGAAGACGTCGTCGACGTCCGGAGCGGCAACCGCGGCGACAACGTCCTTGGCTTCTATCAGCCGGGGACCGGCCGACTCGTTCTCGTCAGCGGACAGGACCCGGCGACGCTGGCCAACGAGTACACCCTCGCCCACGAACTCGTCCACGCGCTACAGGACCAGCGGTTCGGCCTCGAATCGCTCGGCCCCGCGACGCTGGATTCGGTCAACGCCCGCAACGGCCTCATCGAGGGCGAGGCCATGTCGGTCCAGCACGACTACGAGGACCGCTGTGAGAGCGGCGAGTGGCAGTGTGTCGGCACCGGCGGCGGCTCCGGCGGGGCGACCGGTTCGGGGTTCCACTGGGGCATCTACTTCGCCGGCTTCTTCCCCTACGCCGAGGGGCCCTCCTTCATCGCCCACCACCGCGAGCGCGGCGGCTGGGACGCCATCGACGCGATGCACGACGACCACCCGTCGACGGCCGCCGAGGTCATCTATCCCGCGACCTACGACACCGACGCCTACGGCAACGCGACGGTGACCGACCGCAGCGACGCCGACTGGGAGCGCGTGCGGACCGAGGGGGGCCCCGACTACGCGGAGGTCGGCCAGAGCGGACTGGCGTCGATGTTCGCCTACACGGTCTACGCCGATTCCACCAGTACCGGCGTCATCGACCGCGGCGAATTCATCAACGCCGGCGACGGCGGCCTCGACCGCCAGCGGCCCTTCACCTACGACGTGCGTTACGCCGAGGGCTGGCACGCCGACCGGCTTCAGGCCTACGCCGACGACGACCGGACGGCCTTCGTCTGGAACGTGACGTTCAACGACCGGGCCAACGCCACCGAGTTCGGCGACGGCTACGAGCAGGTCTTCGAGTTCTGGGGCGGCCAGCGGGTCGAAACCCGCGGCGACGCCGAGGTCTGGCGCTTCGGCGAGGACGAGCGGTTCCGCGGCGCGGTCTGGATTCGCCGCGACGGCACCAGTTTCACCGTCGTGAAGGCGCCGGAGCGGGCGGAACTGGACGACGTGTACGCGCCCGCGGGCATGGTCGAGGCCAGCGCATAACGGCTACCTTTTTCGCTGCGCGCGCCGATGGGCCGGTATGTTCGACATCGTCCCGGAATCCGCCATCGTCGAGGGGCGGGCGACGGACGCGTATTTCCTGCGGACCGAGGAGGCACTGGAACACGCCGGCCGGAACCCGACGGTCGTCGCGGAGGTCACCCGGGACCAGTTCCCGACCGGCGAGTTCGACCTCTTCGCGGGACTGAAAGACGCCGCGAACCTCCTTTCGGGCTACGACCTCGACGCCGACGCGATTCCCGAAGGGACGCTGTTCGACGGCGGCCCAGTCATGCGCATCGAGGGGCCGTATCTGGAGTTCTGCCGGCTCGAAACCGCGCTTTTGGGCTTTCTCTCCCACGCATCGGGCATCGCGACGGCGGCGCTGGAGGCCCGCCGAGCGGCGCCCGAGACCTCGCTTCTGAGTTTCGGCGCCCGGCACGTCCACCCCTCCATCGGCGGCGTCGTCGACCGCTCGGCGATGCTGGCCGGCCTCGACGGCTTCTCGTACGTCGCCGCCGAGGAGTTCGTCGACGGCGAGGCCTCCGGGACGATGCCTCACGCGCTCATGATCTGCTTCGGCCACGGC
Organism: Natronomonas amylolytica; assembly: GCF_037031205.1. NCBI lineage: Archaea > Methanobacteriati > Methanobacteriota > Halobacteria > Halobacteriales > Natronomonadaceae > Natronomonas > Natronomonas amylolytica. Next base: position 188,604 of record NZ_JAYEZM010000002.1, on the reverse strand, counting down.
AATCAGGAGGAGGCGTGGCAGGCCTTCGACGAGGCCGTCGACGAGGATGTCCCCCGAATCGCGCTGTGTGATACCTACGACGACGAGACCGACGAAGCCCTGCGTGCGGCCGAACTGGGCTTCGACAGCGTCCGCCTCGACACCACCGGCTCCCGGCGCGGCGACTTCCGCCACATCATCAAGGAGACCCGCTGGAAACTCGACGCCGAGGGCCACGAGGACGTCGACATCTTCGTCAGCGGGGGCATCACGCCCGAGACCATCCGCGAACTCGAGGACGTCGTCGACGGCTTCGGCGTCGGCAGCCACATCTCCAACGCCGACCCGCTGGATTTCGCGCTCGACATCGTCGAAGTCGAGGGCGAACCCGCCGCCAAGAAGGGCAAACTCTCGGGCAAGAAGGAGGTCTACCGCACGCCCGACGGTGGCCACCACATCGCACTTGCCGACGAGGGCAGCCCCGCAGGCGGCGACCCGCTCATGGAACCGCTGGTCCGAGACGGCGACATCGTGGCGGAGTTCGACCTCGACGAGGCGGCCGACCGGGCGACCGCGGACGCCGAGCGCGTCGGCTTCCGCGAAGAGTAGGACACGAGAGTCGCTTTCTCAAAGGGCGTTTTCGATGGATGCCGCGACCGTCCGGGCACGGTCAGCCAGGTCTTCGGCGATCTGCCCGATCTCGACCGCCTCGTCGAGTTCGTCGTCGTCGACGCGGCGGACCTCGCCGTCCGGCCCTTTGACCACGTCGACGTGGAGGTCGACGTAGCGGACGGCGTGGGGGAATATCTCGACGGGCGTACAGACGTTGACGTAGGTGCCGCGGCGAGTTCCGTCCTCGCTTTTATAAACGGTGGCGTACCACCAGCGGCCTTCGACGAAGGTGGTGCGGGCGATGTCGCCGGCGTGGCGGTCGACGCCCAGCGCGTCGTAGGTGCCGCCGCCGGTCATCTCGCGTTCGAGGGTGATCGAACCCTCGGGGTCCCAGTCGACTACCTCGCCACGCCCGAGGACGATGTTCCGGCCGTCGGGTTTGCCGTGGCTGATGGCGAGGGTGTCGCCCTCCTGAGGGCCGAACTGGCGGGTCGTCACGTCGAAGGGGAATTCCCCGCTTGGCTCGCAGAGCGCCTCGGCGAAGTCGACGGCGGCGCTGGCGCGGTCGGTGGCGGCCTTGACGCGGTGGTGGCCGGGCATCGTCGTCTCGACGTCGCGGCGATGCTCGTCGAGGGCGAAGCGGGCCTCGCGGCCGAACCAGACCCACGTGCCGGCCTCGGGGGCGACGATACGACCGGGTGCGTCGTCGGCGTCGAAGTCGGCGACGGCGCTCATCAGTTCCTCGGCCCGGTCGTTGGCCGCTTCCAGTGCGTCGGCCATCGCGTCCAGCGAGGCGTCGTCGGCGGTCCGGGACCACTTCGGAGTCCAGCCGTCGGCCGGGTCGACCGGCAGGAGATCGGCCATGCGGGCCGTCTCGCCGCGGTCGGGGGTGCCGTCGCGGCGCAACTCCACGAGACCGCCGGGCACCCGGAGGTCGGTCGCCAGCGACGGGCGGTCGTCGTCCCACGGCGGTTTCGGAATCGCGACCTGCACGCGGTAGGTATCGCCCTCCTCGACGTAGCCCTCGGTGCGGTCGTAGGGGAGCCAGCCGTCGGTCTCGCCCAGATCGACGACGGCACCGGAGCCGAGCGTCTCGTCGACGACGCCCTGAAAGACCGCACCCTGCGGGGCAGGATTCTCCCAGACGAATGTATCCAGCGCGAGGTCCGAGAGCCGGTTGCAGACGTCGGCAACGGCCTCGGCCTCGCCGGAGACGCCGACGCCCTGCCGGTCGTCCGTCGTTCGGAGGGTCACATCCGCCGGGGCGGCCTCGAAGTCGGCGTCGAAGCGTTCGCGGATGGGCGGGGAGGCCTGAACCACGTCGTATTCCTCGCGGAGCAGTTCGGTGAGCGCGGTCGTGTAGATGCCGCGGACGCGGACGCTGTCGCGGTCGGTCATAGCTCGTCGCGGTCGGCGGCGAAGCGAACGCGGTCGTCGACGGTCGGGCCGAGCGTGAGTTCGACGACCGACTCCGAGAGGACGCGACCGCCCTCGACGTAGGCGCCCCAGCCATCGAACTTGATGTAGCCCCGGAGGTCGTCGGCGTGGGTGTAGAGGTCGACGTATTCGAGGCCGTGTTCCGGGAACTCGCTGGCGGAGTGGGCCAGTTCCATATCGGAGTAGACGGTATCGAGGTCGGCGAAGAAGGCTTCGAGGGCGTCGGCGTCCTCGGCGGTCGCCGCGACGACGGCCTCGGAGATCTCGGCGATCTCCTCCGTCGAGAGGCCGAACTCCCGCATCGCCTGCTGGGTTCGCTGGTCGAAGTGCATACCCCTCGTTCGAAGGCCGGGGCCGAAAGCGTCCCGGCTTGGAACGCCGGGGGTTCTTCAGTCGTCCGCAGTCGCGTCGGCGGTCGCGTCGGTCTCGGCTTCGGCGGTCGGTTCCTCGGTGCTGGCGTCCTCGTTCGCGTCCTCGTTTCCGCGGTTCCCGCTCGGGCCCGGCGGCGCGGAGTAGAGAATACCCCGGCTGGCACTATAACGCGTCATGGACCGATGTGGTCGATTGTCGTATTTCAACCTACCCCTGAAGGACATAATGTTGTATTATGGGATTCAGTGCGCCGCTCACCTCGGGCCAAAACGTTAGGAGTCCGCCGGGCACAATACGGGTATGAAAGACCCGGTGGAGGCTCGGGCCGACGAGTCGGAGGACCTCTACGACGTGGCCTCGTGGGAACCGCGGAGTCGACTCGACCGGTTGGCGGTGAAGACACATCAGGGCGTGCTCAGGGCCGGGCGGGCGTTGCTCGTCGCGCTGGGCGTGTTCATCTTCCTCCTGATTCTGGGTGGCGGCGCGGCGGCACACCTCTTTGCCAACCCCTTTATCCTCGCGTTGGTCGCGCTCTCGGTGGTGCCGGCCGCCCTGCTGGCGCTGTACATCTACACCACCGACATCACGACCGACGAGCCACCGTCGTTGCTGGCGGCGACGTTCGTGCTCGCCGTCCTCTTTGCCGGCTTCGCGGCCATCATCAACACCACCTTCAAGGGACTGTTCGGCTTCGGTGCCGGCGGCATCGTCGCCGCCGTCGGCCCCGTGCCCGGCCTCCAGTTGCTCGTGATGGTGCTGTTCTACTACCTCATCGTCGGCCCCGGCGAGGAGGCGGTGAAACTGCTGGCGGTTCGCCTCCACGCCTACCGCGACGACCGGTTCGACTCGGTCATCGACGGCGCGGTGTACGGCGCCGTCGCCGGCCTCGGCTTCGCCTCCATCGAGAACGTCCTCTACATCACCCAGAACATCAGCGGCCCGAGCGCCGTCGTCACCCAAAGCGCCGCCGAATTCGCCGCCGCGTTCTTCCAGACGCTGGATGCGGGCGGCGAGATTACGGCCGTCCGTAGCCTCGCCGGCCCGGGCCACGTCATCTACTCGGCGTTCGCCGGCTACTACCTCGGCCTCGCACGGTTCAATCCCGAGAACGCCGGTCCCATCGTCGCCAAGGGCCTGCTCATCGCCGCGTTCATCCACGGCACCTACAACATCCTCGTCGGCATCGTTCCCGTCGTGGTGGGCGCGTTCGTCTCCATCCCCGTCTTCGTCATCTTCGTCGGCTTCGTCGTCGTCTACGACGGCGTGTTCTTCTATGCGCTCTACCGGAAACTCGCCCGCTACCGGGCGACCTACGAGCGGGTCAGCGACGACGTGGACGACCCCGAAGCGGCCGACTCCGAACTGACCGAGTTCGACCCGGATACGAACCCGTAGCGCCACGAGTCGCGGAACCGACCCACGGGTCGGTGACGCTCCACCGCCTTATTTAAAATACCGGCAATGTCCCGAGTAACGCCCTTCTACTTATCATATCTTTCCCGGAGTGTTGTATGAGTACACGGCTCACAGCACGGACGCTCGTATCGGTTCTGATCGCACTCTGCGTGGCGACGACGTTTGCGGGGTCGGCCGCCGCGGCCGGACTGGACGACGCGACGGACGTCACCGACGACCTCGGCGACACCGACGACCTCACCGACGGTATCGGAGACGGGGTCAACGTGACCGACGAGGTACCCGAGGTCGAAGAGCCCGAAATCGGCGGTGACGGCGGCGGTGGCGACGGCTCCGTGAGCGTCGAAAGCGACCAAGGCAGCGTCGCCGGTGGCGGCGAGGTCTCGGCCTCACAGGACGGCGTCTCCGTCGGCGTCGACGGCGAAGGCGCGGCCAACGGCGAGAGCGTCTCCGGCGGCGTCGAATGCGACGTGAGCCCCGACTCGGCCCAGAACCCGCAGGATGCCTGCGAAACCGACGCTCCGGGCGGCGGCGAAGCGCCCGAACTCCCCGACGACGAGGTTCCAGAACTGCCCGGCAACGACGCACCCACGACGCCGGGCCTCGACGGTCTCGAAGAACTGCTGGCGGCGTAACACGTCGCGCGGTCCCGCTGACGCCTACTTTCGCGGACTGTCGAGTTCGATATCGGCGGCTTCCAGCAGTTCGCGTGCCTCCTCGCGCTTTTCCTGGTGCTCTTCGAGGAACTCCTTCATCAACTCGGCAGCCTGCTCCTTGCAGCCGCCGCAGAGTCGCTCGCCGGTGACACACTCCTCGTAGACCTCGGCGGCGAAGTCGTCATCGTCGTTCGCCAGCAGGTACGCGTAGAGTTCGTAGACCGGACACTCGTCGGCCTTGCCGCCCAGTTCGCGCTGTTTCTCGGCGGTCTCGCGGCCGCCGGTCGTCGCGGCCTTGACCTTGTCGTAGCCGTCTTCGGGGTCGTCCAGCAGGCTGATGTGGCTGGCCGGCTCCGAGGAGGACATCTTCCCACCGGTGAGGCCGGTCATAAAGCGGTGATATATCGACGACGGCGGCAGGAAGCCGTAGCCGCCGTGGTCGACCTCGACCTCGCGGGCGAGTTCCTCGGCGGCCTCGGCGTCGAGGTCGAAACTGTCGATGTGGCCCTCGTAGACGCGCTTTTCGCCGTCGACTGCGTCGATGAGCGCCTCGAAAGCCTCTTCGGTCGCGTTGCGGTCGAGGAAGCGCACGCGGGGCCGAAGCGGCTCCTTGCCGCCCGACCGGAGCTTTTCGACGGCCTCCCACAGCGCCGGATGGTCGGGCGATTCGTCTTCGAGCCAGTCGGCGGCATCGGTACAGCGAACGTCGGTCTCGGGGTCTGCGTGGCCGCTGCCACGTTCAGCGTCCTCGGCCAGCGCCTCGTAGGCGCGACCGACGAGTTCGCGTTCCCCGTCGTCGAGTTCGAAGCTCGCGTAGGCCTCGGTCACCTTGAAGTAGCGCATCCGGCCGGCCAAATCGCGGGCCAGCCGCATGTGGGGGTCCTGGTCGGGGCCGACGGGGATGACCGTCGGCTTCGGTTCGTCGAGTTGGGGATAGAGGATGTCGGCCATTTGGGTGACGACCGACTGCATGTAGGAGACCTCGGTCTCGCCGTCGAAGTCGTAGATGGCGCCCAACTCCGAGAAGTTCGCCTGCGTCCCGAGTTCGAAGGCGAGGTCCTGAACGTCGCGGTTGGTCGACTGCCGATAGATTTCGCCCTCCTCGGGGTCGAAGCCCAGGGCGATGAGCGACAGCAGGTAGCTCTCGGTGTGCTCGTCGATTTCGTCCCACGGGATGTCGCGGGCCGCATGCGCCTCCATGTCGGCGATGAGGCCGTAGGCGTCGCCGCCCTGCTGTTGGTGCCAGATGAGTTCGTCGAAGACGAGTTTGTGGCCGATGTGGGGGTCGCCGGTCGGCATGAACCCCGACAGCGCGGCGAAGGGGTCGTCGTTGCGCATCGCCTCGGCGACGGGTCGGTAATCGCGGTGGCCGAAGATGACCCCGCGGCGCATCAGGTAGTGCGGCGTCGGCACCTCGGGGAGGACGTCGTCGAACTCCTCAATGCCGAACTGCTCGAACAGTTTCCGGTAGTCGTCGACCGTCGACGAGCCCCACGGGTCGAGGGCAACGTCGTCGGCTCCCTTCGCCCCGCCATCGGGTCGGATTTCGTCCGTCCCGGCAGGGGTGCCCTCGTCAGCGTGGGTTTCGTCGTCTGCCATACGCTTCCGTCGGGGTGGTCCGCCCAAAAACCGTTCGCTTGCGTGAGGAGGCTTGTGAGTGGGCTAATCGTGTGACGTTTCTTTTTAAATTGTAGTTTGACCCAAGCGTGTCATCCTCGAAGCCCTCAGCCGGCTAGGCTCTGCGCTCGATTTATTATAATCCAAGCGTGACGACTGCTTCGACCGCAACATCTCCGAAGCCCTCAGCCGGCTGGCGGTCGCTGAGCGGCATATCCTCGCTCCCTTCGGTCGCTCGGATAGTGGCCGCTCAGACGACCATGCAAGCGCCACCCGGTCGTCCGAAAGGCGCGGAGCGCCTTTCGTGATGACGAGAGAGCTTTGCTCTCTCGAACCACTTCGCCCTTCGAGTCCGCCAGGAACCGCGACCGCAGCCACACGCCTCCCCAACCGACTCCTTCGCTCACTTCGTTCGCTCAGTCGTCCCTCGCGCGCTGGCTAGCCAGACCCCCGCTCACTATCGTTCGCGGGGTCGGCCAGCGCGCGCCATTTATAAGAGTCAGTTGGCCGGGAGCGAGTGGTCGCCCTCGGCGACCCTCGCGACCCGGGGCAGGGCTGTGCGGTCCCTGGCGTCCTCGTGAGCGACCGGAGGGAGCGAACGAGGGCTCAGGAGAGCTTGCTCTCCTGGTGGAATGAAAGGGCGAGGTGCGCTGGCGTTTATATAGTCGCTGAGGGGGCTCTATCCGACCGAAGGGAGGATATCCCCCTCAGCGACCGCCAGCGCGCCGAGGGCTTTCTATGTGTTCGCGGTCAGGAGGTCGCCACGCTCGATTTATAAACAAGCCCCGTGGTGAAGCGCGGTATCCACATCCGACCACGCCCACGAGACGAGGCGATAGATTTTGTCGTGCCAACCCCAAGAGAAGTGTATGCGCGAACTCGTCTTCGCTCTCGAATACGAGCCGGGGTGCAACCGGGTGGCCGACACGCTCGCCGAGCACCCGGACGCCCGGATTCGGTCGCTGTCGCTGCACGCGACCGCGGAGCGCCTCTGGCGTGTCGACCACGCCACCGGCACGCCCGAGGCACTCGACGCCATCGAGGCGGCCTTCCTCAACAGCGACTACTACGCCGACTGTCTCGCGACGGGCGACTGCGGCGCCACCCAGACCACGCGCGTCCTCGACCACAGCGACGACACGCTCGTCCTCTATTCGGATTGGGAACGGACACCCACCTGCGCGTCGGTCCCGCACATCGCCCGCGACCACCTCGGCGACGGCGTCCTCTTCGAGACGCGCCACGAGGGCCGCCACTACACGTGGCGGGTCATCCACTCCGGCGAGGGCGACGTGGCCGCCTTCTTCGAGAGCCTCGAAGCCGCGGTCGGCGATTGTGCCCGAACCGAGATGCTGCGAACAGCCGACACCGCCACGCCAGCGGGTGAGGCCGCCGGCGCGTCGAACGACCTTTCGCCCGAACAGGAGGCCGCTCTCCGGGCCGCCGTCGAGCACGGCTACTACGAGTCGCCCCGCGAGGTCGACGTCGGTGAACTCGCCGACCACCTCGGCGTCCCGCGGTCGACGCTTACCTACCGGCTCCGGCGGGCCGAAGAGCAGTTGGCGAAACAGCACGTCTCCGAGACGCAGTTCACGGCGGACGCCTCGATGCCACTGTAGCAAGGGCCGCCCCGGTCGCTCGTCAGCTTTGGAATATTCCAACGAAGGCTTATCGAGTCGAGGGCCGAACCGCCACGTAATGACTGATGACGCGGATGCGACGGGAGGAAACCCCGGGGGCGGTCAGGGACGGGAACTCACCGCCCGCTTTGCTGTCCCCGAGATGGACTGCCCGACCTGTGCAAAAAAAGTCGACAAGAGCCTCCAGCGCGTCGACGGCATCGTCGACGTAACTCTCCAGCCGACGACCGGCACGGCCTCGATCACCTACGACCCCGACCGCGTGGGCGAACGCGAGGTAATCGACGCCGTCGAAAGCGCCGGCTACGAGGTAGTCGGTGGGTCCGATGCGGACGCCGACGCCGAGGCCGGTGACGAGGCGGGCGGCGCCGAGGCGGGCGTCGAGGTCGCCCCTCCGTCCGAAGTGTGGACGAGTCCACGAGCGCTCAAGACGTGGGTCGGTGCGGTCTTCGTGACCGTCGGCCTGCTCTTCGAGTTCGTCCTCACGGGCGCGAACGTCGGCGTGGCGAGCGTCCTCGGCTATCCGCTGGCGCTGGCCGACGTGCTCTTTCTCGCCGCCGTCGTCGCGAGCGGCCTGCCGGTCATCCGGAGCGGCTACTACTCGGCGAAGAACCGGAGCCTCGACATCGACCTCCTGATGGGGACGGCCATCATCGCCGCCACCGGCATCGGCTACTTCGTCGAGGCCGCAACGCTGGCGGTGCTTTTCAGCATCGCGGAACTGCTCGAGGACTACGCGATGGACCGGGCGCGGGATTCGCTACGGGAGCTGATGGAGCTGTCGCCCGACGAGGCCACCGTCCAGCGGGATGGCGAGGAGGTGACCGTCCCCGCCGACGAGGTCGATATCGGCGAGACCGTAATCGTCCGGCCCGGCGACAAGATTCCGCTCGACGGCGTGGTCGTCGAGGGCGAAAGCGCCGTCGACCAGTCGCCGATTACCGGCGAGAGCGTCCCCGTCGACAAGACCGTCGACGACGAGGTCTACGCCGGCACCATCAACGAGGAGGGCTACCTCGAAATCGAGGTCACCTCGACGTCAGGCGATTCGACGCTTTCCCACATCATCGAGATGGTGCAGGGCGCACAGGCGAAGAAGACCGACACCGAGCAGTTCGTCGACCGCTTTGCGGGCTACTACACGCCCACGGTGGTCGTGCTGGCAATCTTGACCGCCGCGATTCCGTCGCTCGTCATCTCGGAGCCGTTTTCGGTCGGCGTCGCCGGCTACGCCATCACCTTCGTCGGCGACTGGACGACGTGGTTCATTCGCGGGCTTACCCTCTTGGTTATCGCCTGTCCCTGCGCGTTCGTCATCTCGACGCCCGTCTCGGTCGTCTCGGGGGTCACCAGCGCCGCCAAGAACGGCGTCCTCATCAAGGGCGGCAACCACCTCGAGGCGATGGGCGAGGTCGACGCCATCGCCCTCGACAAGACCGGCACGCTCACGAAGGGCGAACTCGCCGTCACCGACGTCGTGCCGGTCGGCGACACCGACGAGGCGACGCTGCTCCGCTATGCCGCCGGCCTCGAACGGCGGAGCGAACACCCCATCGCCAACGCGATTCGCGCCCGCGCCGAGGAGGCGGGCGTGGCCGACGTTCCGACCGCCGAGGGCTTCGAGAGCCTGACTGGCAAGGGCATCCGCGGCGAGTTGGACGGCGAGACCTACTACGCCGGCAAGCCCGCGCTCTTCGAGGAGTTGGGCTTCGGATTCGACCGGGGCCAGCGAACCGACGGCGGGGCGGTGTCGGAAGGAAAGCTGCGAGACAGCAAAGCGACGTTCGACGACGGCACGCTCGCCGAACTGGAACGGGAGGGCAAAACCGTCGTGGTCGTCGGGACCGAGACGGAACTGCTGGGTGCGGTCGCCATCGCCGACGAGGTGCGGCCGGCCTCGAAGCGGGCCGTCGAGCGCCTCCACGAGATGGGCGTCGAACACGTCGTAATGTTGACCGGCGACAACGAGGGCACCGCCCGAGCCATCGCCGAGGAGGTCGGCGTCGACGAGTACCGCGCCGAACTCCTGCCCGAGGGGAAGGTCGAGGCCGTCGAGGAACTGCAGACCGACTACGGCGAGGTCGCGATGGTCGGCGACGGCATCAACGACGCGCCCGCGCTGGCGACCGCCGAGGTCGGCATCGCGATGGGCGCGGCGGGCACCGACACCGCTCTCGAAACGGCCGACATCGCGCTGATGGGCGACGATATCGGCAAGCTGCCGTACCTCTATGGCCTGTCGCACACCGCCAACGGCGTCATCCGACAGAACATCTGGGCGAGCCTCGCCGTGAAGTTCCTGCTCGCGCTGGGCGTGCCGCTGGGACTGGTCAGCGTCGCCGTCGCCGTCGTGGTCGGCGATATGGGCATGAGCCTCGGCGTGACGGGCAACGCGATGCGGCTGGCCCGTATCGAGCCAGAGGACGGATAAGCACCTGCTGGTAGCCCAACCGTTATCTCCCTTATACGGATTGTTGTAGTCCTTTACCGGTCATCGCCAGCCCTGCATCGGCGATGACCGGTAAATCGTTACAATAACCCGTATCAGTCCCCGACTCCGGGTATGAAGCTCTCCGCTGTCGACCTCTCTCCGGTTCCCGACGACGGCACCGCGACGGATGCGTACGCCAACACCGTCGAAGCCGCCCAGCAGGCCGAACGGCTCGGATTCGAGCGGTTCTGGGTCGCCGAACACCACGGCATGGCCGACACGCTCGCTGGGACGACCCCCGAGGTCCTGCTCGGCCATCTCGCCGCCGAAACCGACTCGATTCGCCTCGGGTCGGGCGCGGTCCTGCTCAACCACTACAGCCCTTTTAAAGTCGCCGAGCAGTTCGGCGTCCTGGACGCGCTCGCCCCCGGCCGCATCGACGCCGGGTTGGGCCGGGCCAACGGCTCGCCCGCGGTCGACCGCGCGCTCGGGACGGACCGCCACGTCCAGAACCCCGACGAGGACCACGCCGAGAAGATAACGGCCGTCATCAACCACCTCTACGACGACTATCCCGACGAGCACGCCTACAGCGACATCGAGATTCCTCGCTCGGGCGCCGACGAGCCCGTGCCGTGGGTGCTCGGCTCCAGTCCCTCCAGTGCGGCCATCGCGGGCGAACTCGGCCTGCGCTTCTGCTTTGCGGCCTTCATCCGCCCGCAGTTCGCGACCCACGCCTTCGAGAAGTACCGCGAGACTTTCCAGCCCTCGGAACTTGGCGGGAGTATCGACGAGCCACAGGGGATGATTGCCGTCAACGCCGTCGCCGCCGACACCGACGAGGAGGCCGCGCGACTCCGGTCGGTCGCCGAGGCGACCTACAAGCGGATGCAGCGCGGCGTCGTCGGGACCCGCCCGTCCATCGAGGAGGCCATCGACGAACTCGGCGACGTGCCGGAACCGACGCCCGCCACGCTCGGCGAGAACGAGTGGCCGCGGGCGATTTCGGGCAGTCCGGAGACGGTTTCAGGGCTCTTGGAGCAACTCGCCGACCGCGTCGGCGTCGACGAGGTGATGATACAGCACGTTCACGACAGCCATGAGGACGCGCTTCGCTCCCACGAACTCATCGCCGAGGGCCTCGATATCACGGCGCGCTGACCCTCTCGTCGTACCGGTGCGATACGCCTATCCGCGTCGACCGTCTTTTCATGCACATGCAACGAACGTTTTCCTCCCGCGAACGCCGGGCGGGACCCCAGCGATACCGGCGAGGCAAGCATGACGCGTAAGGACGACTACTACAACCGGGCGAAACAGGAGGGCTACCGCTCCCGTGCGGCCTACAAGTTGAAGCAACTCGACGAGGAGGCCAACCTCATCAATCCCGGCAACACCGTCGTCGACCTCGGTGCGGCACCCGGCGGGTGGCTGCAGGTCGCCACGGAACTGGCCGGCGACGAGGGGTCGGTCGTCGGCGTCGACCTCCAGCGCATCAAACCCATCGACGGCGTCGAGACCGTCCGCGGCGACATGACCGAAGAAGAAACACAGGAGAAGGTCATCGACCTCGTGGGTGAGGCAGATGTCGTGGTCTCCGACATGGCGCCGAACATGACCGGCGAGTACTCGCTGGACCACGCCCGCTCGGTCCATCTCGCGCGGATGGCCTTCGAGACCAGCCTCGAACTGCTGGCGCCGGGCGGCGACTTCGTCGCGAAGGTCTTCGAGGGGCCCGATACCGACGACCTCCGGGCCGACATCGACGAGGAGTTCGAGTACGTCCGGACCATCCACCCGAAGGCCTCCCGGGACTCCTCGTCGGAACTGTTCATGGTCGCCAAGAGCCGCATCACGGCACCCGTCCGCGAGGGCAACGTTCTCGAGGTCGACATCGAGGACGTCGGTAGCGAGGGCGACGGCATCGCCAAGGTCGACGGCTACACGCTGTTCGTCTCGGGTACCGAGGCGGGTGAGACAGTCGAGGTGACCGTCACCGACGTGAAGCCGCGGTACGGCTTCGCCGAGCGAGTCGACTAACGCGAACGCTCCTCTTCGAGTTCGTCTTCGAGTTCCTCGACACGGGCTTCCAGTTCCTCGATGCGGTCGTTTCCGCCGTTTCTGCTCAACAGGAACAGCACGACGAGCAGTATCGGCACACCGAGGAGGAACAGTATCAGGAAGATGATGAGCAACTCCGGGCCGCCGGGGACGCCGAACTGGAGGGCCAGCATGGACGTGACATCCGCATACGGGAACAAAAGCGTTCCTGCGTCTCAGGCGGTGGTACCGTCCGCTTTCGAGCGGCGAATCGCACCAGTAATTAGGTAGACGAAGGGCGTGTCCAGCAGCGCGATGAGGAGTTTCAGGGCGTACTGGCCGACGATGAGCGAGAGGACGAACCCGACCTCGTAGGTCGCTCCGAAGCCGACCTGCGGCAGGACGTAGAACCCCAACCCGACGAAGAGGACCGTGTCGATGGCCTGACTCGTCCCCGTCGAGGCGATGTTGCGGAGCCAGAGCATCTCGCCGTCGGTGAGTTCCTTGAGTTTGTGGAAGACGACGACGTCGTAGTTCTGGCTGACGAGATACGCCGTGAGGCTGGCGACCACCAGCGGGCCGCTCTGTCCGAGCACCGCCGCGAAGGAGGCGGGGTCGATTGGCTGGCCGGGAACCGCGGGCGCGGCGATGGTACTGTACACCAGCGCGAGCAACAGGAAGTTCATCAGGAACCCGACGTTGACGAGCACCTGCCCGGCGCGTTTGCCGTACAACTCGGTGTAGCAGTCGGTCGCGAGGAAGGTCAGCGCGTAGGCCAGCGCCGCGCCGGGCAACACGAGGTCGGTCCCCGTCACCGGCAAGCCGACCGGCGACTCGAACAGCAGCAACTTCGAGGCGGTCACCTGCGAGGTGACGAGTGCGGTGACGAACATCGCGGTCAGCGCGACCGCTCCGGCCGGAAGCGACGGCTGACGTGCGTGGGCGCTACTCATCGTCCTCCAAGCGGCCGTGGCGGGCGTCGATTTCGTCGATGATGTCGAGGTTCTTGCGAATCGACGCGCGGATGGCGTCACTCCGGTTGACGTACTTGCCGTCATCCCCGACGTGGTCGTCGAGGTCGTCGAGCAGTTCCTGCGGAATCTCGACGCTTATCTTGGGCATATCCCCCGATTACGCGCACGGCGGTATATACGACTCGAAGTTCTTCCTGGACACTTATCTAGGGAGCACCTGAGGCATATAGGCGCGAAGGAGCGCCTTTGCTGTAGCCGTGCGAACATCGAGCGGCGGCGGCGACCTACCCGAGGAACAGGGGGGCAATCGACGCCGCGAAAGCGATATCGAGCAATGCGAGCAGGATGACGAGTATCGCCCCGGGCACGCCGAGTATCGCACAGATCAGGAGCGTGATAAGCGATATTTCGACGCCCAGACCGATGGCGTTGGCGACGACCAGGATTATGAGCCCGACGATGGCGTTGACGAGGAGTGCTCTCAGGGAGACCATGCCATACCATACGGAACACGACTGCTTTGTTAGGAAGTACATACGCCGGATAACCGAGCGTTCGCGAATCAGCTAACTCGTGCCGAGTCGCGTTCGAGCCGCGGCGCCGACCGTTCGAAGCGGTCGTCTAGTCCGCGCCTTCGGCGGGCTCGAAGGTCCGTCGGCCGCCGAGCGTGTAGGCCCACAGCGTCCCCAGGCCGAACAGGTAGGCGGCGACGACGGGGATGCCGAGCAGGAACATCGTGAAGACGCCGCGCGGGGAGAAGAACGCCCCCATCGCGAGGACGGCGATGGTGAACTCCCGCCAGCGGTTCCGCATCACGGAGTAGGGAACGATGTTCCCGCGGTGGAAGAGGAACATCGAGACGGGGATGACCGCGAGGATACCGATGCCGGCGGTGAGGAAGAAGATCATCCAGCCGTAGTTGCTGATGCGGTAGGCGATAATCATGTTCGCCCCGAGCACGTCGGCGGCGAGCCACGAGATGACCGCCGGCGCGACGTAGATGAAGCCGACGATGCTCCCGACGGTCAACCCGAACAGCAGGGTGCCGCCCCACACCAGGAGGACCCGGCGGTCGCCGCGAGCGAGGCCGCGTTGCTTCAGCGCCGGCCACGCATAATAGAGCACCAGCGGGAGCGTGGCGACCGCGCCCGCGATGACCGAGACCTTTATCATGAAGATGAGCGCCTCGACGGGATGGAGCGTGACGATAGAGACCTGCTCGGCCGCGAACTCGGAGGGCATCCGGCTGACGAACTGGTCGCTGAGTCGGCCGATGCCGCCCTGATAGAGGACGCCGAAGGTGATGGCCATGACCGCCATGAAGACGCCCACGAGGACGAACGCCTTCGAGGTGAGGCTGTCGGCGACGAAGGCGATATCGTAGGCGTAGCCGCCCACGTCGTCCTCGTCGATTTCGTCCTCGCTGAAGGCGTCGAGGATGCCGGCGGAGCGCCGCGCGAGGATACCGCCCTCCTCCTCGTCGGCCTCGCCGGCGGCCGCCCCGGCAGCGGCGCCGCCCTCGGCCGCCGCCTCGTCGCCTCCCACGCCGTGTTCTTTGGGCGAAACGTCGCCCTCCGGCGGGTTCACGTCGTCGAAGCGGTCGAGGATGGCCTGTGCGCGCTCGGGGTCGTCCTCGTCCATCGCCTCGCTGGCGAGGCCGAGGGCCTCCTCCTCTTCGAGGCGGGCGAAGGCGGCGGCGGGCGCCGCGCGGATGCCAGCCTCGTCGAGTTGCGAGAGGTCGATGTCGGCGGGGTCCCCGAGGGTACCGCCGGGAACCGCATACTGGTTGCCGGTGGGTTCTTCGAGGCCGTCGTAGACGAAGTACCCGAGGCCGACGACGGCGAAGATGAGGCCGTATATCACGCCGAGGACGCCGATGTAGGTCGTCTCGGCGACCTCGTAGGCGCCGCCGGCCGGCAGGAACCGATAGCTGGAGTCGACGGCGGCGAGCACGCTATTGACGAGTTCGTAGCCGCCGTAGGTGTAGAAAGCATAGACCAGCGCGACGCCGACGACGAAGAGGCCGGCGACGGCGTTCCACCGCTCGCGGGCGGTCCCGGGGATGTCGATGGAGTCGCTGGAGCGTTTCGTGGTGACGACGATTTTCGAGATGTACAGCGAGATACCGTAGAGGGTGACGAGCGGCACCGCCCACATAATCTGCGTGAAGGGGTCCGGCGGCGAGAAGAGCGCGCCGAAGACGAAGATGGCGATGACGGCGTACTTCCACTTGTCGCGGAAGGTTTCGTATTTCACGATGCCGCTGTAGGACAGCGAACTCATCACCAGCGGCAACTGGGCCGCCAGCCCGAAGGACATCGACAGCAGGAAGATGAACTGCGCCCACATCGAGATGGAGTAGGTGGGCTGGAAGCCGGCGCCGACGGCGTTGTCCGCGAGGAACGCGAACATCAGCGGGAAGAAGAGGAAGTAGGCGTAGGCGATGCCGCCGACGAACAGCGCCGCGCTGGCGAGGGCGAAGCCGATGGCCTTCCAGCGCGGCAGGTTCTCCGGCCAGCGGCCCCGTGCCTTGAGCGAATCGCGGCTCAGATAGAGTATCGGTGGGATGGCGAAGATGACGCCCGCGACGAGGCCGATCTTCGCCTGCAGGAGGATGACCTCGAAGGGCGTGATGGCGACGACGACGATGTCGGGGTGGGCGTTGAGGTCCCGCTTGAGGATCTCCCAGACGTAGAGCCGCAGGACCGTGAACGTCCCGATAAAGCCGATCAGAAAGACGATAAAGACCTTCTGCAGATGCTTCTGGAGGCCCCGCAGGAGCGTCCCGAGGTGTTGTCGCCCCTCCGCGACCGTCCGCTTCACATCGTCGTCGACGGCACTAGACACGCCGGAAGGTTGTCTGCTCGCAGTTATCAACCTTTTCGCTTCCACTTTTTGCACGAGAACGCGGGTCGCGCCCGCTTCGGGGCGCGACCCCGGTTCTCGGCAAAAACTGGGGAAAATATGCGCGTGCTCCTCCAGCCGCCTCGCTTCGCTCGGCGTTAGTCGTCGCCCGCTACCGGACTCGGGCCACGGGCCCTCGTCCGGCGAACCGCCTCGGGGGCGTTCTTCGAACGCCCCGCTCGGCGGACACTCACTACGTTGTTACTGTGTCCGGCCGGAATAGGGTGGTAACTCGAACCTCCAGGGTAGAACAGAACTACAACTGACTTGACAAGAAGCCGGTAGTGGCATCCGCCGAGGGGGTGTCCGTAGGTCACCCCCGAGGCGGTTCGCGGCGCCGAACGGAGTGAGGCGCCGTAGCGCGCACGGACTGGAGCGCCCGAAGGGCGCGGAAGGAGTACGCGCGCATATTTTCTCCACGTTTTTGCCGCGGAGGCGGGTTCGGCGCCTTGCGCGCCGAACCGCCGGAGCGTGCAAAAAGTGGGCTACGAGTGGCTAGGAGAAGGCTTACAAACAGCGGGTGCCGACCGGAACACATGGCCGAGACGCCGGAGGGGAGCCACGACGTCGACGAGGGACTCGTCGGCGACGGCCCTGCCAGCGACGAGGAGATGCCGCTCGCGGACCACATCGAGGAGATGGTCTACCGCCTCGGCATCGTCATCGTCGTCATGGCCGTCATCTCCGGTATCATCTTCCCCTTCGCGGAGTTCATCATCAACTTCCTGTGGTACTCGGTGCTGCCGGGCGGCGACGTCGCCCGCCCCCGGGTCTACCACCCGCTGGGGCTCATCCTCGCACGGTTGAAAGTCGCCACGCTGGGCGGCTTCGTCATCGCGCTGCCTGTGTTCGTCTACCAGACCTACCTGTTCATGCGGCCCGGTCTCTACGAACACGAGCGCCGATACTACCTCGCGTCGGTGCCCGCCAGCCTCGTCTTGGCGGGCGTCGGCGTCCTCTTCGCGTACTTCCTCGTCCTCCCGGCGATTTTCACGTACTTCCTCACCTACTCGCAGGACGCGGCGACCATCGCCTTCGGCCTGACCCAGACGTTCGACCTCATCGTCCTCATGATGGGGCTGTTCGCGGCGGTGTTCCAGATTCCGCTGTTCATCATGCTCGCCATCATGATGGGGCTGACCACCCGCCGGTGGATGGCCGACAAGCGCCTCTACTTCTGGGGTGCGTTCCTCGGCATCGCGTTCCTGTTCAGCCCGGACCCGACGGGGATGGCGCCCATCATCGTCGCGGCGACGATGATCGGCCTCTTCGAAGGAACGCTGCTCGTGTTGCGCTGGGTCAAGCGGTAATCACGCCGCCCGGTTTCGCCGTCGATACTGCATCGATTCCGCCCGGAGCAGGCCGGCCACACTCGCATCGAGAACGGAACGACGGCCGGCAACGATGGCCGAAGGCTCATTGCCCCCGACGAAGTACGGCCACCCAATGACACGCGTCGTCGCCGTCCGGCACGGCGAAACCGAGTGGAACCGGACCGGCCGGATGCAGGGCTGGGCGCCCACGTTGCTCAACGAGACGGGGCGCGAGCAGGCCCGCGCGGCCGGCGAGTGGCTCGCCGACGAGTACGCCATCGACGCCGTCTACGCGTCCGACCTCGACCGCACCCGCGAGACGGCCGCCCTGATTCTGGAGGCCTTCGATGCCGAGTTCGAGGCCACCCACGAACCCCACTGGCGCGAGCGGGACATCGGCGTCTATCAGGGCCTCGAATACGGCGAGGTACAGGAACGGTTCCCGAAGTTCTCGCTGGGCGAGGCCGCCTACGAGGCGTCGATGGCCGTCCCCGAAGGCGGTGAATCGCTCCGCGACGTTGCCGACCGCGTCACCCACCGGTTGAGTCAGGTCGTCTCGGCCCACGACGACGAGACCGTCCTCGTCGTCACCCACGGCGGGCCGTTGCACGTCATGCTCGGGTACGCGAAGGACCTCCCGCTTTACGAGGGCCTGAAGCGACACCATCAGGACAACTGCGGCGTCAACGAGTTCGTCGGAGAAGGCGAGGGCCTGCGCGTGGTTCGAGAAAACGAGCGGCCGTGGGTGTAGTGGTCGACCCCGGAGTCACAGCACCCGAAAGACCCGCACCGTGTCGCGTTTCCCGGGTTCCTTGAGCAGTTGCGCGAGGCCACGCTCGGAGAACACGTCCTTCCAGTTGCGGTGATACAGCGGGAAGTCGTCGTTGACGTAGCTCACTTCGGCGTCGCCGCGGCCGCGATTCGGGCTGTTGCCCTCGTTTTCGGCCGTGATGAGCAGGTCGTCCGTGACGCGGACGACGTCGTCGAAGACCCACTCGTTGTCCGGGTGGACGTGCTGGAGCGTCTCGACGGAGTAGACGACGTCGAAGGCATCGTCCTCGAACTCCGGGAGGACCTCCTCGATGGCGCCCGTATGGAAGGTGCCCGTCTCGGCGAGTTCCGGGAAGACGTCGGCCATGACCTCGAATGATTCGTCGTTGATGTCGATGCCGGTGAGGTTCTCGTAGCCCTGCGAGCGGAGATGCGCGAGATGGCGGCCGGAACTACACCCGAGTTCGAGCACCGCGGCGTCCGTCTCGACGTAGTGGTCGAACACCTCGGCGAGGGTCTCGCTCACCTCGTTGGGGCCGATCTGGGCGTAATACTCCGGCGAGAACTCCCCGGACCGGTCGGCCCAACTCTGATGATTGTCGGCGGGGTCCATACCGAAACCAGGAGGCCCACGGTCAAAGGCTATGGGAAGCGCCGCGCGGGCGAGGAGGCTCATCGACGGCGACCCTCGGAACCCGAAGGTATAGGGAACCGTTCGGCGTCGGTCCGGGTATGAGTCCGACCGTCCACGAGTTACGAAACGGGATTCGCGCGTCCGTCGGCCGGTTCAAGCGCGAGGTGTCCGCCCAGTTCACGAAGGAGGAACTCGCCGCCATCGTCGAAGCCGTCGGTGGAAGCGTCGATAGCGGACGGCCATCGAAGACGACGATGCGGGCCGACATCCGCCGACGGACGGGACTGGACGAGGGAGAGGACGCCGACGGCAGCGCGTTCACCAAGGTCGAACTGGAAGCGATAGCCGGCACGCTCGGCGAAGACGGCCGATAGAACCGACCGGTCTATGCAGTTGTCACAGCGTCCGCTCGCGGGAGTTCGACGACGAAGTTCGACCCGCCGGCGTCGCCGCCCTCGTAGCGAATGTGGCCGCCGTACCGGTCGGTGAGCGCCTTCGCGAGTGCGAGCCCGCCGCGGGATGCGGAGGTCCGCGCCTCGAAGAGCCCCTCCTGTCGGTCCTCGGGAACGCCCGCCCCGTTATCGCGAACGGCGAGTCGGACGGTCTCGTCATCGCGGTCTATCGTGACGTGGGCGCGGGGGTCCTCCGCAGTGTTGTGCTCGGCGGCGTTTTCGAGCAGGTTGTCGACGACCGACCGGATGCCGGGGTTGGCCGTCACCCGCGCCTGCTCCGGGAGGTCGGTCGTCACGGTCACGTCGTAGGTGTCGTCGATGCGTTCGGCGACCTCCGCGGTGACGCCGGCCAAATCGATGGACCCGCTGGTGTCGCCCTCAACCAGCGTCTCCGAGATGGCCCGCGAGACCTCGATTCGGGTGAGTGCCTCCTCGGCCTTCTCGGAGATGATGTCGGAATCCTCGTCTTCGATTAGGTCGGCGTAGCCGCTGATGACCGTCAGGTCGTTTCGAAGGTCGTGTCTGATGAGGTCGTTGACGAAGGCGAACGCGTCGCGCATCGACTGGGCCTGTTCGGTCTCCGCCCGGGTTCGGGCGTTGTAGTACCCCGCGGCGAACCCGGCGAGACTTCCCACGCCGAGGGCGACCAGCAGGGGAAACGCCGGTTCGCCGATGGGACGGTTCTCGAAGAGTCGAACGACGATGGTCGCGCCGATGGTACCACCGAAGACGGCCCCGCCCGTGAGGCTCCAGCCGCTGATGCGGAGTCGTGCGTCCGGGTCGAAGTCGCTTCTCGAAAGCCAGTATCCGGCGTAGATGAGAACGAGCGCCGGAACGCCATCGAGGAGGAAGGCGGCGACGTGCCCGGCAGTACGCGAGTGGGTCGTTATCTCGGCGACGAAATTCCAGACGCCGGCGACCAACAACAGCGCCCCGAACCCGACGACGAGGAGCCACGACCGACGCCGAACCGGCGTGGGAACCATAGGAGACGTCATCACCCGTGCCATATCATTGAACCGTTTCGCCGCTCGGACGGGCGGAGGCGCTCTCGGCGTCAGTCGTCGCTCGTCGGGTAGTGGGCGTCCAGCACGTTGTCAGCGGTCTCTTCCGGCGAGACGCTCCCCGTCCGGTACCCCTCCAAATCCAGCGTGACGTGGTCGAAGCCGATATCCGTGAGGTGTTCGCGCGCGGCCGCCGCGAAATCGGGGTCCAGCGCCCGCTCCAGTTCGGCCTCCCCCACCTCGATGCGCGCGAGACCGTCGTGGTCCCGCACGCGGAACTGCTCGAAGCCCCACGTCCGGAGCAGCGTCTCGGCCTTCTCGATGCGCGAGAGTTTCTCCTCGGTGACCTCCAGTCCCGTCGGAATCCGCGAGGAGAGACACGCCATCGACGGCTTATCCGCGACCGAGAGGTCGTAGTGGCGGGCGATTTCGCGGACCTCCTCCTTCGTGATGCCGTGTTCCAAAAGTGGCGAATAGGCGTTCAACTCCTCGACCGCACGGAGGCCGGGGCGGTGGCCCTCACCGGGGTCCGAGGCGTTCGTCCCGTCGCAGACCACGCCGATATCGAGTTCGCGGGCCTTCTCGAACATCTTTCCCAGCCGCATCGACCGACAGTGATAGCATCGGTCGCCGTCGTTTTCGACGAACTCGTCGCTGTCCAACTCCGAGAAGGAGACCGTCTCGTGTCGGATGCCGATCTCGTCGGTAATCCGATTGGCTTCCGTCAGTTCGGCGTCGGGCAGCGTCTCGCTTTTGGCGGTGCAGGCGACGGCGTCGTCACCGAGTGCCTCGTGAGCCAGCGCGGCGACCACCGAGGAGTCGACGCCCCCCGAGAACGCGATGAGGACGCTATCGAACTCCCGCAGGTCCTCGATTGCGGCCTCCCGCTTGGCCTCGACGGATGTCATGTCTCGTTCGTGGGCGTGCGCGTAGAAAAGCCCAGCGTCACGGGGGCGACCGCACCTATAAACGACGCTCGCCGAGCACCGCCCGGGCGTCACGCTTACCCCGTCCTGCCGCCTTCCGTCCCACATGGCCGACCGCATCATGAAGGTCAACGCCTTCACGACGCTCGATTTGCTCGACGGCGAGGCCGAGGGCCACGACTTCGAGGAGGAGGCCTACGCCGTCCTCAACGTCACCAGCCCTCGACAGGACCCCGACCACGTCTCGCTGCAACTCGAACTCGACAACACGCAACTGGAGCATCTGCAGGCTCACGCCGACACGGTCCGCCTTTCGGCCGACGAGGCCCGCCAACTCGCCGCCGAACTGGAGGACCACGCCGAGAAGGTCGAAGCGGCACAGGTTCAGGACTGACGACGATAGGGCGGCAACTCGGGGGCAGGCCCGCGCGGGCGGCCCCACGACGGCCACGTCACGTGAGTCGCGCGACCTCCTCGTCAGTGAGGTCGATGTCGGCCGCGGCGACGTTCTCTTTTAAATGCTCGACGCTGGAGGTACCGGGAATCGGCAACATCACGGGCGAGCGCTCCAGCAGCCACGCCAGCGCAATCTGCTGTTTCGTCGCGTCGTGAGCGTCGGCAATTTCGTCGATGCCCTCGACTGAATCGAGGTCGCCGGCCGCAAGCGGGAAATACGGGATGAAGCCGATGTCGTTGGCCTCGCAGGCCTCCAGGACGCGGCGGCCGTCGCCGTCGACGCGGTCGGTGTCCCGCGTCTCGACGTTGTAGTGGTTCTGGACAGTCGCGACCTCGACGTGGTCCCGTGCCGTCTCCAGTTGCTCGACGCTGACGTTCGAGACGCCGACGTGGTCGATGAAGCCGTCGTCCTTCAGTTCGGCCAGCGTCGTGATGGTCTCCTCGTAGTCGACGTCGGGGTCCGGACGGTGGTGCTGGTAGAGGTCGATGGTGTCGACCCGGAGCCTGTCGAGGCTACACAGCAGGGCGTTGCGGAGGTACTCCGGGTCGCCGCGGGGAATCCACTCGCCGTCCGGCGACCGGAGCAGACCGCCCTTCGTCGCGACGACCACATCGTCGTAGGGCGCCAGCGTCTCGCCGATGAGGCGTTCGGAGACGCCGGGGCCGTATGAGTCGGCGGTGTCGATGAGGTCGACGCGGTCGGCCGCCTCGCGGAGGACCTCGCGACATTGCTCTACGTCGTCATGTTCGCCGATGATGTCCTCGCCGGTGATGCGCATCGCGCCGAAGCCAAGTCGTCGGACGGTCAACTCGCCGCCGATATCGAAGGTGTCCATACACCGCCTTGTGGCGGGAGGGGGAAAAACCCGGGAGCTACAGCAGGAGGCCGCGCACGTCGGCCCACGAGTCGACGACGTGGGCGCCGTCGCAGGCCGTCGGGTCGCTGTACGGCTGCCGCATCAGAAAGCCCGTCTTGCCCGCTTCGAGGGCGTTGGCGACGTTGCCGTGATAATCGTCGATGAGCGCGTCGCCCGGCACCGCGCCCTTGTCCGAAGGTACCTGCTCGTGGAAGTCGTCGTAGGGGATGCCGTGGTCGTCGAGCCACGCCTTCGAGACGTCGTGGGTCTCGGGCACGCGGTGGGTCGCGATTTCGACGCGGTACTCCGAGCGGAGGTCGCCGAGCGCGTCGGCGACGCCCGGCGTCGGGTCCATGCCGCCGAAGTACCACTCCGGGCGGTCGGTCATCAACTCGGTGATGACCGTCCCGACGTGGCCGTCGATGCCGGGCACGTCGTAGCTCCAGTCGTCGATGTCGCTGGGTTCGACGCCGAGGTCCAGCTCGTCGTTGAGGTAAGTACAGAGCCGCGGGAGCTGGTCGGCGACGACGCCGTCGAGGTCGACCAGAAGCGTCGACCCGGCGGACAGCGGACGGTTCGTCATTACCGATATTTGGGGCTGGAACGGCTTAAGTCGCACTTTGGGGCGTGGTATCGTGAATCGAGTTTCAGACGTCGACCGTCTCGCCCAACTCGGGGGCTATCGCGTCGTGGCCCTCGTCGCGCAACTGCTCGGCGAACCACTCGCAGGAATCGCCGTGATTGACCAGCAGCGGCGTGTCCTCGTAGTCGCTCAAGAAGTCCCGCAGACCGCCGCTGTCGGCGTGGGCGGAGAAGTCGTAGCTCTCGACCTGTGCGCTGACGCGGAGATGCCGGTCGTCGATTTCGGCGCTGCCCGTCTCCAGCAACTGCCGGCCGGGGGTACCCTCGACCTGATAGCCCGAGAAACATATCTTGTTGACCGGGTTGGCGTAGATTTCGGGGATGTAGGTCATCGCGGGGCCGCCCGAGAGCATCCCGGCGGTGGTGATGATGACGGTCTGCTGGTCGGCGATGCGTTTGCGTTGACCATCGCGGCCGGTCACGAAGCGGGCGTTGGATTTCGCGCGGCGCATCGCCTCGCCGTCACGGAGGAACTCGGGGTACTGACGAATCATGCGCGTGACGTCCTTGCCCATCCCGTCGACGTAGCAGTCGATGTCGTGGGCCGCACAGACCAGCATCAGTTCCTGCGTCCGGCCGATGGCGAAGGCGGGGACGACGACGGTGCCGCCCTCCCACAGCGTCGTCTTGACGCTCTCGACGAACCGCTCCTCGACCCCGTCTCGGGGGTCGTGTTCCACGTCGGCGTAGGTCGATTCGGTGATAACGATGTCGGCGTCGGGGCGGGCCGTCGTACCGGAGACGAGACGTTGATTCTCGGTGTGGAAGTCGCCCGTATAGAGCAGGCGCGTCTCGCCATCGTCGACGAGGACGTGGGCGCTACCCGGGATGTGGCCGGCATTGAAGAAGGTCACCTCGTGGCCGGCGGCCTCGAACGTCTCGCGGTAGCCGTGGCGTTCGGCGACTTCCGTGACTCGGCGAACGTCCTCCTCGGTAAACGGACACCGCGGCGTGCCGCCGTGGAGTTTCAGGGTATCGCGGGCCAGCGTCAGCGCCAGTTCTTCGGTCGGCGGCGTCCAGTGAATCGGCGGGCGAGCGTCGCCGGACAGCAGGGCCGGAATCGACCCGACGTGGTCGAGGTGTCCGTGGCTGACGACGACGGCGTCGGGGGCGGGCCCGCCGCCTCGGAGGCCGCCGACGGGGTACTGCGGCGGGTCGGCGGTCTTCATGCCGAAATCGAGCAGCAGCGAGTCGTTGACGAGAATCGCGCTGCGGCCGACCTCGCCGGCACCGCCGAGGAACTGCAGGTTCACTACCAGCGTCTACTCGCTTGGGTGGTTTCCCTTCGTCGGTTCGGGGCCACCGAAGGAATCACCGGGGGAGGTAGAAGTCCGATTTCTGCCGCCGGTGCGGCGAGTTGTTCCGTATCTTGGCGATCTTCGACGGCGTCCGGTTGCGGATGATGACCACGTCGTAGTCCTCGTCGCTCGCCACGTTGTTCCCCACGCTGCTCACCGTCGAGACGACGCGGCCGGCGTTCTCGCTGCCGATGAACACCATCGACGCGTCCTCCTGTTCGGCGTGGCGGCGCAGTTGGGAGGCTATCGTTCCGGTCGGCGCGTAGCGACTGACGACGGTGTGTCTGAAGTTGGCCTCGGGCGCCAGTTCGAGCACCTGTTCGTGGAGTTTGGCGACGATTGTCTTGAGGTCGAACGGTTCGCCTTTCCGAATCCAGCCCCGCACTCTGGCGTATTCGGGGTTGTCCTTCGGAATAACCGACACTGCGACTATCCGCTCGTTCAGGACGGTG
Organism: Natronomonas amylolytica; assembly: GCF_037031205.1. NCBI lineage: Archaea > Methanobacteriati > Methanobacteriota > Halobacteria > Halobacteriales > Natronomonadaceae > Natronomonas > Natronomonas amylolytica. The sequence continues at coordinate 163,721 of NZ_JAYEZM010000002.1, read as the reverse complement.
TTGAACTCCTTTGCACGAACGAGCGCGGTCTCGGCGAGTTCCTGCCCGTCGAACGGGACCACGAACGTCATACGGACACGTAGGCACACGAGGCCAAAACCCCTGACATCGAATCTCAGCGGCCGGGATTCGACTCGGGTGAGCGACAGTGGGGTCGATAGACTGGTCGAGAGAAGCGACTATTCGACGCCGCTGCATGCCTGCGAAAACGAACGGGAAGCAGTGGTTCCTGTCGAGACGACCGTCAGTCGTCCTTCATGTCCTGCAGTTTGTCGATGAGCGATTCCTCGCTTTCCTCGAACTCGAATTCGACCTCGCCCTCGTGGTCGTTCTCGTGGACGTTGACCGCGGCGTCCTCGTCCGCCTCGACGTTCTGATCCTTCTGCTCGGATTCGTCGTAACTTCCGAAGCCCATACACTCGACAATAGAGGCTCCGCACGGAAAAACAGGCGGGATGGGCGCGGGCCGAGCCCGTACCTTGCGCTATTCCCGGCCAGCGGCGCCCCAGCGGCGCAACTGGAACTCGGCGTAGCCCCCGTAGGCGAACTCCAGCGAGCCGAGCCACCAGTTCCATCGCTCGGCCGGGCCGCCCGCGGGTGCGTCGGCCAACTGGACGACGACGTGCTCGGGCGTCAGCGGTACGTCGGTGTCGGCCTCGTAGCGGCCGCTGTCCGCGAGGTCGCGGGCGTGACGAGCGACCGCCCGTCGCTCCTCGGAATCGCCGCCGAACGTCTCCAGTCCCGCCGCGAGCGCCTCGGCATCGAAACCGGGTTCTGGTTTGCTCACACATACCATGAAAAGGCCCGATTACTTGAGACCACGGGTTGACGGGGGAGCAGGGGTCCCGAAACGAGGTGGGGCCACCCCAGCATACAAGCCGCCGCGGTTGGCACGAAGCCACATGACGGACGTAGAGCCACACGACGTGCCCGACGAGGCCGTCGCCATGCTGCAGGAGTACCTCGAATCCGAACACCAGTTCCTCTCGTGGCTCGGCTTTACCGTCGAGGAGTTCGACATCGGACGGCTGGTCGCGACCATCCCCTTCGACGACAAACTCACCAACCCGACCGACCCGCCGACGATACAGGGCGGCGTCGCCTCGACGCTCATCGACGTGGTCGGCGGCATCGCCCTCCGGCCCTATCTCACCGACCCGCTGGAGGACGACCTCTCGACCATCAACCTCAACGTCAACTACCTCCGGCCGGCCACCGGCGACCTCACGGCGACCGCCGAGGTCATCCGGGCCGGCGGCAGCGTCGGCGTCTCGTATATCGAGGTGATGAGCGAGACGCCCGACGGCGAGGAAAAACAGGTCGCCGTCGGGATGGGTGCCTACCGGCTGTTCCGAAGCTAACGTCGCTTAAAAATGGGAGAGCGTTCTATCGGTCGAGGTCGTAGAGGTCGCCGAACTTCGACTCGGCGTACTCGAGGAAGTAATCGGCGGTGAAGGACTCGCCAGTGGCTTCCTGAATCAGGTCGTCGGTCGTGTAGCGCTGGCCGTGCCTGTGGACGTTGTCGGTCAGCCACGTGTGGAGGTCCTCGAACTCGCCGGCGCGGACCTTGCCGTCGAGGTCGTCGATGTCGTCTTCGGCGGCCGCGTGGAGTTGGGCCGCGAGGACGCTGCCCAGCGAATAGGTCGGGAAGTAGCCGAAGGAGCCGTGGCTCCAGTGGATGTCCTGCAGACAGCCCTCGGCGTCGGTTTCGGGGCGGATGCCGAGGTACTCCTCCATCTTGTCGTTCCAGACGGCCGGCACTTCCTCGACGTCGAGGTCGCCGGCCAGCAGGTCACGCTCGATTTCGAACCGGAGGATGATGTGGAGGTGGTAGGTGAGTTCGTCGGCCTCGACCCGGATGAGGTTGTCCTCGTAGACCTGATTGGCGGCCTCGTAGGCCTGCTCCGGCGTGAGGTCGGTGCCGTGGTGGTCGTTGAACTGCGGGACGAAGAAGTCCCAGAAGGCACGCGAGCGGCCGACGTGGTTCTCCCAGAGTCGCGACTGGGATTCGTGGACGGTCAGGCCGCGGTGCTCGCCCAGCGGGGAGCCGTAGGCATCATCGCGGAGCCCCTGCGTGTAGGTGGCGTGGCCGAACTCGTGGATGGTCGAGCCGAGCGAATCGAGGGGGTCCGATTCGTCGAAGCGCGTGGTCACGCGCGCGTCGAACTGCGTGCCCGAGGAGAACGGATGGGGCGCGGTGTCGAGACGGCCGCGCTCGAAGTCGTAGCCCAGCGTCTCCAGCGCCTCGCGAGTGAGGCCGAGTTGCTGGTCCTCGGGGTAGGTCCCCTCGACGTCGTAGAGGTCGACGTCCGACTCGCGGACCTCGTCGATGAGCGGCACCAGCGTCTCCCGGAGCTGTTCGAGGATTTCCTCGGCGGTGTCGAGGTCGATGTAGGGCTCGTAATCCGCGAACAGAACCTCGTAGGTGTCCGCCGAGGAATCGATGTGGTTGGCGTACTCCCGTTTGAGGTCCAGCAGGCGCTCGACGGTCGGCGCGAACGTCGACCAGTCGTCCTCCTCTCTGGCTTCCTGCCAGACGGGGTGGGCGTCGGAGGTGGCCTCGCTGATTTCCTCGACGAGATCGGTCGGCACGCGGGCCTTCCGCTCGTACTGGCGACGGATTTCGCGGACGACTGCCGACTCCTCGGCGGGCAGGTCGGCGGCTTCGAGTTCGTCCAGCCACTCGCCCATGTCGTCGTCAACGAGCAGGTCGTGCTGGACCGCGGAGACGGCGCCGCGCTGTTTCGCTCGGGCGGGCGTGCCGCCCTCGGGCATCATCACTTCCTGGTCCCACGAGAGGACCATGTTCGCGTCGCCGAGGTACGTCGCTCGCCCGTACTGTTCGAGCAAGTCGTCGTAGGCCTCGGGGACCGACGATTGGTCGGTTGCCATGGGCGATACTGAGTGCCGCGAAAACATCAAGTCACGGAAGCAGGATAGGCAGTCCCGGGGCGCCTACCACGACGGCGCGCGCTCGGCGACGTGCCGATAGATGTCCGCACACCGCTCGACGACGTCGAGGGAGACGCTCTCGCTCGCAGTATGTGCCTCGCCGGGTTCGGCGGCGCCACAGACGACACAGGTCGTTCCCGCGCGGTTGGCCAGCCAGCCGGCGTCGGTGGCATGGGGTTTGACGACCTGCTCTGGCGTGGCGTCCTGTGCGGCGTCGGCGGCCTCCATCACCGCCCCGGCGAAGTCGGCGTCGTCGCAGGCCATCGGCGGCAGGTCCTGGTCGATGGCCAGCGAGACGCCGGGGACGGATTCGACCTGCTCTAACTCCGCCCGCTCGCCGGGAACGGTCCGTTCGTCGACGGTGAACTCGCAGGCCTCGGGGATGACGTTCCAGCCGCTGCCGCCCTCGATTTCGGTGACGACGACGCTTCCGGAGAGTTCGTGGCCGAGCACGCTCGTATCGGGCGCCGGCAAGTGACGAACGATATCGACGGCGTCTGCCGCCCGGTAGATGGCGTTCTCGCCGGCCTCGGGTTCGCTGGCGTGGGCGGCCTCGCCCTCGGCGGTGACCGTCGCCCCGCGACGGCCCTTGTGGGCGACGGCCACGTCGGTGGCCCCCTCCGCCGAATAGCCCGTCGACCCCTCGCCGACGATGGCGTAATCCGGCGCGAAGCCGTTCTCGATGGCGGCCCGGCAGCCGACGCCGCCCTGCTCCTCGCCCGCGAAGGAGGCGAAGACGAGTTCACAGTCGGGGGCCGCATCGCGAAAGGCGACCATCGCCGCGGCGAGACTGCCCTTCATGTCGGCGGCGCCGCGGCCGTAGAGGCGTCCGTCACGTTCGGTGACGACGTAGCCATCGGCGTCGGTCTGGTCGTCGTCCGGCGGCACCACGTCGTGGTGGCCGACCAGTGCCAGCGAGGTGTCGGCACCCTCGTTCCGCCGGGCGATGACGTTTCCCGCATCGGTGTGGACGACGGCGGCATCAGTATGCTCGCGGAGCCAGTCAGCGACGAAAGCGCCCGCCTCGCGTTCCTCGTCGTGGCTGGGGATGGCGACGAGGTCGCGGGTCAACTCGGCGAGGGACATACCGGCGCGTCGACAGCCAGCGACTTGAGACTCGTGGTCGCATGACGGCTGTTCGCACGCCCATCACGGTTTTTATACGCGTTCGGGACCCAGTTCTGATATGGAGATTCTGCCGGACACGAGCGCGGTCATCGACGGCCGCGTGTCGGAACGCGTCGATGCCGACGGCTTTAGCGGCACCGTATACATCGCGGAGGCGGTCGTCGGTGAACTGGAGGCACAGGCCAACGCCGGCCGCGACAGCGGCTGGGACGGCCTCGAAGAGCTACAGCGACTCGCCGACCTCGCCGACGAGGGGACGATTACGGTCGAGTACGTCGGCCGACGGCCCGAAGCAGTCGAGAAGCGGGAGGCCGAGGAGGGCGAAATCGACGCCCTCATTCGGGACCTCGCCGAGGAACACGGCGCGATTCTGCTGACCAGCGACGTCGTGCAGGCCGAGGTCGCCCGCGCGAAAGGACTGGACGTCGACTACGTCGAACCCCGAACCGAGGACGAGACCGAACTCGCCATCAAGTCCTACTTCGACGAGAAGACGATGTCGGTCCACCTCAAGACCGGCGTCCGGCCGATGGCCAAACGCGGCGCAATCGGCGACATGGCCTACGAGAAAATCGGCGGGGAGGCCCTGACCGAGGAGGAGATGCGCACCTACGCCAACGACATCATCGACACCGCACGGTCCTCGAACGACGGCTTCATCGAACTCTCCCATCCGGGCATGACCATCGCCCAAATCGAGGACATGCGTATCGCCGTCGCCGAACCGCCCTTCGCGGACGCCATCGAGATTACCGCCGTCCGTCCCATCGTCAAGACCGACCTCGACGACTACGAGCACGCCGACGACCTGCGCGAGCGCTTCACCGAACACCAGCGCGGCGTCCTCATCTCGGGTGCACCCGGCGCCGGAAAATCGACGTTCGCACAGGCCGTCGCCGAGTTCCTCAACGACGAGGGCTTCGCCGTCAAGACGATGGAAAAGCCCCGTGACCTGCAGGTCGGTCCCGAGATTACCCAGTACACCGAACTGGGCGGGTCGATGGAGAACACCGCCGACTCCCTGCTGATGGTCCGGCCGGACTACACCATCTACGACGAGGTCCGCAAGACCTCGGACTTCGAGACCTTCGCGGACATGCGACTGGCCGGCGTCGGCATGATCGGCGTCGTCCACGCCACCCGCGCCATCGACGCCCTCCAGCGCCTCGTCGGCCGGGTCGAACTCGGCATGATTCCGCAGGTCGTCGACACCGTCGTCTACATCGAGGAGGGCGACGTCCACACCGTCTACGACGTGACGACCGAGGTGAAGGTCCCCCACGGCCTCGTCGAGGAGGACCTCGCCCGCCCCGTCATCGTCATCGAGGACTGGGAGACCGGCGAACCCGCCTACGAAATCTACACCTTCAACCGGCAGGTCGTCACCGTCCCGCTGGAAGGTGCCGAAGGCGAGGAAGGCAGCGAAACCGGCGTCGAACGCGTCGCGAAACAGGAAATCGAGCGGGAGGTCCGCTCGGTCGCCAACGGCCACGTCGACGTCGAACTCAAAGGCAGCAACACCGCCGTCGTCTACGTCGAGGACGACGACATCTCGTATGTCATCGGCAAGGGCGGCGGCCGCATCAACCAGATCGAGGACCGCCTCGGCATCGATATCGACGTCAAGACCTTCGACGAGCGCCCCGGCGGCAAGTCCGGCACCACAAGCGGTGCCTCCGGTGGCCAGCAGGGCGACATCGTCACCCCCGACGTGACCAGTCGCCACGTCATCATCCCGCTGGACGACTATCACGGCGACACCGTCGAGGTGCAGGCCGACGGCGAGTACCTCTTTACCGCCACCGTCTCCCGCGGCGGCGAGATTCAGGTCTCCCGTGGCTCGGCCATCGCCGACGAACTCGAAGCCGCCATCGACCGCGGCAAGCAGATCACCGTGGTTCCGCAGTAGACGCAGCCACTTTTTGCACTTCCCTCGCGCGCCTCCGGCGCGCTCGGTCAGGCAAAAACGTGGGGGAAATATGCGCGCTGCGTGACGGCTCCGCCGTCACGTCCATGCGGTTGCGGGCAGAGCCCGCAACCCGCTCCTTCTGCGAGCCTTCGGCTCGCGTCAGTCCGTGCGCGCTACGCTGGCTCCCTTGGCTCACGGCTCACTTCGTTCGCCGTTCGCCTTTTCGAGACGCTCCCTACGGTCGCGTCTCGCTATCGGTCGCCAGCGGGAACCGCCTCGGGGGCGTTTTTCAAACGCCCTACTCGGCGGATGCTATAAAACGGTTGGTTCAGTTGGTTGATGTACGCCGGCCTCGTAGTCTCTCAGTCGGACACTAACTACTACGCGACGTAGCGCAGGCCATTCAATATATAAAAGCATCCGCGAGAGGGGGTTCGAAGAACCCCCTCGAAGCGGTTCTCGGCGACGAGCGAAGCGAGTCGCCGTAGCGCCGACTGACTAACGCGAGCCTTCGGCTCGCGGCAGGAAGGAGGCGCGCATATTTTCCCCACGTTTTTGCCGGCCGCTCGCCGGTGGCGAGCGGCCGTGCAAAAAGTGGGTGTTAGTCGTCACAACAGGCGGCATCCGTCCCGCCGTCGGCGGCGGCCTCTACGGGGGTTTCGAGCTCGTAGAGGTTCTGTCGTGCGTCGGCGAAGTAGACGTCCTCGGAGACGATTTCGATGTCTTCGAGCCGTTCGAGCGCGTAGCGGACCGTTCGAGCCGAGAGCATGGACTCCTCGACGATGTCCTTCTGGGTCATCGGCCCGTTGTACTCAAGCACCTTGTACACGAGCTTCGCGCTGGGCGGAAGGTCGGTAAGTTCTTCCCCGTCAGAATCGGCCATCTGTACCGAAATGAACGGTATCCAACCGTATAAAGATTGAGGAGAGTCCGAGAATCGAGGAATTCGACGTCACGGGAACGAACGGCTTTTGACGACGGCTCGCGGACGCATGAACATGGCAACGGATACGGCCGAACGTCGAGCAGCGCATGTCCGTGGTGTGACCGTCACCGCGGTCGCGTGTCTCGCTGGTGTCGTCGCCGCCGTCGTCTCGTCGATGGTGGCCAGCGGCGCGAGCGATACGCTCGGCGTCTACGTCCTCGCGGCCGCCATCATCGTCCAGTTCCCCCTGCTGCGGGTACTGGAGATGGCGGGCCTCGAGCTCGACATCGAGGATTTCGGCGCGAAGGATTACCTGTACGTGGCGTTCATGACCTTCGCGCTCTGGTTCGTCTGCTGGGCAATCCTGCTCGAAACCGGAGCGAGCCTCTGATGGCGGACGACAGCATCGCCGTCGTCGACCTCGACCGGTGTCAGCCGGACCGGTGTAACTACGAGTGTGCGAACTACTGCCCCCCGAACCGGACCGGCGAGGAGTGTATCGTCACTCGCGAGGAACGCTACGATGACGACGACCTGTATGCGGGCGGCCCCGACCAGATATCCATCTCCGAGGAGCTGTGTCTGGGCGAAACCTGCGGTATCTGCGTCGAGAAGTGCCCGTTCGACGCCATCGAGATCATCAATCTCCCGCAGGAACTCGAGGAGGAGCCGACCCACCGCTACGGCGAGAACGCCTTCTCGCTGTACGGCCTGCCGGCCCCACAGGAGGGTCGGGTCACGGGTATTCTCGGACCGAACGGCATCGGGAAGACGACGGCCGTTCGTATCTTGGCCGGCGAAATCACGCCGAACCTCGGCGATTTTAACGACGAGCCGAGCTGGGAGACCGTCCTCGACGAGTACCGCGGGACGGCCCTGCAGGATTACCTCGAAGACCTCCGGGAGGGCGACGTGACCGTCGCCCGCAAACCGCAATACGTCGACAAGATTCCCGAGCAGTTCGACGGCAAGACACAGGAACTGCTCGACGGCGTCGACGAACGCGGCGTCGCCGACGAAATCGTCGAACGGCTCGGTATCGAACCCGTCGTCGACCAGCCCATCGACACGCTGTCGGGCGGCGAACTCCAGCGGGTCGCCATCGCGGCGACGGTCGTCCGGGACGCCGACTTCTACTTCCTCGACGAAATCACGCCGTATCTCGACATCGGCCAGCGCGTGACGGCCGCACGGCTGATTCAGGAACTCTCCGAGGAGGGCCGCTCGATGCTGGTCGTCGAACACGACCTCGCGGTGCTGGACCTGCTGGCCGACGCCCTCCACGTCGCCTACGGTGAGCCCGGCGCCTTCGGTGTCATCACGCCGCCGAAGTCCACGAAGGGCGGCATCAACCAGTACCTCGAGGGCTACCTCGAAAACGAGAACATGCGCATCCGTCCGGAGGCCATCGAGTTCGAGGAACACGCCCCCCGGACGGCGACGCGCGGTGACACCCTCGTCGAGTACCCCGACATGACCAAGACCTACGGGGACGGCGAGTTCAACCTCGACATCGACGGCGGCGAGATTCGGAACAACGAGGTGCTGGGCATCGTCGGCCCCAACGGCATCGGGAAGTCGACCTTCGCGAAGATACTCGCCGGCCGCCTCGAACCCGAGGAGGGTGCCTTCGACGCCGACCTCGACATCTCGTATAAACCGCAGTACGTCGAAATCGACCAGCCGATGCGGGTCGACTCCTTTTTGCGGTCCATCACGGACGATTTCGGCACCTCTTACTGGAACACCGAAATCGCCCAGCCGCTCCAGTTGGAGCGCATCATGGAGCAGAACCTGCCGGACCTCTCCGGCGGCGAGCGCCAGCGGGTCGCCATCGCGGCGTGTCTCTCGAAGGACGCCGACCTCTACCTGCTGGACGAACCCTCCGCCCACCTCGACGTCGAACAGCGCGTCCTCGCGACGCGTGCGATTCGGCGCTACACCGAAACCCACGACAAGACGGCGATGGTCATCGACCACGACATCTACATGATCGACCTGCTGGCCGACCGCCTGCAGGTCTTCGAGGGGACGCCCGCCGAACACGGCCACGCCGGCCGGCCGATGGGCATGCGCGAGGGGATGAACACGTTCCTCTCGAACCTCGATGTCACCTTCCGCCGCGACGAGCGGACCGGCCGACCGCGCATCAACAAGCCCGGGTCACAGAAGGACCGCGAGCAGAAGAAGCAGGGCGAATACTACTACGCCCCGACCGACACCGACGAGGAGTAATCAGTACTGCGGCAGTCGCCGCGACTGTGCCGACCCCTCGACGAAGGGCAGTTCGGCGACCTCGGCGTCGATTTCTTCGCCGTCCACGCGCGTCGTGAGTTCCTCGCTATCGAGACCGAACTCCACCAGCGCGAGCGCCGCTGGGCCGTCGATAGTGGGGCAGTCGCTCGCGCGCGTGATTTCACCGACGTGGCTATCGCCGTCGAAGACGGCGGCGCCGGCCTCGGGGACCGCCTCGGGACGGAGGCCGACCAGTTGTCGGGAGGGGCGACCCTGATTTTCGATCTTGGAGACGACCTCCTGGCCGACGTAACACCCTTTTTCGAAGTCCAGCGCGTTCCGGAGGCCGAGGACGTTCGGGACGTTGCCTTCGAGTTCCGTGTCGAAAAGCGGCGTGCCGGCCTCCAGCGTCAGGTTCTCGTAGGTCTCGTAGCCGAAGGGCGCGGCGTTGAGGCCGTGGTTGATGAGCGCGTCGAAGACGTCTTCGGCGTCCTCGGCCGCACAGATGACCTCGTAGCCCTCCTCGCCGGTGAGGTCGTCGGTACGGACGACGGTGACGCCCCAGTCGCCGAGGGTGCCACGGACGAAGGAAAGGGGTTCGTCGGGCGACCCCGGGCCCGTGAGCACCGAGGCTATCTTCTCGGTGGCCTTCGGACCGTGGACGCCGAAGACGCCGAAATCGTCGGTGGCGACGCGGACCTCGACGTCCTGAATGAACGTCTTTTCGGCCCACTCGTCGGCCAACGATTCGGCCTGCTGGGGCGGCGTGAAACAGAGCAGTTTCTCGCCGGCGTTGTAGACGTAGATATCGGTCTCGATGGCGCCCTGCGGGTCGAGGAGGAGGGCGTAGACGCCCTGCCCGTCCGCGGCGGGGACCCGGTTCGTGACGGCGTTGTCGACAAACTCGACGCGGTCGTCGCCGGTGACTTCGACGACGCCGTAGCCCATCTCCATAACGCCGACGACGTTCCGGACCGCGCGGTGAACGCGCTCGGGACGGCCGTAGTGGGCGGCGACGCGTCGCCCGCCGCGCTCGGTGAACGTCGCGTCGTGGGCAGCGTGGATGTCCTCGACGACAGTCATTGTGGGACGAAAGGCGGCGGCGCGGTAAAACAGCCGCGAATTCGGGCGTCAGAACCCGAGTTTCTCGCGGAGTCGGTCGAGAATCGAGGGGCCGTCCTCGTCGTCGTCGTTGGTCGGTTCGGGAACGACGCGGTCGTCGGGGTAGATGCGCATCGCCTCGTCGTCGTTTTCGACGTCGATGAGGCCCGCCTCCTTGAGGTCCGCGAGCGCGGTTTCGAGGTCGTCGATATCGATGTCGACGTCGACGCCCGAGCGGAGTTCGAAGACCGTCATCCCCTCCTCGCTTCGGTCGACGAGCGCATCGAGCACCGCGACCTCGGCCTCGTCGCGGTCCCGGTACTCCCGCTTTGCCTGCATACGACGGCCTTGGCCCGGGTGCGTCTTAACCGTTCGCCGCGGCGAGACCGCTCGCCGATGGGTCGACACCCGTCCGTATCAACCTTTATGCCCTCCACACGGGCACACTCCCCCAATGGGACTCAAATGTTCGATACTCGGCCACGCCTTCGAGCCGACCGGAACCGAAACGGAGCGCCAAGAGCAGGGCAGCGAGGTCGTCACGACCGTCCGCGAGATAGAGGAGTGTACGCGCTGTGGCAAGGAGCGCGTCGTTTCGGAGACGACCGAAGTCACAGCCGTCGTCGACTCCGAGGAGGTAGACATCGACGAGGGCGCGACGACGGCCGATATCGACGGCGGCGCTGGTGCCGATAGCCCCGAGGGCGGGAGCGAGGGCAGTGCCTTCGACGGCGTCGTCGACCGAAGCATGGGCGAGGAAGACGCCGAGGTCCTCGACGACGAGGAAGCCGACGGGACCGACGCCGACGCCGCGGCCGCGGCCGCGGTCGACGAACTCGCCGAGAGCCCGGACGAGGAAGAGGAACCGGCCATCGAGGACCGCGACCCCGAGGAGGAGGACGCCGAGATCCTGACCGACGACGACGAACCGGAACGCGACCCCGGCGAGTGGCCCGACGACGAGGACGTGGTGGCCGCTCACGAGCCGGCGACCGACCCCGAGGACGGCGACGCGGCGGGCGCCGACGCCGACCCGGCGTCGGCCGTCGAATCCGAGTCGGCAAGCGACGAGGACCGACTGGCCGGCATCACGGTCCCCGAAGGAACCATCGTCTGTCCGGCGTGTGATTTCACGGTCGATGCGGAATCGTCGTATCGCGACGGCGACCCCTGTCCCGAGTGTGGGGCGTGGCTGGTCGAGGACGGCGAGTAGTCCTCCCACCTCGAAAACGGTATACCGTCGGCTCACGATAGGACGCCCATGGAAGAGTACAAGATGCGTCGTGGGGAGTACCTCGAAGAACGAGTCCCCGACCTCGAAGCGAAAATCGAGGAAACGTTCGGCGAGATTACGGGTACAGAGGAGTTCAACGGCAGCGACCTCCACGTCGTCGGCGACCCCGACAACCCCGTCTTCGAGAAGGTCGTCGCCGGTGCCGTCGAATACTCCGGCAAGAAGGACAAACTCGCCGTCGATTTCGTCGAGCGTGACCTCGAAGACCTCATGGAAACCGGCGACGTCGACGCGGCCGAGGACGCCAACAACGCGAAAAACGACTTCCTGCTCGACTGCACGGGCCGAGACGCCAAGGCACGCCGCGAGTCCATGAAACGCGCCGTCGAGGACGACGCCGAAACCCCCGACAACGTTTAAATCACGAGTCCCGGTTCTTCTTCGGAGCGCGACCCGAACAGTCGTGCTTGCAACCCACAGCACCGTGTGCGCTTTCCTCCCACGGTAAGCAATTCTTGCCGTAACTCGCGGTTATAGAAGATTCGAGCGATATGCATACCATACATGAGTAACGACGAGCAGCAGCGAGGGGGCGACGGCCTCGGGTTCGGTACCCGGTGTCTGCACGTCGGGCAGGGGCCGGACCCCGAGACGGGCGCCGCCGCGCCGCCGATCTATCAGACGACCTCCTACGAGTTCCCGGACGCCGATATCGCGGCCTCTCGGTACGCGCTGGAGGACGATGGCAACGTCTACTCTCGTATCGCCAACCCGACCGTCCGCGCGCTCGAGGAGCGACTGGCCTCGCTTGAGGGCGGTACCGACGCCCTCGCGACCGCCTCGGGCATGGGCGCGCTCGACGCCGCGACGCTCGTCCTCGCCGAGGACGGCGACAACGTCGTGTCGGCGTCCTCCATCTACGGCGGCACCCACACCTACCTCACCCACACCGCCGGCCGCCGCGGCATCGAAGCCCGCTTCGTCGACACCCTCGACCCGCAAGCCTACGCCGAGGCCATCGACGCCGATACCGCCTACGTCCACTGTGAGACGGTCGGCAACCCCTCGCTGGTGACGCCGCCGCTGGAGGACATCGCCGACGTGGCCCACGACCACGGCGTCCCGCTGGTCGTCGACAACACCTTCGCGACCCCGGCGCTGTGTCGGCCGCTCGAACACGGCGCCGACATCGTCTGGAACTCGACGACCAAGTGGATTCACGGCTCCGGGACGACGCTGGGCGGCATCCTCGTCGACGACGGCTCCTTTCCCTTCGCGGAGTATCCGGAGAAGTATCCCGAAATCGGCGGCCCGAACCCCGCCTTCGACGGCGTCGTCTTCACCGAGCGGTTCGGCGACCGCGCCTTTACGATGGCCACCCGCCAGCGCGCGACCCGCACGCTGGGCGACCAGCAATCGCCCTTCGACGCGTGGGCGACCCTCCAGGGCGTCGAGACCCTCCAGTTGCGGATGGAACGCCACTGTGAGAACGCACGGACAGTCGCCGAGTATCTCGACGACCATCCCGAAGTCGCGTGGGTCACCTATCCCGGCCTCGAAAACCACGAGACCCACGACAACGCCTCGAAATATCTGGAGGGGGGCTACGGCGGCATGATTGCCTTCGGCCCCGAAGGCGGCTACGAGGCCGGCAAGCGCGTCTGTGAGGACACCGAAGTAGCGAAGTTCCTCGCCAACATCGGTGACGCACGGACGCTCGTCATCCATCCCGCATCGACGACCCACGCCCAGTTGACCGAGGAGGAACAGCGCGCAAGCGGCGTCACGCCCGACCTGATTCGGCTCTCGGTCGGCGTCGAGAACGTCGACGACATCATCGCGGATCTGGATAGCGTACTATGACACAGGAGACAGTCTCCCTCGGCGAGTTCACCTTCGAGTGCGGCGAGTCGATTCCGGACCTGAAAATCGCCTACGAGACCTACGGCGAGTTTACCGGCGACAACGCCGTCCTCGTCTGCCACGCCCTGACCGGCAGCGCCCACGTCGCCGGGTCGCGCCGCCGCGCGGACACCGCGGGGCAGGCCCACGCGTGGTGGGACGACATCGTCGGCCCCGGCAAGGCCGTCGACACCACCGAGTACTTCGTCGTCTGCGCGAACATCCCCGGGTCCTGCTATGGCTCCTCGGGGCCGGCGACCATCAACCCCGAGACGGGCGAACCGTGGGGGACCGACTTCCCCGCCGTCACGGTCGGCGACTGGACGCGCGCCCAGCGCCGCCTGCTCGACGAGTTGGGGATTCCGAACCTGCACGCCGTCATCGGCGGGTCGGTCGGCGGCATGAACGCCCTCGACTGGGCGAAACGCCACCCGGACCACGCCGACCGCGTCATCGTCATCGCCGCGGCCGCGCGACTGGACCCCCAGTGTCTCGCGCTGGATGCCATCGCCCGCCGCTCGATAACGACCGACCCCGACTGGAACGGCGGCGACTACTACGGCGACGAGTGCGACCCACCGACTCACGGGCTGGCGCTGGCCCGCCAACTCGGCCACGTCATGTACCTCTCGAAGTCCTCGATGGAGGACAAGTTCGGCCGCCGCTCCGCCGGGATGGACGCCGGTCGCGATACGTTCCCCTCGGACCCCGCCGCCGGCTTCTTCCCCTATCGCGAGGTCGAGTCCTACCTCGACTATCAGGGCGAGAAGTTCGCCCAGCGGTTCGACGCCAACTCCTATCTCTACCTCACGCGGGCGATGGACAACTACGACCTCGCCTCGGGCTACGAGAGCGACGCCGACGCGCTGGCCGCCTTCGACGGCGAGGCCCTGCTCGTCTCCTTTACCGGCGACTGGCACTTCACGACCGAACAATCCGAGTCGCTCGCGGAGGCGTTCCGCGCCAGCGACACCGCCACCGCCCACCACGTCATCGATTCGGACCACGGCCACGACGCCTTCCTCGTCGAACCGGACCGCGTCGGCCCGCCCGTCGACGACTTCCTCGCGTCGGGCGTCCGCGGGAAGGCCGTCTCCGACACCGTCGAACGCGACGACGACGGCGACGAGTTCGCGCCCGTCCACACCAGCCTCTTTTCGGACTGACACCGATTGTACCGGGCGCTCGCCGGTAAGCGACTACAACGATCCGTATGACCGCGTCATAGACTCCGGATAGCGTTGTCACGAGGGTCGGTATTTATCCCCGGGCACGTCTCGAATCAGGTATGGCCGACAGAGACGACCTGCACACCGACTCGCTGCACGCAGGACAGGAAGCCGACCCGACGACGGGCGCTCGTGCCCCACCGATTTATCAGACCACCTCCTACGAGTTCGAGGACGCCGAACACGCCGCGGACCTCTTCGCGCTCCGGGAGCCGGGGAACATCTACTCGCGCATCATGAACCCGACCAACGCCGTCCTCGAAGAGCGGCTGGCGACACTGGAGGGCGGCGTCGCCGCCATCGCCACCGCCTCGGGGATGGCCTCTTTCGACCTCGCGACGTTCGTCCTCGCGTCGGCGGGCGACAACATCGTCTCGGCGTCGTCGCTGTACGGCGGGACCTACACCTACCTCACCCACACCGTCGAGCGCCGCGGCGTCGAAACCCGGTTCGTCGACACGCTCGATTACGAGGCCTACGCCGACGCCATCGACGAGGACACCGCCTTCGTCCACTGTGAGACCATCGGCAACCCCGCCCTCGTGACGCCGGACTTCGAACGATTAGCGGAAATCGCCCACGACAACGGCGTCCCGCTGTTCGTCGACAACACCTTCGCCACGCCCGCACTCTGTCGCCCGCTCGAACACGGTGCCGACCTCGTCTGGAACTCCACGACCAAGTGGATTCACGGCTCCGGGACCACTATCGGCGGCATCCTCGTCGACGGCGGCTCCTTCCCGTGGGACGAGCACGCCGACCGCTTCCCCGAAATCGCGAAGCCGAACCCCGCCTACCACGGCATCAACTTCTCCGAGACGTTCGGCGAGGCGGCCTTCGCCTACACCGCCCGGACCCGCGGCCTCCGCGACCTCGGCAACCAGCAGGCGCCCTTCGACGCGTGGACGACGATTCAGGGCCTCGAAACGCTCCCGCTCCGGATGGACCGACACTGCGAGAACGCGATGGCCGTCGCCGAGTACCTCGACGACCACCCCGAAGTCTCGTGGGTCACCTACCCCGGCCTCGAAAGCCACGAAACCCACGACAACGCCTCGAAGTATCTCGACGGCTACGGCGGCATGATAACCTTCGGCCTCGAAGCGGGCTACGAGGCCGCAAAGCAGACCACCGAATCGACCGACCTCGCCAGCCTGCTGGCGAACGTCGGCGACGCGAAGACGCTCATCATCCACCCCGCCTCGACGACCCACCAGCAACTCACCGACGAGGAAAAGCAGGCAAGCGGCGTCACCGACGACCTCGTGCGGCTGTCGGTCGGGCTGGAGGACGTCGACGGCATCATCGCGGACCTCGATGCGGCCATCGAGGAAGCGACCTGACTTACCCGTCGTAGAAGAGGAAGACGGCCATCCCGGCCAGCGCGATGACGGCGTAGGCCGGTTGGGCGCGGACGGTTTCGGAGATGGCCGTCGCGGCGGTACCTCCCGTCATCGCCTGTCCGCCACCGCTCAGGACGAGGTTCGCAGAGACGAGCAACGCGGCCACCGCCCCGAGGGCGACGACGACACCGACCGCACTCAGCGGGTTGTCGTCGACCCACCCGGCGATTTTGGCGAACGGCCACAGTAGCGTTCCCTTAATTCCCATAGCCGCGTGTAGGTCGTCTGACGAGATAAAACCGCGTCAGACGCAGGGGACCATCCGGAGGACTCGCTACAGGACGCCCTTGGCTTCGAGCAACTCCAGCAGGTCCGTCATCGACTCGACGACGACGTCACAGTGCGGTTCGACCGCGGGTTTGGGTTCGTAGCCGATAGCGAGGCCGGCGACTTCCAGCATCGGCAGGTCGTTGGCGCCGTCGCCGACCGCGACGGTGTCGGCCATCTCGACGCCGACCTCCGCGGCGAGGTCGTCGAGGGCGTCGTCCTTCGTCCCCTCGATGAGCGGCCCCTCGGCGTCGCCGGTCAGTTTCCCGTTCCGCATCGGCAGGCGGTTGGCGACGATGGTGTCGACCGAGACGCCCTCGGCCTCGAGGGCCTTGGCGACGCCGCGGTCGAAGCCGCCGGTGAGGATGGCGACGTGGTGGCCCGCCTCCTGCAGGGCGGCGATGACGTCGGATGCGCCGGGGCGCAACTGCACGCGGTCGAAGGCGGATTCGACCTTCGCCTCGGGGAGGCCGTCGAGCAGTTCGGCCCGCTCGTAGAGGCTCTCCGCGTAGGAGAGTTCGTCGTTCATGGCCCGCTCCGTAATCTCGTCGATCTCGTCGGCGACGCCGGCTTCCTCGCCGAGGAGGACGGTCATCTCCGAATCGGAGAGCGTCCCGTCGAAGTCGAAGGCGATGAGCATACTGCTTGTGGGGGTCCGGGGGTCACAAAACGTCCGGTTCGGGTCAGGGATGTTGGCCGGGCTTGCAGTCCCAACGGCAATTCCTGCCAGTTTTTAACCCCGGCGGCCGAGTGGTTGTCTAACGAATGGTCGTCGGAGATATCGCAACAGGGACGGAGGTATTGATTATCGGTGGCGGCCCCGGCGGCTACGTCGCCGCGATTCGCGCCGGACAACTGGGACTCGACGTCACGCTCGTCGAGAAGGACGCCTACGGCGGCACCTGCCTCAACGACGGGTGCATCCCCTCGAAGGCGCTGATTCACGGAACGAACCTCGCCCACGAGGTCAACAACGCCGAGGCGATGGGCATCCACGCCCGCGCGGACGTCGACCTCAAGGGGCTGGTCGGCTGGAAGGACGGCGTCGTCGACCAACTGACAAGCGGCGTCGAGAAACTCTGTAAGGCCAACGGCGTCAACCTCGTGCAGGGACGGGCGGAGTTCGTCGACGAGAACACCGCCCGCGTCGCCCACGGCGGCGAGGGGCAGGGCAGCGAGACCATCGAGTTCGAACACGCCATCGTCGCCACCGGGAGCCGCCCGATTCAGCTGCCGGGACTGGAGTTCGACGGCGAACACATCCTCAGTTCGAAGGACGTGCTGGACCTCGACGAACTCCCCGATTCGATGGTCGTCGTCGGGGGCGGCTACATCGGCATGGAACTGTCGACGGTCCTCGCCAAACTCGGCTGTGAGGTGACCGTCGTCGAGATGCTCGACGACATCCTGCCGGGCTATCAGGACGACGTTACGCGCATCGTCCGCGGCCGTGCCGAGGAGTTGGGCGTCGAATTCACCTTTGGCGAGGCCGCACAGGGCTGGGAGGAGGTCGGCGGACAGGCACGGGTCACCACCGAAACCGAGGACGGCGAGACCTTCGAGTACGACGCCGACAAGGTGCTGGTCGCCGTCGGCCGGCAGGCCGTCACCGACACGGTCGCTTCCGAGGCCGCCGGCCTCGAACCGAACGACGCCGGCTTCCTCGAGACGGACCATCAGGCCCGCACCGACGTCGAGCACATCTTCGCCGTCGGCGATGTCGCCGGCGAACCGATGCTCGCACACAAGGCCTACAAGGAGGGCCACGTCGCCGCGGAGGTCATCGCCGGCGAACCCGCCGCCCTCGACTATCAGGCCGTCCCCGCTGCGGTCTTTACCGACCCCGAAATCGGGACGGTCGGCATGACCGAAAGCGAGGCCGAGGAGGCGGGCTTCGACCCCATCGTCGGCGAGATGCCGCTGCGCGCCTCGGGCCGCGCGCTCACGCTCGGCACCGACGAGGGCTTCGTCCGCATCGTCGCCGACGAGGAAACCAAGTTCGTCCTCGGCGCACAAATCGTCAGCCCCGACGCCTCGGAACTCATCGCCGAGGTTGGACTGGCCATCGAGATGGGCGCCCAACTGGAGGACATCGCCGCCACGATTCACACCCATCCGACGCTGTCGGAGGCCGTCGGCGAGGCCGCCGCCAACGCTCGTGGCGAGGCGACCCACACGCTGAACCGGTAGCCGGCCCCCTTTTCAATCGTCGCCGGTCAGCGCCTTCTTCTCCCACCGCCGGCCGGCACGCCGATAGAAGCCGAGACCGGCGAGGCCGGCGAGGACGGCGTAGGCGACGCTGCCGAGCGCCAGTCGCGTCGGCGCCAACTGGAAGGCGATGGCGGCGACGACCAGCGGGATGAGCACGACCATCATCGCCAGCGTGAACCCGGCGAAGACGGGCGTATCGAAGAGGAGTTCGGTCGGTTCGAGGCCGGCGATGTAGGCCGTGACGCCGAAGACGTAGAGACACAGCGGCGCGAAGACCGCGATGCCGACGAGCATCGTCCCCGTGCCGAAGACGACCGACCCGAGCGCGAGGAAGGCAAAGCCCGCGGGCAGCGCGAGGCCGCAGAACGCCAGCAGTTTCGCCCGGAAGACGGCGGGCAGGGAGACGGGGAACCGGAGGTAGAAGGCCGTATCGTCGAACTGGCAGAGCCAGTTGTAGGTGGTAAACGAGCCCAACGCGAGCACGGCGGCGATGGTGAGGCCGGGTTCGGGTCGGACCGGCACCACGTCGGGGAGGTAGGCCAGCAGTACCGCGAGGACGGCGAAGACCAGCCCCTGCGAGAAGACGACCTTCCAGAGGCCGCCCGACGAGCGCACCACGTCCAGCAGCGATTTCGCGAGCAGGCCCTGTTCGTCGACGCCACCCAGTTTCGCGTGCAGCGCCCGAAACCGGTCGACGGCCGTCCGGGATGGCGTCCGCCGGTCGAACTCGAAGAGTGCGGTGCCGACGACGCCGAGACAGAGCGGGAGCGCGAGGCTGGCAACGACGGTGAGCGGCCGAATTCCCGACAGCAGGCCGTAGGGCGTGAAGACGAGCAGGCGGCCGCTGTCGACGACGAGTGCGGCGATGGTGCCCAGCGCGATAGCGAGGGCGGCCGTCCGCGAGCGGGTGTGGATGCCGACGAGCGCGAAACTCGACGCGACGCCGACGGCGAACATCCCGGAGGTCGTCAGGAACAGAAGCGGGAGGCGACTGGCCGGCAGGTCGGCCATCACGACCAGCGGGACGAGACCGACCGTCAGCGGCAGCAGGAAGAGGACGGCGTAGTAGCCGACGTCCTTGACGAGGAAGGCGACGAGCAGTTTCTTCGCGGAGACGGGCAGTGTGCGAGCCGAAAACAGCAGCAACGTCGTCTCGCCGAGCAGGTCTTCGAGGGCGTCTCGGCCGACGAGGCCGACCGTACCGACCTGCAGGCCGAGGGCGGCGACGACGAGGTGCAGTCCGGACACGAGCAGGCCCGTTTCGGCGTTCGCCAGCGCGAAGAACGCGGCGGTGCCGGCGGCCACGAGCGCGACGAAGACCGGGAACAGCGCGAACCGGCGGCCGCCGAACAGCCGGCCGTGGAGTCGGAACTCCTCGACGGCCATGATTCGGAGCAGGTAGCGCGTCGAGAGGCTCATTGCTGGGTGAGTTCGGCCGCGGCCATGTCCTCGTCGACCGACTGGAAGAAGCGGTCGAGCAGTTCGTCGCCGTCCATCCCGCGGGGCCGCAACTCCTCCAGCAGGTGGCCCCGATTGATGATGCCGACCTGCGTGCAGACCTCGGCCGCAGTCTCGACGAAATGGGTCGACAGGAAGAGGGTGTTGCCGGCCTCACGATAGGTCTCGAAGAAGCGCTTGACCCGCTCCTGCATGATGGGGTCGAGGTTCGTCAGCGGTTCGTCGATGAAGACCACCTCGGGCTCGTGGAGGAACGCCTGCGTGATGAGGACCTTCTGACGTTCGCCCTGCGAGAGGTCCGTACAGAGGGTATCGAGTTTGTGGGCGAATTCGAGTCGCTCGGCCCACGTCTCGACCCGATTTTCGACGGTAGCGTCGTCGAGGTCCCGCGTCGCCGCCGCGAACTCGAAGTATTCGCGGACGGTCAGAAACGAGGGGGGCCGGCCGCTCTCGGGGAGGATGCCGACGTGCTTGCGCGCCTCGACGGGCGTCTCGACGGGGTCGACGCCGACGACGCGGGCCTCGCCGGCGTCGGGCACCAACTGGCCGGTGAGGATGTTGATAGTGGTTGATTTCCCGGCGCCGTTGGGGCCAAGAAAGCCGTAGCACTCGCCGCGGTCGACCGAAAGCGAGAGCGCGTCGAGGGCGACCACGTCGCCGTAGCGTTTCGTCAACTCGCGCGTCTGAATCGCCGCCATTCGCTCGGGGTTCGTCCCCGGGGGGCCTATACCCTGCGGGCGTTACGAGAGCGAAGTCGCCGTTTATACATCGGCAGCGGCGGTTTCCCGTCTCCGAAGACGTAACCCGCTGGCGGCCGACCTCCCGATATGACCGGCTGGACCACCGACGAGATGCCCGACTGCACCGGCAAGACGGTCGTCGTCACCGGCGCCAACAGCGGCCTCGGCCTCGAAGCGACCCGAGCGTTCGCCCGGCAGGGCGCCCACGTCGTGCTGGCGTGCCGGGACGTCGACCGCGGCGGCGCGGCCGCGAGCGACGTTCGCGGGGACGTCCCCGACGCCTCGCTTTCGGTGCGGGAACTCGACCTCGCGTCGCTGGATTCCGTACGCGAGTTCGCGGCGACGGCCGAGGCGGAACTCGACGCAATCGACGTCCTCTGTAACAACGCGGGCGTGATGGCGATTCCGCGCGACGAGACGGAGGACGGCTTCGAACAGCAGTTCGGCGTCAACCACCTCGGCCACTTCGCGCTGACGAGCCTGTTGTTGGACGCGCTCCGGGCCGCCGAGAGCCCGCGCGTCGTTACCCAGTCCAGCGGCGTCCACGCCCGCGGCGAAATCGACTTCGACGACCTCCACGGCGAGGCCTCCTACGACAAGTGGGGCGCCTACGCCCAGAGCAAACTGGCGAACGTCCTCTTTGCCTACGAACTCGACCGTCGATACGGCGACGAGGTGACGAGCGTGGCCTGCCATCCCGGCTTCGCGGCGACGAACCTCCAGTATCGCGGCCCCGAAGCCGAGGGGTCGCGGCTCAAGAAGGCGCTGATGGGCGTCTTCAATCGGGTGTTCGCCCAGTCGGCCGCACAGGGCGCGCTGCCGATGCTGTACGCGGCGACGGCCGACGATATCGACGGCGGCGAGTACGTCGGCCCCGGTGGCCTCCTCGACATGCGTGGAGCGCCGGAGGAACAGCGTTCCAGCGGCCGCTCGTACGACGAGGAGACGGCCGCACGGCTGTGGGACATCTCGGTGGAGTCGACCGGCGTTGAGTGTTAGGTTCGGACCTCGGTAGCGGAGGCGACGCGCGCCCACGCGTTCGCGTTCTCCCGGTCGTAGACGACGAGCGTCCCGTCGAGTCGGAGTTGCCCGTATCGGTCGCCGTCGTCGGTATGCAGCAGCGTCATGTTCATCGTTCGCACGACACAAGAACCGGTGGCAGTATAAAAATCCCCCGCCGCCATCCGGCGTCAGGCGCCTTCGACGAGTCGCCGGAGTTGCTCCGGCGGCACGGCACCGCGGGCGGCGTGGTCGTCCTCGGAGACGAAGGTCGGGACTCCCGTTATTCCGGTCTGCTGGGCGCTCTCGAAGGCGGCTTCGAGGTCGGCTTCGCTGGATTCGTCGGCCAGCGTCTCCTCGACGAACGACTCGGGGATGCCGGCCTCGCTCGCGAGGTCCTTCAGGACGTCGACGTCGCCGATGTCGCGGCCCTCCTCCCAGAGCGCGTCGAAGACGCTGCGATGGAACGCCTCGAAGGCGTCGGGGTAGTCGTTTCGGGCGCGCCACGCGACGCGCTGGGCATCGTAGGAGTCGACGTCCTTCACGAGCGTCTGGGCCATCTCGGCGTCGTACTTCTCGGCGAGGCGCTCGACGTTCCGGCGGGCCTCCTCGAAGTACGCCTCGTCCTTGCCGTCGTCGACCGAATGGTCGATGGAGCCGTCGGCGTTGCGCTTGCCGGCCCGGAGGTCGAAGGGATGCCAGTCAGTTTCGAGCGGTTCCTCGCGGGTCTCGCGGTACTGCTCCAGCGACGCGTAACCGAGATAGCAGTTATGTGGAGATGTACTAGTGCTTTGAAATCGTTCAGAAACCGTCCCATAGAGATGCCGTAGGGGAACTCAAATGGCGGAATCACGACAATGAATCCATGTATCAGACGTTCTTCCGTGGGTTTAGAATATCAAAAAGCCGGTATTATGGGCACATCATTTTTGATGTCACAGATTGAGGCAGGACACATGAGTCTCTGGTTGGTTCCGGTCGATGAGCCATCCTTCCAGCGGACACTCGCCGAGCCCCTCGACCTCTCGGGATGGGACGAGCGCCCGGAATCGTTTCCAGAATCGGCTCGCGTTTGGGGTGTCAGAACCGATCCCGAACAAGGAACTTGGAAACGTAACCGCCGCAATCTTGAACGGATGGAACCCGGTGATTCGCTGCTGATTTACCGCAACTCGATGAGTCGGTATACTGCAACCGGACGCGTCGGGCCGATGGCTCACACCGAGTATATCCGCGACGAATACTGGGGCGGCGGCCCAGCACTTGATGTCTATGTCGTCGAAGACTATGACGACTCGATAGATGTTGAGCCAGAGACGGTGAACGAGCTACTCGACTACGAGAAATCGTTCTGGCCACAAGGGCTCTGGCGCGTGAGCGACGATCGCCACACCGAGCGCGTACGGCGCGAATTCGATATCTAAAAGCCGCGATTGATAGACGAGAAAGAGGGTTTCAGCTACACCAGCTGTGTCTCGTCACAGTGCGGGCACTTCACCCATTTTTCGTCGACGAAGTGACCCGCCATCGCACCCACGACAGCTCCCGGCCCGGTTCCCGCTATCGCACCGAGCGGCCCGGCGGCGATGCCGACACTCGACCCCGCCATTGCGCCGGTTCCCGCACCGGAGAGCGTTATCGCTCTCTTCGAAGCCGCGTTCTTCTTCGGATTGAACTCCTCGGTACACCCGTCACAAACCGCTTTGATGTTAGCCATGTTATGTTGCCTCCTGAATACCGCGCATACTTGTCGAACAGTACGGACAACCTCGGTTAGCGACGAAGAGGTGGGCGCCCCCACATTGGCCGCAGCGCTTCATTCCCACCGGACGTAGGCCCTCCCGAAGGGGCGTTACCGTCACGGCAGTTCGGTCGCGGATGAGAAATGCCAGCGGCTCTTCGAGGCTACTGTCTCCGGGTGCGTACACGCGAACCTCCTCTGCGTCGTAGCGACCTCCGTCACCGGCTGCTACTAACTCGACCTTTGGGGCCAGTCGGACAGCCTCACGCGGAAGGCGGCTATCCCCACGCTCGCTCCACCGCTCTCGAAAGTGCTTCGAGAGCTTGATGCGATGAGGGCCGAGGCCGCTCTTCCCGTGCCGCGCGGACGCACCAGTCGTACTCATCGGTTATCCTCCTCTTCGTTCCCGCTTAGCAGTTCGACCTTCGGGGCCAGTCGGACAGCCTCACGCGGAAGGCGGCCATCCCTACGCTCACTCCACCGCTCTCGAAAGTGCTTCGAGAGCTTGATGCGGGGAGCGCTGGTCGTACTCATCGGTTGTCACCCCCTCCGTTCCTGCTCTGCGACTCACCGAACAGCTGTTCCAGCGGTTTCTCGGTATCCGGTTCGCACGCTACGGACTGCTCGGATTCCCCGCCGTCTTCGCAGCGTTTCCTCCGAGTTGTTATATCGACCTCTAGCTGTACCTCTGTCGAAGCCGACGTCTCCGCCGGCACTTCCGCCGTCAGCGTTACGGTTTTACCCGTACGCCTTGTGTGGTCTGATGCTGTCATCTCGTGTAGTCCGGGACAGTTGTGATGTCCCGGAGTTCTCGGCTTCCCCCGAGAAGGGGGGCCGTGCTGGCCCGCCCGCGCCAACGGGCGGGAATCCGCACTTCCAGCGGCGGCACTCTTGATGTATTGCTATGGGTATATAAAACTGTCCTAGGTAAATTTACAAGTAAGAGGCTCTAATCGCGTATATGCAGCAGATAAAACGAATCCACAACCCAAAACGTCGGTGCCACAGAGATGCTAACCAAATTATGCCACATGCCACATGAACACTCCTTCAATCCGCCTCCCCGACAACATACATCGAGCGGTAAAGAACAGCGAATACAGCATCGGAGACCTTGCCAGAACAGGAATTGAGGAAGCAGTTATCTCTGGATTCAGCAGCATCTGCTGGATTTGCGGCGCCGGAATTCATCGAAAAGAGCGAAGTAGGCAGACAAATAGAAACCAAATTCGGGAACACATCGCTGGTGATTCGGAGGTTAATTGGCGAATCGCAAACTTGCCAAAGAATCAGAAGCAACACCAAAATCTTCAGAAACACGTTCAGAGCCAATTCAGTAGCAGAGATCAAGTTGATGAGTACTACCAGTTAGCCGGAGACTGGCTTGCTATACCCGATCGCCCCGTTGACGTATGTACAGACTGTCTCGATTTACTGGATCGAATCAGAAACCAGAAAGTACCTTTGGGTGAACTGCCGGTTCCCTATCTGTTCAGGCAACCCAAAAATCGGGAGGAGGCCGACATAGATCCAATCGGGGCACGAAAGAACCCGATGGTCGCATATGCTACTGATGTGACCGCTGTCGCCCTTGCGGACTATATCTCGTTCCGACGTCGGGAGGATGAGGAGGTGTTCTGGTGGGCGGCAAGGGAACGTCATCAGACCGTCAAATATGGGATTAATCTATGGCGAGAGACTGCCGTTCGGAGTCACGCTCATCGGTTAGGTTGGGGAAACCAACCACTACCGGTATTTGAGTTAGCAGTAGAAAGTACACCGGTTACTGAAGACGTTACTCAAAATCAACTTGCCCATCAACAGCCCGGACTATCGAAGAGAGAGAAAGAAGAAACCCTAGAAGGAATCCAAGAAGGTGAATACTGCCCAGGATGTGGCGACGGACTTCCTGAGTACGGATCGAACTATTGTTCCTCATGCCTATTCTTTGGATATCGTGATAGTCAATTTTCCGACGACTGTGAGGAACCATTTGTGCCATACATTGATGGGGATTTCCGATCGGAGAACGTAATGAGAAGGTGTTGTGAGTGTGGTGAAGTAGAAGATGTTCAGGATGAGTATATTGAGAGGTTCATGAAAAGGTATCAACCGGTGTTTGAGTCGATGGAATACGCGATCCCGATGGGCATTCCAGAAGATCCCCGATAGAACCCGTCTCACGAATTCGGATTCAGATTGGCTTCTACGCGTTCCGACAATTGTGGAGGTGGTATCACCCCCGATATAGACCCAGCTTTTCGCCGGCTACGAACACTCTCCGCCGAAGAGCTAACGGAGCATATCGAGCGGCTTGAGCGCGATCTGGACGATCTCGCTACAGGGGCAGAGGCGTGGGAAGATGCCACTACCGCTTCCGACAAGCAAACGACTTTAGATTACTCCAACGGCGAGTCAGATTCATACCGAATCTGATCCGCCTATCTCCTCTTCGCTGTTCCGGGGAACGAGTCCGAACTACATCCACGTATTGCAGACTCACAGTTAGTTTTTATACGAGCTCAATTACGCCGCACTAAAATCATACACCCACTATTCTGCCGGTCAACCAATTCTGGACGCAACTAAAACATCAACAGTCTGGGGTAAAGGATTACCGACAATCAGCACCTCCACGTGATTTTATAACAAACCATGACAACAAATATCACATGGTACTCGGGGTGAGGGAGACAGATGATGGTGCCAAAGCGCTCAAAAAAGGCAAACACCGACCACGTACTGAAGATTACCTCAAAGTCGAAATCCACTCGAATAAGAGAGGCAAGAAAATATTAGCAAAAAATCCACTCGACCGAGGACACGACCTCATTCATATCGAGACCTCAAAAAAAGTTGATGACGAATTCTGGGTCAAAATCACCTCAGACGACGTCGTTGACAAGGGAGGGTACATTGAGGCAACAGTACTGCGAGGCCGAGACGATATCCAGAACAAGTCCTACTTCACTACCGACAGAAAATCTGGAATCGAATGGCAAGGGACGGCTCAAGACACCACCACAGATACCACCGAAAAACGGAGCGAAGTCTTCACCGAGGATGACTCAAGGGGAGACAAAAACGACTTATTGGGGGGACATTTATAACACCAGCCAGCCAGAGCCCACCAAAAATAAAACCGTTGCTGAAAGTATATTCAATAAGTGGTACCCTTTCCTCAGGGAAGGGTAATCCGTTTGTACAGCCAACAGAATGGAAAATCAGAAGAGGAAGGGCGGATCGATGCGGTAAACCTCGTAGTTATCGCTCCCACGCTTCTCCTCTCGCTGGCGCTTCGTGAGGTCCGAACTACCTGATTTTACCTCCACTTTCCGCTCTTCGAGGACTTCGCCAGTGAAGGGATCTCGACGACGAGCGGTGAAATCGTATCCTTCGTGGTTGTCTACTGTTTCCCAGCCGCTCAGTTCGTAGTCCACACGTGCTTGTTCCTCCGCGATTTGGCCCCGTAGCCGGTTTCGCCGTCCCTGCTGACGTTTTCGCTCTTCCTTCGAGTCAAACGGGTCAAACATGGATAAAATATGGTAATAATTCGGTATAAACGTATCCCTTATCTCGGTGAGAGCCGAGATCATGCAAACTGAGCTCGCTGTGAGCGGGGTAGATGGTGAGAAATCTATCGAGATAGTGGTTCGGTCGTTGTAGATGTTGAACTGGTTGAAGTGGAGATGGGCTTCGGTGATGGAGAAGTCCCGTGGGCCAGGTCGGCTCAGGTCTTCGACCGCGCCCTGCTTGAAATGGGTTTCATTTGATTAATTAATTTTATACTATTAAGTAGCAACATCTTGGGCATGGCGAACTCGCCTTTGATAGCATTTGTACTGAGTGTAATACCGGGAATCGGGCATTTCTATCTCGGACTATGGAAACGCGGTATTGTGGCATTTATCTGTGGATCAACATTTGTGATAAGCGTTGTTGGGGCGGTTTTTTATCCTATCATCGCTATTTTGGTCGCGTTTGATGCTTACAAAAAAGCAAAAGAAATGCAGGGATAATATTATAGACTGGCTTTATTGAAACCGTCTATCGGTGATAGGTCTAGTCAATCGTGCTGAATGAAGCCTCTGTATTCAGCATAACTACCTCGTTTTTCTCGGCTATCATTCGATGAATCACTTACTCTGTATGCAGGCTCGGTCTTACGGCTGGTTCAGTCTCGCGGCGTCTAGAATAATCCCATTCCTGATTTAGTCGATGTAGGAGCTCCGACTGGTCTTTAGGAAATACAACGAGAAACAGTACGAGAGTGAGTAACAGGCCTCAGTCTTCTGTTCGGAGGTTCGTGACGTCCATGATGTCGGTGAAAAATCGGGTCTCGAAGTCGGTGTCCGCGACAACAAGTTCACTCCCAGTAGACCGCGCGGTCGCCGCGATGAGAAGGTCACGGGCAGCCATCCGTTCCCCGTCGTCCATCAGCTGGTCTTGGAGCCGGGCCGCCCCCAGGGCAATCTGCTCGTTCAGGTCGATTGAGTGAACACCGCCGAACTCCTGGCGTACATCGACGACGTCCGTCTCTCCCGTCCCAACTCGTCCGTTGATCACCTCGAAGACACAGACCGAGGACGTGAGGTAGGGTTGAGAGCGGTCTTCGACGTATTCGACGACGTCCGGCACCCCTTCGAGCATATCGATTATGACGGAGGAATCGAGGAACGTCACCGCTCGAAGCTCTTCCGAGAGCGCTCTACGGCCTCTCGTGCGCGGTCGGCCTGATCTTCGCTCCACGCGCCGATGTTGATGGGCTTCTCGCTCTGTGCAAGGCGTTCTAAGAGTTCGTCAAACGTCTCGTCTTCCCGTTTCAGCCGCTCCAGCATCTCCTTCGTGTCGTCGGAAACCCGGATGGACGTGCTCATGTGTATACAGACTGCATACAGAGATAACTAAGTTACGCCGGTTTGGAGGTCACTCCGAATCGTCCTCGTCTTCGCTAAGGTCTGGAAGGTCGTCAGCCCAGCCCGAATCGTTGACGTCCCAGTCGTCGATTCCCACTAATTCCAAATCCCGCACCAGTATCTGCAATAGCTCTTGCTTCTCGTGGTCGTCGGCGACAAAGATGTCTGTCGCCATTTCGAGGAGGTCGTCGTCAGACGCCTCGTAGGCAGGGAGGGCATCTGCGAGCACCAACAGTACCTCGATCTTCGAGTTTGTCCTGCGTCGTGACGCCGGTGTCGTGGTCTCGGATACCGAACGTGCAGTCCTCATGTTCGACTGTGATTGTCGAAGTCACTCGATGATTTTCCCTGCTCGGTGATTATCGATATCGATCCTGAACGTAGTGCCACAGCTACATTGTCGGGTACCAGAGGACATCATTGGGCTATATGGCCCGGAGACGCTTTCACAGTTCGGGCAGGTGACGTAGAATCGATTGCCTTTGGTTGAACTATCTTTGACTCCCTTCCGGTACCACTTCCGGAGACTCTCCTCTGGAACCAACAACTCAAACTCGACAGTCGCACGGCACCCCTCGGTCGTGAAATGGTCTCTGAACCGCTCGATATAGTCCTTGGAGTCGTAACCGCTGAATAGCGACGACCAATCTTGGGATCGCCATATCGAGAGTGCCTCTTCGTCGTGCCATTCGGGCGGTAGTGTGGCGGGTACGTGAGACTCGCGGGGTTCAAGGTGATAGTCGCAATCTTCGACATTTAGCAACTCCCGATCCACCCGAATTTTGTGCATCAGCATCTCAAATTCCGTAAATCGAGAATCGCTTCTGTGGTTCTCATCCCTGAACATCGAGATGCTCACCGCCTGTTCGGCAAGCTTCCTGAAGTCAGCCTCAGTCAACCGACACCCGTCTGCGTGGAAGTCGTCGCCTGAAAGCCAGACAACGGCGGCATCCTGTGCAACGTAGTCTCGGGTAGTGGCCTCGATGTCCTTGCTTTCGTTCTTGTGTTGAACTTCGACAGCCAACCCGCTTCCCAGCTGGTTGTCGCGTTCCTCGAACATCACCGCAGCATCTGCTGAACGGAGTTCTTTGCCGGTCTTTGGCGCCGCGAGTGGCATCTCCACGGACACCTCGGCGACATTATCGAACACCTCGGTCAGGCGCTCGGCGGCGAAGTTCTTCCACTTCTGGTGATCGTCGCTTTCACCTCCGCCACATCCCTCCGCGTGGCCTCCACCTCCGCCACCCATATTCCCGACTTCTTTGAAGTGGCGGGCGGTTCCATCTTCAGCTTCCCTCCAGACACGCATCCTCGCCCCACATTCGATGCAGTACGCGTCCTCCTGGAAAGGAACTTCAAACGCTCCCCGTTCCTCACCCTCGTAAATCGCTGTATATGCCATAGGTTAGTATCGAAATCCGTCGGTATTTCGTGCTGGTGAACGATTCCCACGCTGGTGCATAAATAAATTTCCCCAGTTAATAAATATCAATTTGTATTATTGTCGTATGGAACAGCGTGAGTGTTTATCCCTCCTTACGGTCGCGCTACTCGGTGGCTGTTTCGGCGTTGACGGGGTGATAGCGGAGTCTTGGAAATCGGACTCACGAAACCAATCCCAGAAGACGTACCGGTTACGCCGGTCGAAGAGACCAACCTGCTTTCGTTCGACTCTGTCGCTGATGGGTTACAAGAAGCGGGTCAAAAGCACGAGGAAGTCATTGAAGAGATATACAACCCCGACGAGTACAGCGAGAAACGACCGTGGTACCGCTCTCGTTGGGAAGCCCCTCGGTGGTGAAATCCTCCGCGAAATCCAAGAAGAGTTCGAATCCTATTCCGAGTACGACCCAGATTCAGTTCGCCACGCGGAGCAGTATTTCCGCTATGAAGGTTACCCCTACACGATTACGGTCGTCATGGCAGAGTAAGCCTACAGCACCTTTAACAGTCGCCGACAAGGCCCTACCATAACCAACCCACAGACGCCGGACGAATCGGTTAATAGAGGCAGTATAGGAATCAATCTGAATACGCCAATAATGTTAAGTGAATGATCTCGGTTAAAATACCATGAATAATACTGAGTTAGAAAGGGTGCACGAGCTCTTATCAGATTCGAGGAGTAAATCTGCAGATATTGACAAATTACATGCTCTATACTATATAAGAAGGAATAGTGACTACGAGGGGACATTAGATGGTTACTTACAAGATAAAAAATCAGATGAATCTAGTGGAGGTATTTTATCAAAATTATCGAAAAATATCTTATCATCTGACGGGGATAGTAGAAATGATCATTTAGAACAAGAACCAACGATATTAGAAGATAAGCTATTCAATAATTTCATTAATAAATTATCAGACAATATATCTGAAGAAACAATACACTATATATTTAGAGCAAGACCGGAGATGAAGATGAGTAAAGAAATTGACTATGATACTGGTAAAAGTGAAGTAATAGAAAAAAGCGAAGAAGGTGGGGATTGGGATATAGATCTTAGCGACTATTCTAGGATAATCGTTACCAACAAGCGCATTTTAGTATTTACACTAAGTCACAGAATATCAGAATTGTCTAAGAGTTCTGAGTGGGTACTATCTGCCGAGATACCTTTCGTAGATATTGAAGAAATCTTATACTATAAGGAAAGATCAGAGCGGGCAACATTAACAACCGAAGATAGAAGGTTCCATGTACATTTCTATAGTGATGAGCCACAACAGGAGAAAGAGAGTGCTATAGATTATATAGGGCAGAAGTCTGACCTTGAGCCTCGACTAGAATTGTCGAGGGACATTGACAACAGCATATTCCACGGTATAAAAGACAATATATTTGATAGGAAGGATAATGTGCAGTATTGGCGTCTTTCGCCCCAAAATGAGAATGGAGTCGCATGGGGTATAGAAAGAGGATTAGATCTAACTGAAATTGAAGAATCCCAACAAGCGCATAAAGATGCAGCAAAACGTGCACCACCGGTTGATATTGGAGATGTTAGAAAGATGGGTGTGTTTGATATAACACCCCACCATCAAAGAGGAAGAGATGCTGTTTGTGAGGTAGAGGGGTTCAAGATATTTGTCCAGGATATACCCGAGGATATAGATACAGGGGATATTATTTTGGCTAAGGTTCTTTCATATAATAAAGGAGAATCGTCTGCCAAGGCAATGTTTATAGAGAGTCGTGAGAA
Organism: Natronomonas amylolytica; assembly: GCF_037031205.1. NCBI lineage: Archaea > Methanobacteriati > Methanobacteriota > Halobacteria > Halobacteriales > Natronomonadaceae > Natronomonas > Natronomonas amylolytica. The sequence goes on along the minus strand of NZ_JAYEZM010000002.1, from coordinate 132,165 downwards.
CTCGTGATTCAAATTGTAATATTTGGCTCTGTTGAAATCCTATTCTTTAGACATATCTGCCGCCGAAACAGGTAATGGCTAGATTATGAGGACAACAATTTCCTAACCGACCAAAACCACGTCCACTATTATCCCACTGATGACGATAATCAGGCATTTGATATTGATTCATCAGGCGTTCTGACTCAAAGATGAACTATTCGCACGCTCGTTCTTGAGGCTGATTCAAAACTTTTCAGATGAAAACACCCTGTGGGACACGAGGGATATACAGAGCTTGGACGTTTCGGTGCTCACGAGGTGTCCATAACTGAGCGTTTCAAAAATACCGATTTTTGCGTTATAAACGGATGGGCGACCTAATAATCGTTGACGAGGTCTCGGAGCTCTTCACTGGGCTTTCCAATCTTTGATCGCAATTGGTCGAGTCCTTCGTCGAGCGAGATCGAGTCTGTCCCGAGAATGCTGTTGGTCGCATAGATGGGCGTCGTGCTCATCGTCTCCATTTTAGGCCCGTCGCAGGTGGCGATGACGTCGAACAGGAGGCAGAATTGGTCGCCGGCGTTGGATTCGATTACGGCACGAGATTCTGTGCCGTCGTAGAGCGAGACGTATTCTTCGAGCCCGACGTTTCCGGTATGCACCGAGATGAACATTTTTCCTGGGTTCGGGTGCTGAGGTGGGAGCTCGACGTTGATGCTTACAGCCTCCTCGAACTGGTCGAGAAGGTCTGTCATGATCTCTTCGATGGGGACATTCTTGACCGCGTTATCCAGTAGCCGAGTGAGAACGTCATCACAGCTCTCGTCAGCCTTTTGAATCGAATTCAGCCGTCGAAGTGTCTGTGCTTCCAATACGATATCTTCGTCTGCGTGCGCTGACTGATCAGCGTGGTTCGTTTCTTCTTTCATACTGCACCCAGAATACCCCACTTGTCACTTTTAAAGACTCGCCCTACAGCTTTTTAAGTCCGTAGTGATAACGGGTTCGCCGATCTGATCGGTGATGTCCGCGTAATGATTGTCATTCTTCAGTTTGTAGAACCTCTTTGATTGCCCGGTTATATCCAGACGCGTGTGCGACAGCTTCCGACGCACTACCAACGAAGCCCGTTTTCTCGAAGGTATATTTGCCTGGCACCAGTTCACCGTCCTTCGTCACTTGTGTGACCTTCGGCCACTCATCAAGTTCCTCAGTTATAGCTTCCGTGACCGTTTCTGTTAATTGATCAATGTTCTCCTGTCGGCCTTCTACATACTCGACCAATTGCTCATCGTGGAGCCACTCAAGCTGACGGTATACCCACCCGTTTTTGAATACACAAATTTCGAGATCGACCGCATCACTGCTGGGCGCTACTGTCGGAACACCATTTTTGTTGTCAATTTCACCATCTCCTGACAGATAGACAACTTCCCACCCTTCATCGATAGCTTCCTGGAGTCGTTTTTCGTCTTCTTCTGTCTCGTTGGTGGCGAACGCTCGGCTTGTTGCACCACTGACCCTCCCCCTCGCTTGGTCAAGAAAAGTCAAAGAAAACTGAATATTCAATAGCTCACCAATATCTTCATTTGGCTCTAATGGTTCCAAGGTACGAATCCTGCCGTCGCCGGATGTAAATAAGTACTGCTCCCGATAGGTTTGGTGTCCGATAGTAATTCCAGAGATTCTTCAAGGAGAGATTTGCTCTGTTTTCCGATTTGACGAGAGCCTCAACTACGTATAATGGATTGGCCATGTCGAATCTCGTCTATCCAACGGTATGCCTCCGAAATTCGGAGCTCATACTGCCCTTCATTTGGGAAAGCTAGTCTGCCCGAACGGTTCAATCAGAGGTAAGATCGATATGACTATTCCATATCGTTGGTTGGGTACGGCTCCTTGCCTTCCTCTGGGCCGGCGTCTTCATCAAAATCAAGTTCTTCATCGTCGTCCGGCCAGCCTATCGTCGTCTCTTCAATAACGTCCGGATACGGTTCTTTCCCGTTTTCGACCATATCGACATTAAAGCATGCGAACAGATAGTTGTACCAGCAATCACGAAGAGTTACGACTTGTGAGACGTATCATTCACAGTCGCATTTCACAGAGAGCTTTCACACTAAGAATTCACAAATACTGGTCATAGGCTCGTCTCACGGTCGCTACTGAAAGATTTGATTCATATCGTCGCACTTGGAAGAAGTTTGATAGAGAATTCGAAGGGGTTCTATCATTTCTTGTCTGTGTTGAGCAATCCGGAGTGGCGAGTAGTAGTGTGTGCGACCCGTTGGAGAGGCATCTACCCATTAGTTCGGTCTTCGCCGGTCACATCCGCTTCGCGGAGGCTGAGGAGTGTCCGGTGATCAAACGAAGGATGAGTCCAATACGCATAGCCGTTAAGTGGATCGTTTTTGTCCCGTCCAACCTGCTGGTAGAGAATCTCTCTGGTTAACCCGGTAAACGAATACAGTTCTCCATTATGCAGCCACTCAAGATTGTTTTGTTGACCCGTCTCCCCCGTTACGCGAGCCCGCCAGTAGTCGTCATCTAAATCCCATTCACGATCAGCTCCTTCAGGAACTTTGCTCTCGTCGAAGATGACGATATCATCCGGTTCCAAGACGCCGCGATCTAATAGCGCAGGCAGCGTGAACGTGACTGACGACTGTTTTTGTTTCTCCTGTTTCGCTCGGCGTTTCGTCAGATATTCTTCCGCCTCTGGAATCGGGATCACTTGCTGGCTATTCAAAATTACACGATTGCGATGCTTGTATGCTTGAATACGGGTGCAAGTGATATCCATGTCATATTCTTCAATCAGCCACATGACTGGCGATGTGATTTCCGGCCCAAAACTACCCGCGACCAGCAGAATCCGCGGCGTGTCGTCAAGCTCGAAGTTCGCCCACCCATCATCCATGTACGGTACATCGTCAATCACGCTCTGATTCAGGAACTCAGCGAACGTTTCTCCCACCTCTTCCGGCGTTAGATCGTCGTCTTTCCGATCACTCCAGAATTCTCGATAGTCCTTTTGAACTTCCTCAGCAGTAAGAGTCGCACAGTAACTGGCGTATTTAATCGCCTGCAAGTCGGTTGTCCGATCTGCTTTATCGCGTTTCAATTCTGCAACGACCAATTTCCCATCCGGGTCGATCGCCATAATATCGAGTCGTTCTCGCAAGTCCGCAAATTTCGCATACTCTGATGTGATAACCAGTAACTCCTCACCAAGCACCTGAGGCTCCTCAATCGCCCACTCCTGAAGATCCTCCCGTTCAAGAATATCGAGCTTCGTGAATTCCTCTTCTGGAAGGCGCTCCAATTTTGCATCCTCTTGGTTCACCGAGAAAATCATGTACCAACCCCTACCAACAGCAGCAACATATGCGTTTGTGCCGTCATCTCAGGGCTTCTCGCAGTCTGCCTCTGTCTCGGTCTCAATCTGGCGAGAAAATATTGACAATTCGAAGAAGGAGTTCATGACTTCATCTCCTCGGCAAGCGGACGTACAACTGGCTTAGACGGAACTCCTTGATTAAAGACTGGCCTGCTGATTCCGGATACTGCATTCAGCACGCTGGTCGAATCAGTCGATAAAGGCTTTAACAGAGCCTGATTCTCCCATTTTAGCATATCAATACTGCAAGCTACCGATCGTCAAGCCCGAGACACGATCTAACCGACGTGCCTTCAAGCGCTGCCTCCACCACCGCAGGATAGAACCGCTCGTTCTTCGGCAGCTGCTCGCCGTACTCCCTCTGCCACTCTAAAGAAAGCTCTTGATAGCGGATGTCGAGGTCGTCGACGACGCCGTCAGGGAGGTAGACCGTCCGCCCGTTCCAATGCTCCCGGATGCGAAACTCGTCGTCGCCCGGCACCGGCGTTCCCGTCGTTTCGCTCGTTTCAGTCATTTCGTTTGTTTCCTGTGTATCTGTGGTATCGGCATCATCTCCGAACCGACCAGCGATGCCACCCAGTTTCTCCGTCGTCTCACCCAGTTCCTCGTTTTTCTCGCCATCAGACATTGGTAGTCTCCTCCTTGAGCAGCTCACGTTTGGCGAGCGCAGCGATGTTCTCTAAGACGGCCTCCATATCTGTCGATTCCTCAACGGCGAACACAGAACGCTGCTGGCTGGCAAGCGGACGCTGCAGCGCGACACGCTTCCGAATCTCGAAAATCTCGAAGGCGTTGCCGAAGTTCACTCGGACTTGTTCGACCATCGCATCCGACTGGTTGTTTTGCTCGACGCGATTGAGGACAAACCCGAGAATCGTAACATCGCCGTAATATTGCTCGATTCCTTGCACTTGCTTCTGAAGACGATCAAGGCCCTGAACGGAGAGCGCTTCGGCGTAGAGTGGCACGAGAACGCTGTCACTGGCGATGAGCGCATTGTCGGTCAGCGTATTCACCGACGGAGCGTTGTCGACAACGATGATATCGTAGCCGTCGATGGTGTCAAACACCATTTCAAGGCGCTCGCGGGCCCGCGGCTCTCCTTCGAGTGACTTTGCGGTGTTATCGACCATGCGTTCGTTCGCTGGTAAGAGATCAAATTCCTCGCCGGACTCAATGATGTCGTCGACACGGTCGGCGTACTCGATAGGTTCGAGGATTAGTTCATGGAGCGTTACGTCTCGGTTTGGTTCGTAGGCGACATCGTAGCCGAGAATCGACGTAAGCGCACCTTCTGGCGCCGCGTCAACAACGAGGACATCCAGCCCGCGCGCGGCGAGCGCGCCTGCGACGTGGACGGTGAGTGTCGTTTTGCCGACGCCACCCTTCTGGTTAATCAGCGCGAGGACAGGCGTTTCACTCGCCCCGCTCGTTCCATTCATTTCATTCATATCACATTATCTCTTCTAGACCGCCTTAACCCTCAGTCGGACACGTGGCAGACGGCGAACTGCAGACCGTCTACCGCCAGCGTTCTAACTAGTCTGGCCATTCAATTTTTATCGAAGAGAGGAACGCCCTCGCCCGATATCGGACAACGATGTAGGGGATCGAAGAATATTCTCTCAAGGCAACTCTCAGTCAGTCCCCGTATGCTGGTTAACCTACCTTTGGCCGACGGTTCTACCGTAAATTGGCAATATTGAAAACAGGTGTGCGAACAGAGCGATGGACTGAGACAGTTGGTAGAGCCAAAATTCATTGATGGAAGATATCCCGCAACCTCCAACTGAACCTTACTCAATTGGTGATCGAGTATGGGTCTATGTCAGCTCTGGCGATCCTGATTCGCAATACCACGGGCGGGTCTGCGAGGTTGTAGATATTCTCAGCGATGATCTCGATATAGAAACCGGTCGAGCTACAGATGCATACTCCTATATTGTCGAAGACATGGAAACAAAAGAAGAGCTGCCGGTTTCATTTCGCCACCAAGATTTAGTGCCGGATAATCGCGGTTAGTAGTCTTTCTTTTGGAGACTCAAGTGGATCGTTTGGATCTATTTTGGGAATTGAAGCTCATCGGGAACGAGAGGTTCGACCACTTCATCATCGAACACCTTCGACTTCACTTCATCAAGAGAGAATTCAACGCCGAGATACGCAGCGTTGGAATCTGGCTTCGGGCCTTCCGGGAAGGTCATCTCGACGACCCGATCGTCGACTTCTACCCAGGCATGAGCGATGGGGGTTCCCAGCGGATCTGCCATTACGTAGCCCTCGACGTACGTGACATCGTACTGAGTACCGAACGTCGCCGTTGATAACAGCGCGTTGCGGTAGCATGCTCGCTGCTGACGACCGAACCCTTGATCGAACAACTCCGCAAATTCACGTCCGTCATCTGTCAGAGACGCCGTCTCCCCCCACTCTCCTCGGGAGTAGTACTCGTCAGCCACCTCCGAGAACTGACGCATGCTCTGGAGATTATCCAATATCCGCTGTTCGTGTACCGTCTCTGCGTCATTGCGGGTCGGTTCCTTCCTCTCGTCCGGAATCGAGGCTCTGAGCGCATCCGGATCGACTTCTTCTACAGCTTCGGGGTTGGAAGGCGTGAACCCTTTTTCGAGCCCCATGGCGTACATCTCAGGATTGGCACCGAGCCAGTCATGCGCCTCGTCGAGCCCGAACTGACGAAGTCCTTCCCGGACTTCTGTATACATATTCACGATACCCGACTGTTTGAGCGCTTCCAGTTGCGCATAGACTGTCGACGGGACTCGGACTCCGAGATCCGATTTGGTTGGTGAACTATTCTTCTCTTGGCCGTGATTCGCTTTCTTTTGGGTCATGAAGACCGCCACAATCTTGACGCAGCCCTATTTAAAACTCCGGGAATAAATGATATATATTAAACATTTGTCTGACGTGCCGTTAAATACCCCGAGTGGTTTCTTCAACTGCAATATGCCCTCCAAAAATACGAACGAGTCGCGGGCAAAATCCCAAAGCGGGATTCGGTTTGCACCACCGCACGCGACAGATAGCCAACCAGATATCGTCCAAAAGCACATCACGCCCGCACGGCGTGACTGGCTTCCAAGTCTACTCGAAGAAATGCTCCCCTGGATGGTCAAGGCCGTCCGCGAAGTATCCTACCAGTATGACCCGGCACTCCTCCGCCGACAACGCGAGGGTGTCATCCCTGTAGTTCTCGACGACCGATACGACGTCGAAGCCCTATTCGGCTGGTACGCCTTCGCCGCTACAAAATTCGCGGCTCGTGTGGGTGACAAATCTCCTGCAGATTGGCCAACTCTCAATTCCGATGAGGATGATCAACCACCGTCACTCCGAACACTAACCAGAATCGGAACCGGAACTGACGAATTCAATTCTGATATCGACGAACTGGAGCCGGGGCCGGTACGACTGATCGGAATCGGAACAGAAACTCCACACATCGTCCTCTCTCTGGATGGCCCTGTGTGGCGGAACACCCAGCGCGCTCAGCGGGAACGCGGTCTCGAAACCATCGGTATACTATCTAAAACATCCGATATTGAGCTGATCGTTCCACCACAGTTCGAAGAGTTCCTCAGAAACCGTCACCCAGAATGGGTAGATGTCCACCTTACTGAGAGCAATAATACTCCCCACCCGCAGAACCCCCACTCTGAGGAATCCAACGAGGATGTTGACCCCGAGGCAGTCCTCGATATCCTTGGCCAGTTCAAACCAGCCGGTGGAAGAATTCAACTGCTCGCTGCAATCCCAGATGGAGAGAAATACACTCGGGAGGTTCGAGATTTGAAGACAGAGGAGGAGCTTGACCTGAGTGCTGGTACCATCGATCGGTACTATCGTGAACTAGAGCAAGAACACGGTTTGCTGACCGTCGATGAGCGAGGTCGCTACAATTCGGTGAGTCTCACTCCTTCAGGTCGGTTCGCTCAGGAGTTATTGACCGAAGACCTTCACGTTCGCCACCCCCAGCAATCCCAGCTCGGCGGCAGTTCCTCGACCCCCCTCAACCGCAAACAAGGCTAGTGTCACGAGCGAATCCATCCACCTCTTTTAAAGGGGGTATGGCCTTCGAAGACAGCCTCGAAGCCACAGCCGGAGTTTTCGGACAGCCCAGCACCCGCAAGCTATCGCCGGTCGGTTGTTGGATGAGTGAGCAGGAACTGGTAGATCGGCTCTCGGCTGGCCAGTCCGCTGAAGGTATCACGCTCGTCAATGACCGTATTTCGGAATTTCCTGACGGACGTTCCACGTACCTAGGTCGGGCGGGCGAAGAGGTACATGTGGCTGTGCAATGGGGAGGCCCTGTTCCTACCCTCGTGCGTCTTGGTGCTACCTTACTCAGTAACCACGCCTTCGACCAAATCCTGACGCCTACGCGAGTCGATCCGCTCCTTTCGGGAGGAATGGCTCTCCACACTCTCCGTCTCGGTAGCCAACTTGGCTGGCTGTCGGACGCCGAGCAGGATTACGATAACCTGCGGGCACGGTACGGGCGTGTTGGTGATTCCTTACTCAGTCGACTCAGTACCAGGGGCAGCAGCCAAGCAGTCTGGAAGAGGTTGTGTTGTGAGGCTCACGGACTACTAGCTACCGCCACGAATCTCTACGATACCGCGGGACTTGACCTTACGATCCACATCCGACTCCCGGACACCGACCAGTTGGCCCGCGACGATGCGAGATATAAGAAGTTCATCGACTTCATTCAGAATACGGTTCCGAAAAACGCGGCATATAGCGGTAATTCCGCCTCTCGGATGCTATTGGAGACGGATGGTGACAAACTCGGCTATCGGCTGCCGGTCGAGATTGATCGCAACAACCGGGAAGCTTCGCTCTGTGCGAACTGGGTAATCGTCGGCCCGGATGTCACGAGCTTCCGAGCGGATATCGTCGAGACACTTCGTTCAGTCTCGCCCCGTAGGCAGTTCGCCAAGGGGACGAAAACGGGAATCTGTATTCCGATCGAGGTACAGACTGCGAATACATACGCGAGTCTGCGGCAGACCGTTGAAGGAATGCTTGACCGACTAGAGCGAGACTTGGTGAGTCACCTCGATGTGTCGACGCTCACCCGAACCTATCTCTACGCGTTTGGTGATGTCTCGCATAAATCTCTGACGTGCTCGCCGTTCGACATTGCAGAAGCGTTGATCGCCGCTGATTCCCTCGCTCCAGCAAATAACCCACTCTCTCTATCGACGTTACTGCAGGGGTTAGGTGGTATCTCATCACGGAAGCTCTATCCATGGCTACCTCCGTCTGCACGAGAACTGATGCGTGCCCTGTTCGGATCTGCGGTTCCCCTGCAACGCTCCGAGATTCTTTCGAAAGCCGATATCTCCCTGTCATCGTACGAACGGCACAGGAGTCGGTTAGATGATGTCGGTCTCTTAGTCGAGGGAAAGACCCACCAGTACGAGGCTTCGGTTCCGGGCCGCTGGACTCGAAACGGAGGGGGTCAACTCGCCCCGAAGACCGGTGCAGATGTCCAAGAGTTACTCCTCTCTCAGCGTCTACTCAAAGCACAGATTCAAGCGAATAGTCTCTCTTCGACTCAGAAGTCGTCACCCAATCTGACGCGAATTTGTATCGGCTGATAAGAATCATGGTCGGGGTATCCCGACGTTAGAAACACATGTAGGTATAATTACCAATCAATATCTTCTCGTCGATTCTTCGGAAAATCTGTCGGAGGTCGCTGAAAACTTGACTACCGAAGTGATAGTACATTTGAACACGCCTATAGCGCAGATACCTCTTTTGTGGACTTTTTGAGCTGCCGATCTCGCTACTTCCGTAAACTGTGTTGTTTTCACACTAGAGTAAAACGTGAATAAAACAAGCAATGAGCCGTAGGCGCCTTGAAACCACCCATCGAGCCCATTACCTGGGCCGCTACAAATGTATACAGTTTTCATATATCGTTTTTTAGCCAATATCTGAGCAGCTGACTCCTCGAAACCACCCAATACTCTCTCGATCGGTCGTGCATGGTCGGCAAAACCATCCCAAAGTTTGGGGGATCATGCAATGCAGAATATGAAAAATGGGCGTACTTTCTTGGGGAGCAGCGCGACCCAGCGCTCTATGAAAGAAATATTATATGAAGCCCGAATTGGTTGGGTTCCACAGGGATACTATAACTGACTTACAGTAGGGGCGATAGACCCTGAGTTGTCAATCATGATTGTTGGCAGGTGATTCGAGCATTACTCGATTCGATGAAATTCGGAAGATATTGCAGATCCGCGAGGTCGTCTGGATATCGATTACGTACCTTTGTCGGTAATGAAGGGAACTCGTTCATTGGGGTTAAAATTGCAGATGACTTTTTCGCGTACACCGTCGGAGCTTCGTTTCATCTGATGCCTGGCAGTACGCTCCAAAATCGTGTAGTCACCAAGACCATCTGGGATTTGAGAACAAGACATCATCCAATCGCCCTCTACGCTGTGGAGTTGGTCGACAAAGGTCGGATACTCAAACTCAGTTCCGTATTGGCCCTCTGACCCGACGTAAGGCGGATCTAGGTAGTACAGAACGTCGACAGAGGAATCGTCGTACTTCTCTAGGATTGCTTGGTAACCCTGATTCTCGACTGTTACTTCACGGAACCGCTGAGCTAGGGAATGGATTCGTTTTCGAGCATTATCGAATGTACGTGCGGGCGATCTCTTTGCTCTGGTTTTGAACCCGTTCGGTGATGATGAGACTCCGATGTACTGCATATAGCGGATAGAAAAGAATCGGCCTGCTCGCTCAATAGGGTCATCTGGCCGTACTCCGTCATAAAATTCTGCTACCCACTCTTCGTACTGCGATCTCGAATAGGGAACTGATTGAAGCCACTCCGCAAGTTCCTCCTCCCGGTTACGGAGAATCGAGAAGAATTGTGTCAAATCCTCGTTATGGTCGTTGTAGATTTCATACTTTGACCGACGCTTATTGAAGAGAATACCCGCTGCCCCACCGAATACCTCTACATAGGTATCGTGCTGGGGCATCAAGTCAATAATCCACTCAGAGATGTGACCCTTTCCACCAGGATACGGAAACACGCTAGATGTGGAACTGGATCGGGGCGAATAACCTCCAGCTTGAATCGTTGAGTCTGGTTTTCGGGGAAAGAAAACCTTTGGTGCACTTCCAGAACCGCCCTCACTCTGAAGAAAACCTAGCGTTTCCATCGCATCCAGAGTATTTTGTACCGTCCTTTTCGACGGTGGCTCTGTCTCTATTTCTATTTGAATATCGGACGCTGTGAATGACCGCTGAGACTCTATCAACCGCAATGTTGTAGACCAAATTTTGTCGCGCTGAGTAGGCATAGTGCGAACATAGATGCGCATAACGAGATTATTTCGGTCTCTCTATTTTGTGGCAGTAATCCAACTATATCTTGTACATCACGGTACCGGCTCTTGAGCAGATTGACTATGGTGCTCCTCGAACGGGGGATATCCGTTTGATATCTCCCTTTCTCAATTCCTCAAGAAATTCATCCATATCCCATGGTGCTTGACAGGGGAGTGTCCGTTGGCCCCCATCAAGACGCCGAGAGACGTACACACCATTTCTTTCGGGCCGGCTGTAAACCGTCACGTCCTCGTCGCCGACCCGGAAGTCCCCGTGATCAAAACAGTCGACACCCCGGTCATACGTCGGTATGTAGAATTCATGCTGACCGAGAAATGGCGATGGAATCTCGAACTCATCCCAGGTAATTGGCGAGCCAAGAGAGATTTCGCCATCCGGTAGTGAAGCGACCCCAAGGGAAGGGGGCGATGACATATGTTCTCCCAAGAGTGACTCTGTTTGGCGTCGCGCATCGGTTGCGTCAACGGTGAAAATCCAATACACGTCAAATCCGAAGCGCAAATGTTGGATTGTGGCTCGAAGTCGGTCTTTATTCGAGGAAGAGCGTTCCACCTCGACGACGAATTGCCGTGGTACATCTATCGGCGACTCCGAGAGCTGGCAGCGGACATCCCCAATCAAATCTGCCGTTTTCTTTTCCGTCTCAATAGTACCGACATATCTTGGGTCTGAGCGAAATCTATGCGTAATAGCCGCTTTGATTGCCCAATGATGTTCTGACTCGTTTTTCCGCTCCACGGTCTCATCTAGCTGTATCGTTGGATGGATATCGGCCAACTCAGACATCGTGTTAGGTATCACCATTCCTACGTTATAACTAGGCACAAACAAAACATGTTTTTGACATTTTTAGCCCCATCGTATAGATACCGTAGCAGAACGAGCCTCGTGTGTGCCTTCAGTACCTAAACCAGTCGAACGCGTGATGCTCCAAACCGTCGCCTACTACGATCCCGTCGACTATCATATGCTCAAACATCTCGTTAAAGAACGCATCGATGGGGTGTACGATGCTGAGAGGCACCGAACCGCGCTAACGAATCTGAAAGAGTTGAACATGGTCAAGCAACCAGGAATGGCTCACGAATACATTCACATCACCGAGCAAGGTTGGTCACATCTTGGTGGCAAAACGCCTCGACATGGGGTTGATGTCGAGGCCCAAAATGCAGTAGTCTGTCCCGTGTGTGCGACAGATGAGATGGTCGCGTCGGGCGAGTGAGAAATCGTTCTGGTCTCCGCCTTTATACCACCGCCTTGAGCAGTTGCGGATAGGAATCAGTCGATGCAACTGCTCAAAAAGCTGAAAGACACCGTCGCCAAGCAAGATTCGTCGAACAGGTCGACTATCGATTCTGATGATGCATATTACGTATTATCGAACGACCGCAGACGCCGTGTTGTGGAGTTTCTCGCCGAGTACGAGGTCGGGGCAGAAGTCTCGGTCAGTACCCTCGCAGATAGACTCTCAGACGGGCAGAACCGTACCGCATGCTATGTAGCACTACACCAGAATCACTTAGGGGTACTCTCGGTAGACGATGGAGTCGGTGTGATTGATTACGACAATCGTGCCCAAACTGTGGTTGTTCGCCCCGAATTATTCTCACTCCATCGGGCACACGAGCACTTCGAGAATGAGCTATGATAGTCTGATTCGTTGAGGACTGGTCAGAATTACTCTACGCCGTCCTAGCATCGTCTCTGTAGTCACCAACAGTCCGGCTTCGGTTATATTGTATGCCGCTTCGCCGTGACTCCGTCAGCAGAAATCCTAAGCTCCGTCACGAACGCATCGTGGTCTCGGTACGGTCCACTAATCCGTATCGCTGGCCCGGTATAGAATACCGGTGTCCCATCATCTGATTCGAACGTATACCCATCATCGAAGTCCTTCTTTTTCGGTCGATGCTCGTCGCCAATCAGTACACAGTGGCTCTGTTGAAATCCTTAGTGAGTTACAGGTTCAGTCGATAGCTTGAGTAGATGCAGACCCTCCCAAAGTCTCGGTTGCTCCGGTTTGTCGAGGAAGCCTTTCAGTTAGCGCAACGTGCCGTATCTCGATACTCCTCGAAGTTCTCGAAGCAACACTACACGCTCCATCAGCACATCGTTCTCCTGTGTCTCAAAGTTCGAAAGGATACGACGTATCGAACACTTCTCGACGAACTCATCGAGATGCCCCGTATTCGGAACGCGATCAATCTCACTGAACTGCCTGCCCCATCGACACTGTGCAAAGCGTTCGATAGACTTGATATGGCTGTCTGGCGAGTGCTTCTCAATCTCTCTGTATCACTGCTCCCGACCAATGGCGTTGCGGGGATCGATGCTTCGGGATTCGACCGCAGTCACGCTTCCAAACACTACACGAAACGAGCCGAACTCACGATTCAGCAACTCAAAGTAACACTGCTAGTCGATTCCAAAGTGAACGCAATCCTTGATCTACACGTGACGACGACACGAAAACACGATAGCCAGATCGCTCCTTCGTTGATCAAACGCAACCCCGAGACTATCGACATCCTGCTCGGTGACAAAGGCTACGACGACCAGAAGATCAGACGGCTTGCCCGTCAACACGAGATTCGGCCACTAATCAAGCATCGTGAGTTCACATCGCTTCACAAGGCATGGAATACACGCTTAGACGCTGACCTCTACGGCCAACGGAGTCAATCAGAGACAGTTAACTCAACGCTCAAGCGGAAGTACGGCGCGTTCGTCCGTTCACGACGCTGGTGGAAGCAGTTCCGTGAACTCGCACTTGCGTGTATTGTCCACAATCTTGACCAAGCAATCTAACGACCAGTGCAAGTGATAAACCGCACACTGTGAGGCGACGGAGTGTCTGCTCCGAAGCGCTATGATTTCAGTTGAAAGAGCATGAGTTCAAAGTCTGGTGTATCTTGATCATCATGTTGAAGGGGATATGCACCGTCGTTCAGGTCTACACCATTATTATATGCCTGTTGGATGATTTCATCCAGAGATTGACGGAGTTCTTCTTTCGTTGTCGGTCCTTGTCTTCTCATTATTAACCGATTGTCGCACAGGAGGATAATATCTGGGCATTGTGCACCATGGCGGGTTTAATCCGCAGTCTTCAGCGAACGACTGTTGCAGGTAGTTTGAGAGGCCACGTATCACTCTGTATTTCCCCTTTATTCAGTCAATTTCTCATCTCCAAAATCTGGGCCTTTACGTACGATGTTGGCCTCTCTGTCCCATTCGACTAACCCAATGGCCTCTAATTGCTCCAGAGAGTGATCTTTGAGCTGGAGGCGGAGTCGGGCAACGTCCTCATCGGTAGAAACAGGGTCATTACGGTATGCATCTTCTGGAATGTTGTTCTCTGTCATGAGTTGCTATACTTCGGTTCTGAAAACGGATTAACCCCGAAGGTTTTCACACAGATTTGATGTTTGATTATCCGAGTGACAGCCAGCGATCCGCATTCAATATGCATGTGTAGTGTACAGTAGATTCACGGGAACACATGTCTAAAGAAGAGGATTTCAACAGAGCCTACACAGTCAAAAGACACCCGTGCCTGCGCGAGTAAGTGATTCAAATCAACATCGGCCTTGGAGCTACGGTAGGGCGTGAACCCATCATGCAGGCATAGCACGTTCGGCCCTGATGACGCGACACCGAACGTGATATCGGAGGGAGACCATTCCCGAGAGTGGTATTTCCCCACGTCATCGATACCCACATTCTCAGCGGAGATTCCATACGCATCGAGCGGCCCACCAGCTACAGGCGTCTGGTCGGTCGTTAACTCTACGAGATGCCCTTGATTGACTTGCTCTTTGAGCCAAGCAATTCCATCAACAGAATTCGGATGCTGTGGATCTGCCGAGTTATGGTCGTGAGACCCAATAATACAGTATACCGGAATATCAAGCGCCGATAACGCCGAGAGGAACGATTCGGTAGTACTCAGCGTGGCTTCATCCACTTCATGATCCAAGATATCTCCCGTGTGAATGATAGCATCAACACTCTGTTCCGTAGCAATCTGTAGAATTCGTTCGAACGTCTCTCGACTCGAAATATCACGAACCCACGATACGGTACTCCCACTCCCCGTTTTTACTCGATTCTCATACCCAAGGTGCGTATCACTCACGAACAATACTGTCGTCTCCTTACTCGCGGTGCGTCCACCGATATTTTTCCGGGCCTGGCGAACACGATCTGGGTTAAGCAGTTCGTCGACACCGTCACCGGGACGGTCAGCCGATGGCTCAGCCGGGAGCTCAGCGAGTAACGAAATCGCATAATCGACCTCATCCTCAGACACTATTACGGGAAGAACTTCTCCAGACGTAGGGGCAACCGGAAGTACCGCACCAGACGGCACGTAACGCTGATCCTTCGGCCTTGGCTCTCCTACTGAAATCGCCGAGAAGTCAGTAACCCGATCTCCATTTCCATGCCGCCGCGCGTAATCCTTCCGCCTACCCAGGTTTCGTTCGTTCTGCTGCTTCCCGTAACTCGACGCATCTTCAGCTAATAGTTCTCCCCCGAACAGTACGGACTTCACCGCGAGTTCCCATTCAGAATCCGTCCCAGACGGCAGCGAATCATACAATACAGACAGACAATCATAGAGCTCCGTCAATTCATTCCCAGAACCCATCGTGTGTTCCAATTCGACACCGTCAGTCGGTATCAACCCGGCGATTCCACTAACCTACCGGGCTATCCTCCAGTAATTGGAGACGCTGGTTCTATACCCTCCCCAATCGTGGGGACTCGTATGACCTCGACCGCCATCGTTGATGCATTCATTTCAACCAAGGAGACCCTCTATGACGTAGGGATAGAGGACGACTTCTTCCTGGATCTTGTCGCTTCGCGGCTTCTGATAGAACGAGTCGGCGAGTCGAACAACCAAGACTGGTGGGAGTCCCGGGTTTTATCGGAGACTGGCCGTGCTCGGCTCTCGGAAGTAACTCCGAAAACACAGCTAAAAGCTCAGATTGACTTGGCATTCAAAGTCGGACGCAAAGCAGAAGCAGATCGACTCCCTGACGACTCCATCTCGTTGTTCTCCTTCGGGCCGCAAATGGAATCCCGCCTTACCGCTGCTATCGAGGAAATCAAGAGTGACGACGAACTCACGCTAGAGGCGTTAGAAGACCTCTCTGTTAGCACACTCGACGAAGGCTGGACTGCTGGGGTCATAGCAGAAACAGAAGCGAATATTTCAGGCGCACCTGATTCGGACTCCTTTCAGGAGCCAGGGGATGGTGAATCGTTCTTGCTTAACGAGAACGGATATACGCAGGACGAGATCGAGCCGGAGAAATGGAGACTTCTCACGACACTTTTGCAAGCATATGGATATTGTACCGACCAGCTTCGAGTACCGTACTACTCTCTGGAGTCAGAGCTTAAATCGGAGAACGCGTGATGCATTCGTATGAGTAACGAGCATATCGAATCGGAGGACGGAGATGGGGACGAACCAGAGGAGAGTATCGACCCCAAGATTGCTCATCACAGTACGTATATCGACGAAACGAAGCGTATCCTTCGGACTTACGTTGAGTGTAGCTCGTATGAAGAACTGGAGCACCGAGTCGTAGAGGAAAACATACTGAACAAGAATACCGACGAGTATCGGACGAACATCCTCCGCGAGGTCACTCGTCGCCATATTCCCGACAAAGAGGAATACACCGAAACACCGCTGATGCAGGTTATGGCTGCGGATGTCCGTACTGACGTCGCCGACTGGTGTCTCTACTATGAATTCGCTCAAGACCCCTTCATCCGTCTGGTCACGGTGAATTTCCTCTTCCCTGAATTCGAGCGTGGAACCCTCTCAGTTCAGGCAGTAGATATCGTCGAGTTCATCAAATCGGTTCAAGAGGGCTATGCGGATTTGCGGGAGCGCTCGGAATCAACAATTAATGAAGCAGCGACGAAGTACCTTACCGCTCTTCGTAACTTCGGGCTTCTGGAGGGGACTCAACGTAAGGAGTTCGCAGTCACCTACGTTCCTGATGAAACCATCGCGTACGTCGTCTACCGACTGTTCCAGAAAGGTGCGAAATCCGCATCAGAAATCATCGAGCACGAGGACTGGAAGCTACTACTCATGAACGAATCCGAAGTCCAGCGGCGGCTCCGCGATATCTCACCCGAATATGTGTCCTACGAAAAGCGCGGTTCAACGGAACGCTTGGTGCGAAAGTACGACAGTATGGAGGAGTTGATCGATGCCTTCTGACTTCCAAGAACGGCTCGAAGAGGTGGAGCGACTCGTTCGAGCTGACCGCGACGAGGTCGGGAAACGAGCGGGCGTTCCCTTCATCGTATTCACTTACGACCCTGCCGACGAGATCGAGGTCGATGAGGAGGTCAGAAACCTCATTGACAAGCTAGAATATCACGACCAGAACGTTGCCGGAATCGACATGCGCGAGTTGGTGTTCGCAACCCTCGAAGATCGCGGTATCTTGGAGAACGTCATCGACCTCGAACGCCGCGATAGAGATCAGCTACTTGACGGACTGAAATCATCGCTGCTCGATGATGGGAAAATGGGAGAGTTGGCTTCGACGATTGCAACACGAGCAGAAGAGGCTGATACTGTAATCGTCTACCGAATGGGGATTCTCTACCCATTCGCTAGCGCTTCCACATTGATGGGGCAATTAGAGATGAACACACCAGACGACACCCCAATCGTATTCTGTTATCCGGCAAAAGTCGATAACGAGAGTTTAAGATTCCTCGATGAATCTGAAGGAACATATTACCGCGCAAGGGTGATCGGACATGAGTGACACTACAACCTCCAGCCAAATCCACGAGATTTTCTATCGACCGATCAACCGGAAAATCGATCGGGTCGTCAAAGTCGACAACGATGATCCGAGCGTAGTCAAGAAAGAGCTCGAAGAGTACATCCTCACGCCACAACTTGAGCGACACTTCTCCGATGCTCTGGAAGCCGTCATCGATACCGAGCATACGCAGACAGAGGATGTCGGCATGTGGGTCTCGGGCTTCTTCGGCTCTGGTAAGAGCCACTTCATGAAGATTCTCGGCCATGTCCTGGAAAACCGAGAATTCGAGGATACCCAAGCTGCGGACATGTTCCGAGACCGCATCGAGGGCAACGAAATGCTCGATGGGGCGGTCTCGTCTGTCACCCAGAAGTTCGATTCTGAGGTGTTGATGTTCCAGATCGGCGCAAAAGCCGATGCATCGGGCAGCGAATCCATTACCGAGATTATCCACCGCGAGTTCAACATCTCACGTGGCTACGCGTCGATGCCTTGGGTGGCCGAGATGGAACAAGAACTCGAATCCCGGGGCGTCTTTGACGACTTCGTCGAGACTATCGAAGCAAATACTGGGAAAGACTGGACAGAGGCGCGCAAAGATGCCATGTTCGTCCGCTCGGACATGGAGACTGCGTTAGTTGAGGGAACCGACGAATTCGACAGCAAAGAGGACGCTGCCCGCGCGATTGACGATGTCCAAGATAACGTCCGAATCGATGCCTCAACACTTGCTGGTGACATAGTTGATCACGTCGAACAACGAGAAAAAGAGACTGGGAACAACTGCCGTTACTTCGTCTTCATCGACGAAATTTCCCAATTCATCGGCGACGATGGCCAACTTCTCCTCGAACTGCAGAGTATCGTTGAGCAATTCGGTCTCAAAGGGAACGGGAAGGTCTTCCTCGGCGTCACTTCCCAAGAACAACTCCAACAGCTGATTCCTGGCGTTTTGGAGAAGGAAGCAGAGGAGTCGAAGGTCATCGATCGCTTCCCTCACCGATTTGACCTCACCTCCGAAAACCTCGACAAGGTCGTTCGAGATCGTGTCCTTAGCAAGAAAGGCGAGTTCAGAGGCATAATCGGCGACCTTTATGATGAGCACGAGGGCATCCTTTCGGCCCGGTACAAGTTAGATTCCAGCCAGAGTCTAAAGCCGATTAATCAGGAGAATTTCATCGACTGTTACCCATTCCTACCCTATCAACTCGATATCCTTCCGGAGATGTTCAAGGCCCTCGGGAAGGGATCAGACGACCAGCTCGCCGGGAGCGAGCGAACGCTAATCGACGTCACTCAAAGCGTTCTCAAAGACGAGGAGTACCTATACAACGACGAACTTGGGGCCCTCGTTACGCTGGACATGATTTTCGATGAGATCAGTAATGACATCCCCAGTAGTGACGTCAAATCGATCCGGGAAGCGAGACCGAAGAACGCAGATCCGGAAATTTCACGGCGCGTCCTCAAATCACTCTATCTCCTCCAACAGTTGTCTTGGATTCCGAATACTGCAGACAATATTGCGACGTCACTCCAGCGGGAGCTCGGCCCGACCCAAGTGCTAGAAGGCGAGGTCGAAGACACGCTCGATGCCCTCGTTGATGCCGGTTACGTCGGTCGTAGCGAGGAAGGTTACCGATTCCTCCGGGAAACCGAACGGGAGCTTGAAAACGAAATCAAGGGAATCGAAGTCGGCCCCGGCGATATCCGACGTTCATCCAAACGATTCCTGAACGACATTCTTGACGAAACGTCGCGTGTCAATTATCAGGGCCAGACGTTCCAACTAAATCTCAATATAGATGGTGAAGAGGTCAGTTCGAAGGGGTATATCGACCTGAAAACCTACTCCCCGATTTTCCAGCGATACGAAGATCTCGACCCAGATGGTCTGAAGACCCAGAGTTTCAGCGAGGATGGGACGTTATATTGGATTGCTGACGATGAGAAGCAACACGACATTTACGAGAAGCTCAAGTCCATATTCCAGATTAACACCGTTGTCAAGACGAAACGCGGGGACGAACTCAGCCAAGAGGAACAGGAAGCACTTGGACAGAAGCAGGAGGATCTCCAGCGCCTCCGCGATGAAGTCGAACGCGAGTTCAAGCGTAGCTTCCAGAAAGGGACGTTAATCTACAACGGCGATACTGACGAATTCGACGCGACTAACACCTCACTTAGCTCTCTCGTTGCGCGAAAGGCTGACAACGCCATTCCGAAAGTCTTCACCGATTTCAAACACGGCTCTGCGTCTGTCAAAGATCGCCACATCTCGGAGATTTTCGGTGACCTCCAAGGCTCGTCGAATCCATCGGTCTTCTCTGAGCTGGGTGTAGTTAAGGATGGAGAACTCATCGCAGAGGCCCGAATTGCCTCTGAGGTTGAAGACGAGATTCAGCGCCGCGAAAAAGCAGGTGAAAACCGTACAGGCGGTGACCTGATTGACCACTTCGCAGAGCCACCCTATGGGTGGAGCCGAGAAGTCGTTCGGCTCGCTGCTGCCGTCCTCTTCCGGAATGGTTCGATTATCCCGACCTACAAGGAGCGAACATACGGAACGTACACAGAAGACGGGGCACAGGAGCTATTCACCCAAGTTACGAAATTCAAATCCACCTCGTTCGATGAGCGGGAAACCGTCGGTGTAGAAACACGGACAGACGCGAAGCAGCTGCTCGACCGGTTGTTCGATCGCAAGGTCAAGTCCACCGACCAAGCGGTCGATGAAGGCATTCGAGAGGCGGCAAACGAGTGGGAATCGACGACGAGTACCCTCCTCTCGCAGCTTAAACGGGTGGATTTCCCGCTAGCCGACGATGTCGAACAATTCCAAACTCGGCTTAATAATCTGATTCAACAACCCACATCAGCCAAGCGTATCAAGAAGTTCGTCGAGTTCGAGAACGAACTGGAAGGACTCGCCAAGACAGCGAAGGACGTCTCCGGTTTCTGTGGTGTGACCGGCGGCGAAAATCACCTTGAGGAGTACGAGACGATTCAGCGGTTCATGTCGACCGAATGGGACTCTCTCATCGACGAGGCCGGTGACCATCCCACACTCGTCGACGTGAGTGATGAGGCCCGCGAAGCTGCCACCCGTGTGGAGGACACGCTGGATACAGAAGGCGTCATAGACCAATGGAACGACGTCAAAACGGATTATCGAAAGGCAGCCGAAGCCTTCGCCTCCACGTACGAAACCCTGTATGAGAAACGGTATGAGACATACACTAACTCAATCGAGACCGTCAAAGCCTACGCTGGCGATGACATCGAAGACGCCGACCTCAACTCGGCAATTTCTGATTTGACGGAACGACAGGGCGACGCGTCGGTGGATTTGGATATCTCCAACGAGGAGCATATCAACCCGAGCCCCTCTCTCACGCGGCTCATCGAACATATCCAGACCGTTGATGCGTACGAGAGTTCGGCCAAGAATGAGATCGACGACCTCGAAGAGGATGGCGGCGATGGAAAAATCCGCGAGAAGGTAGACACGTCCGCTATCTTCGGAAGTACCGTTGTAACCGACCCGAATGACATCGACGAGCCAATCGCTGACCTCCGAGAGAAGGTCGAAGAACTCCTCGATCAAGAGGGAGATGTCGAAATCCGCTTTAGATAGTCTGTTTCGACAATAGAAGAGGAGCCTACAGCGCCTTGTTTTCGACTACTGAATAATTCAGTAGTCGAAAATGGGACCGTATCTTTATTATTGGAACTTTATCGTCTGAAAGTAGAATGACAGACTACTACTTGCTGAAGTCAGGACACCGAGAATTCTTCCCGTATTGGGATCAGGAAGATATCGTCTCCGTCGGATGGAGTGAAGTGGCAGAGATGGTAGACGAGGGAGCACCAGAAGGCGAAATCAAAGACGTGCTCGAAGAACAGTATGGTCAAGATATCGGATACACCCTGGGTGTACTGAATTGTTTTGCTGGGAAGGAAGGTGGAACTAGAGCGCCGATGGAAGATGGAGACATCGTCATCGTCATCGGGCAGCGACACATCCGGGGAAAGAGTGTAATTCGAGGTGTTGCCGAAGTTGGTGATCTCAAGCGATGGGATGCACCGGTTGAGGACGACTTTGGTCATCTTCTTCATCGAGATGTGACAAAATGGCTCTATAACGACGGCCCCGTTGCACGAAAAGAGCTATCTGAAAAGTTCCAGATGGGTGGAAGCGCCTCGACTCATCTTCCCAGTACACTCCAACAGTGGAACCCTAAGGAGACAACACATTCGGCGTTACAGGAACTCGTTGACCAACTCCACGCAGCGCCATCGATTCACCCCAAAACGTATGATTTTGAATTTAGCGAGCGGGTAATTCAAGAACACATCGCTGACCATCCCGACAAATTCCAAGCAGATACTGAAATCGTTCCGGGGACGGTTGAACAGGAATATCAGACGGAAAACGGTGGATTCGCTGACTTCGTCTTCCTTTCCGATGGCGATGGTATCACTGTCGTCGAAACGAAGATCGACGCGGCGGGCCCGACTGCAGCTAGACAACTCCGTCGCTATATCGACAATATACAGAACGAACACGAGGGGACTGTCCGAGGGAAATTGGTCGCTGAAGATTTCTACGATCACGATACCATCCGATCGGAGATCGAGAATTACGACATAACGCTGCACAGATACCAGGTGGCACTCGAATACGACAAGGTGTCATTAGATTAGGTTCTGGGTGGTCATGGGTGGATTCACCGTACCCCTGTACCACCCTTACGTCTCCCACAATTATAAGACACATCGCGTACTTTCAGGTGGTATGTCATCGCGGGTGGGAACCACGACACAGCGTACTGTCGTCCCGCCCGTCTCCCAGCGGTACGTGACCCTCTAAACCCATGTCCACAACACACGGTCAACCAGGACTTTCCTCGGAGCGACGCTCGACGATTCGAAGCACCATCCTAAGCACGCGGAACACGCTCGAAGACGAGCTCCGTCGACAACTCGAAAAGTACGGTATCTACGAGAGCAAACGGCTTCCCCTCGAAGATTTGTCGCACCTCTCTGCTGAAGGGCGCCACACCCGACGGACGCTGGATGCGGCTATCGAGCGGGAACTCGAATCCACGGAAGGTGATCTAGAGCGGTCGATATCCAACTACGTCCGTGAAGCGACGAAGACCTATCTCAACCGATTTGTCGCGCTGAAGACGATCGAGGTTCGTGGACTGGTTGAGGAGACTATTACTGAGCGTCCGGAGTACGGCAATCGGTCATATATACATCATACTGTGGCCGAGATTGCCGGCGAGCTTACCAACGCCCCTGATGACGGCTTCGGTGCTGCACTTGACCTCGCGTACCAAGAAATCGGTGCAGAGATTCGGATGATATTCGAGGAATCCGAACACACCGCTATCGACCTTGATTCACAGGTGCGTGAGAAAGTGCTTGACGAACTGGATGCGATCGACGACGAAGCTTGGGAGAGCGACGAAGCATTGGGTTGGGTATACCAGTACTTCGGTGAGGAGGAACGCGAGGAAATCGACGAGCGCGTTGACGAAGAAAACTACAAAATCGCGGGAACCGACATCGCTACGAAGACCCAACTGTTTACTCCTCGATACATCGTCGAGTGGATGGTCGATAATTCCCTGGGCCGGACATGGCTCGAAATGCACGGCGAACAGACAAATATCGACGATGAAGAGAATTGCTTCTACCTTGCCCCGTTGGAAGACTCCTTAATTGATCGAGAGGTAAAAGCGGTCGAGGACATTACGGTGCTTGACCCTGCTTGTGGCAGCGGCCATATGCTGTTCTATGCCTTTGACGTACTTTATCAAATGTATCTGGAGGAAGGTGAGATTCCTGAAGAGTACATCCCACGTGAAATTCTTCGAAACAATCTCTATGGAATCGATATTGATTCTGGAGCGACACAGATTGCGGCCCTTTCACTATATCTGAAGGCAAAGAAAAAGTCACCAGAAGTAACGATTCCTCAACTGAATATTGTATCCGCAGACGCAGTGCTGATTAATGGTGACCGGAAGCAAGATGTTTTAGACCGCGCTCGCTCCGAACTAGAGGAAGAGATTTTAGAGCAAGTCTGGAGAAGCTTTGATAATATCCGCGAGGTGGGGAGCCTTGTAGAAATTGAAGACCGGATAGACGATATTTTGGAAGAATATCGGGAAACATTCGAGTCGAAAGGCCAAGCCCAGTTTACTGACGATGGTAACCTAACTACTCAATCTACGTTCGTCTCAGAAGGCCGGGAAGAGACTTGGGATGAACTCAAAACCCGTCTGTTACAGAATGTCCGAGAGCTAGCTACATCAGCTTTAGAGCGTAATGACCCGGTTGAGGAGATGTTCGCTGAGGAAGTTGGAAAGACCGTTGAGATCCTGGATGTTTTAATTGACGAGTATGACGTTGTCGTCACAAATCCTCCTTATCTACAGAGTAAGAAGATGGGGGACACGCTGAAACAGTTCCTGAGAGACAATTACAAGGGGAAATCAGATGTCTATGGTGCATTCATCGAAAGATGTCTATCGTTTGCAAGGGATAATGGTCATGCCACTTTGGTCACTCCTGAGAACTTCATGTTCCTGTACTACTTCCGGGGGCTCCGTAAGAAATTATTGAACGAGAGCTACTTTATCGAGGCCGCCCATCTGTCTGGACATTCTTTCTCAATGAAGGACAGGCCATTTACAATCCCATTCGTTCTGAGGCCCGACACTCCTGACGAAGGGGAACTGTCCCGGTTCTATCGAATGACTCACGAACAGGACGAGTACGATACTCATGAAAAAACAATCAAGGGACTGAGATTGATATCAGACGCTCTACGAAACGGTTCATCACATAAGGATGTTTATACTTTTTCGCAAAAACGATTCAAGGATATCGGTCGCCGGCCATTTGTCTATTGGTTTGGAGAGGAGACGCTTCGACTCTTCACGGATTATCCGAAATTAGAGGATGTAGCAGATGTGAGGCAAGGGTTAGCGACAGGAGATGATGAAAGATTCCTAAGAAAATGGTGGGAAGTAAGCAAAGGAGACCTTGAGGAAAAATACGCTCTTTATCAAAAAAGTGGTTCTCAAGAGCCGTTCTATGATATCGCTGATGATTTCCTCCTCTGGGAAAATGACGGTGAAGAAATAAGAAATTCAGACGGCGGAAACGGAACGCCAAACGAACAATTCTACTTTACGCCAGGTCTAACCTATAGAAACTTTGGCAACTATCTAGTGGCGAGATCGTTCACGGAAGAGATGATATTTAGTCAGACTGCAATCTACGTCCAATCTGAGGACATCAACAGTAAATATCTCATAGGAGTTCTAAATTCGATTTTGTACCGTTTCATCGCTAACGGGATTAACCCTGGACTTCACTTTGAGGCGGGTGATGGAAAGCGGTTCCCGATAAAAACGGAACCACGCAATGAAGAAGAAGTTGTAGAGCAGGTTGAATCCGGAATTCAATCACGTAAAGAGATCGCAAAGCTGGATGAGTTGGGCTCGGACTTCAGCCCAGAGAAGTTCTCTAGTGTGACTTCTGAGGGAGTCTATCAGCTTCTGTTTGAACAGGACTTAGACAAAGCTAATGTTGAAATCATTCAAGGAGTAATTGATGATATTATCCTTGATGAATATGAAATAACCAAAACTGTTGAACAGATGTACGAGAATCTCCCATCGAATCTATCTAAACTCCCCCATATTGAACGAGTTGATGGTGGCCAGAAAGAGTATGATGTCCCAGTTATGGAATTGTCTGACTCTGAGTTCGAGGAAAAGTTAGCTATCATTTCAGACTCTGACGAAACCAACCTGAGAACCTTATCTGAAAAAGTTGGTTTGAGTCCTATTGTTGTGGCCCAATTGAGATATGAGTATGAGTTGTATGGGAAAGATGAGTTAGAGGAAACTGCAGGGGATGTCTTATCATTCCTCCTCGGAAGTATATTCGGACGATGGGATACTGATATCCCAGGAACTTCGGATGAGATTATGGTGTTCGGTTCCTCAAGTGTTGGGGAGGGCGATGAATTAGTTAAAAAAGGGCTGGAATCTCTATTTGTTGACCCACGTCAGGCCCGAAAACAGTTAGAAGATATTCTAGGAAAAACCCCCGAAGATTGGTTACTCGATGACTTCTTCCGATATCACCACTGTAAGAAGTATCGGCGCAGAGGTCAGCGAATCCCAATCTATTGGCAGTTAGAAAGTCGTGAAGGCGCTTTCAGTTGCTTTGTCTACTACCATGATATTGACTCAAATACGCTTCCCAAACTTCGTGGGCAGTATCTCGACCCCCGTATCAACGAACTTGAAAACGAACTCGAAACCCTAAATGCACAAGCGAACGGTGAGAACCCTGATAAGCAACTCCTAAACAGGAAAGAAGAGGTTCAAAACGCTCTCGACGATATCAGAGAATTCCGAGATACTATCGACAAAATGATTGACGATGGTGTCACCGTTAATGTGGATGATGGAATATGGGAAAACATCAAGGAGTGGGATCAGTTCGATGTACTTGAGACGGGGCTCCCTAAACTGAAATCAAGCTATTCGAGATAACGGATATCTGCCATTCCATATACCAATTGATACAACACTATTCAGAGATAGTATTAAGAAGTTGATTGAAAGCCATCTCAGCTGTTTCTCGGCTTGTAGCTCCTGTTATCACTACCTTCCCACTAGCGAATATTAGCAGTACACAATTGTATGTATCTGGACGGTATATTAGGCCGGGGAACTGTTCTGGCTCATATTCTACTGACTCTAAGCCTAAGATTATGGATAGATGAGAGAGCTTCATAGAACGATCTATATCTGCTGTAAAGACCATATTTTTCACCGAGAAACTATCATCTTCGGCAGTATCAATGATTCCTCGCTCTGAAAACAAATCTAAGGTTGCATCTCTTGTTCGGTCAACTTCTTGGAGAGACTTCGCTCCAGTGAAAAAGTACTTTCCTGACCGAGCAAGTACAATTGTTGGGCCGCTATCATCAAATTTAAAATATAATCCAGGGCCCTTTATATAACATGTTTTAAAAGGAAGATCTTCTTTAAGCGCCTGTAAATCAACTTCTGCATCTATTTGCCCACCTGCTACAGTATTGACTAACTCTAATTCACTATTTATCATGTATATTGTTGTTTAGCAGTTATTCGGTTTGATTTATCAGTATGTCCTGTAGTCATTTGAGTTGGAGGGTTCGTAGATAGGATTCACACAAGCACATACCCGAAACAAAAATCAGGTCAGCCTTCCTGGGTAATAACAATGGGAGATCTCGCGGATAGCATTATCACGGAACTCCGACAGAAGTTCGACCGGCATCCCGTCTGGGTGTGGTACGACGCCCAAGAGAAATATAAGGGCGTTCTGGATGAAGTCGAAGCCGAACTTAACAATGTCACGCTCGCACGCTACGACGACAGCTACTTCGAACTGAAGCGACGTCTCAGAGATGAAGATCCGGACTACGAGCAAAACTGGCTGTTCTACATCCCCGAGTCCAGAAACGAGGCAGAGTGGTTTCGGGACATCCACTCACTCGGTCGGCAGTACCGTGTCGGCCAAGATATCGACGACACGCCCGTAACCCAATTCCTCGTCGAGCACGACGAAGAGATCCCCGACGCGTACGAGGATTGGGGACAGAACCGTGAGTACCAACGACTTGCGTTCTTCTGCGTCCTCTTCGATACCCCTGGCCCAGCTACCGACGACTGGGTTCGTACCTATCTCGCTAACCCCGGGGAGTACCGAGAACGAATCGAAGACAATGCGATGGCTGATGCCTGGGATGCACAACTCCGTGAGGAGTACGGCATCGACGCTGGGCTCGACCCGAAGGAGCTGGCGACACAGCTCCTGTTCGGCGAAGTTGCGAGCCGCGCCCCGACAACACGATACGACGAGCTTGCCCCAGACGATGCTCGTGCTGCGGCTGAGTTCTGTGACGAATGGCAGCAATACGCTCCTGCCGAGTTCACACGCTATGCCGAGCAAATCGAGGAGGACTACGACTTGGCAGAGGCTGTAATCGATTCTGACCGGG
The DNA here is from genome assembly GCF_037031205.1 of Natronomonas amylolytica. Lineage (NCBI taxonomy): Archaea > Methanobacteriati > Methanobacteriota > Halobacteria > Halobacteriales > Natronomonadaceae > Natronomonas > Natronomonas amylolytica. The sequence continues at coordinate 104,483 of NZ_JAYEZM010000002.1, read as the reverse complement.
TTCGCTGGGACGCCACGGCGTTCAAAGGCATCGACATGGGTCTCATTCGGCTCGTGATGGATCGCCTCGCCGAACGGACCTATGCTGATCTTCCCGACGTCGCTTCCGACCTCGTACAGACCGTAGAAACTCGCCAGAACAGCTTCTGGAGTAACGAAGATCTCGTCGATTGGTCGGTTCCTGCCTTAGCGGTCGAAACACTACAACGAATCGGAACCATCGACACGGACGAGGCAAAGACTCTCACCTCGGAGGAGCTCGCCCAGAAATACACGAATGACGACGGTTGGTGGCAAGTCGATGCGGCCTATCGAAGCTACATCAACGCGACACAAGAGGCCACCTTCCCATACCCCAACGAGACCACGGTGAAACAGCGGGTCACCAAGCACTACATGTCCTTCCTACAGGGCGTGAACCGACCCCTCGCCGACATCCTGAGTGACGACCCGACACTCGGTACACCGCAAACATCCTTCTACGAGGAATTTGCCGACCTTGAGGAAGGGACTGCAATTATCATCTGTGACGGGCTTCGCTATGAACTCGCCGAAGCGATCAAAGAGAATCTTGGACTGCGGACTGATTTCGAGCAGGATTTGAGCGCGGTTAGTGCAGCACTCCCGTCGATTACCGAAGTCGGCATGGCTGCACACCTCCCCGGAGAACTCGGGCTTTCACTCGAAGACGACGACCTTGTCGTGACTAGTGGCGGTGAGGAGATGAGTGGTAAATCGGATCGTGTTGACCGACTTAGCGCCGCGGGTTTCGAAGTCGTGGATATGGACGAGGTAAGCAATATCTCGTTAGAGGAACTGACCGAATCCGACCCGGTTCCACGAATCGTCTACTCTGGGACGATAGACAAACTCGGAGAGAGTCTCGACGACGATGCTGCATTCAGCCAGGTTTCCTCGCACGTCGACGACGTCGAACGAACAGTCCAACGACTGAAGCAGGCAGGATACACTCGGTTCGTAATCACGAGCGACCACGGCTTCCTCTACACGGATCAGCTGACAGATGATCACAAGGTCGAATCCCCCGACCTCGCACCGGTCGTGAAACGCCGATTCGCTGCAGCAAGTAGTGATACCCCGCTCGTCGACACAGACGAATTCATCGAAATCGACCATGAAGCGTTGTCCGATTTGGGAATCAACGCTCCCGACCTGAAGCTGCTGTTCCCCCGGAGTATCGCGTGTTTCAAAGCACCAGGTGGGAATATGCGCTACTTCCACGGCGGGATTTCACTTCAGGAACTGCTCGTGCCCTGCCTTACCGTGACGACTGGCGAAATCGAAGAAAGCGCATCGATCAGCTACGACGTTTCCATCCCTGATCCGATTACGAATTCGATTATCTCCGTCGAAATTGAGGCAAAGAGTGGCCAAGTGGCGTTCGACCCCGCCCCGACTCTGGAGATCAGGGCGAACATCGATGATGAACCAGTCGCAGACCCTGTTTCGATTGAAATCTCACCTGGAGATAATAGTGCTCGTGTCCGCCTCAAACAAGGAGCTATTTCCGGAGAGGACACGGTACAATTCGAAGTTATAGATACTGATACAAGAGAGACGATAGCCAAACAGACGGCCCAGCTCGATCTGCTCTTCGGAGATGACGATATGGGATTTGATGTCTGAATAGGACTCACCTAGCTGTCAGACGCAGATCGGTTCTCTAATCACGCGATAATTTGATTGTTCCTGTCTGACTTCTTCTAAGCATGGTCGAAGATGACGACACAGATCCCGTTATCGAAGATGCACTCGGTCAAATCCAAACAGAAGTAAATCAGCTGTTCAGAGAACTTCGACGAGAGCCATGGATGCCCCAGTTAGAGAAAGAGGGGGAAGGATCGAACCCAATGCGAGGGGCATATCATACTCTATCTGGAGCAGAAGAGAATCAGATGTCTACTGATGACTGGATCTACTATGTAACGGGGAAAATTGAAGGGATGGAGAAAGCGGCCTACGTTGTTGACCAAACACAAAAAGAAAGAGGCGAGTGAATATTTGTCGTTTACTAAATAGGAATGGCTTTATCAACCGTCACCAGTGGTGCCTGCTCAGAATGACCGACACCAATATGCCCCCGGCTCTACTCCCCATATACAATGACTACCGAGGACGTCGACCAGAAAGCTCTCGACGTCTTTCCCGGACGCGTTGTCCGGAAGGATCTCGTTCAGGATATCAAATCTGGGGTAAACGTACCTACCTACGTGCTTGAATACCTCATCGGGCAATATTGTGCTACTGACGATGAGGAATCTCTTGAGGAGGGACTCGAAAAGGTCAAGCAGATTCTGTCGAAGCACTATGTCCGCCCTGATGAAGCAGAATTCGTCAAAAGCGAAGTACGGGAGCGGGGGCGGTATCGAGTTATCGACAAGGTGACCGTCAGGCTCGACGAACAGCAGGACGCCTATATCGGCTCGTTCGTGAACCTCGGCCTAAGCGATGTCGAAATCAACGAACACCTCGTCAGTAAACACCCGAAGCTACTGGGAGGCGGTGTCTGGGCAATCATCGACTTAGAATACCTTCCAGACAACGCGAACAGCCCGAAAAGCCTGTTCGGCATCGACTCATTCAAACCGATTCAGGTATCGAATCTCGACCTCGACCAGCTGAAGGAGAGACGAGGAGAATTCACGCGAGATGAGTGGCTGAATCTCCTCCTTCAGAGCGTAGGATATGACCCATCCTCATTTAGTGACCGTGAGAAGTTCCTCTTCTTAACTCGCTGTATCCCGCTCGTTGAATCGAACTACAATTACGTCGAACTGGGGCCACGCGGAACAGGGAAGAGCTACCTGTATCGGGAAATCAGCCCCCACTCGATCCTCATTTCTGGTGGGAAGACAACCGTTGCAAAGCTTTTCCTGAATCTCAATACCGGTCGAATCGGACTCGTCGGTCGCTGGGACGTCGTTGCCTTCGACGAAGTCGGGGGGCTCCAATTCACCGATTCGGAAGCCATCCAGATGCTCAAGGACTACATGGAGTCTGGAAGCTTCTCTCGTGGTACTGAGGAGCTCACGGCGCAGGCCTCAATGGTATATGTCGGGAATATCGATTTGGACATTGAAGGAGTTCTTAAGAGCTCACACCTGTTCGAGCCGTTCCCAGAGGAAATGCAAGACCTCGCACTCATAGACCGTTTCCACTACTACCTTCCGGGCTGGGAAGTCCCGAAGCTGCAATCCGAATTCTTCGGTGACCAGTTCGGATTTATTGTCGATTACTTTGCCGAATTTGCACGCGAACTACGGAAGGAATCGTACAGCGACGTCATCAACGATGAGTTTGCATTTGGTGACCATCTCAACCAGCGGGACGAAAAGGCCGTTCGGAAAACAGTATCAGGTCTACTCAAATTACTCCACCCGAATGGAGAATACACGAAGGAAGAACTCCGCGAATACTTGGAATTCGCCATGGAGGGGCGCCGTCGCGTCAAAGAACAATTGAAACGAATGGGTGGAATGGAATACCGAGCAGTAGAGTTCTCGTACCTTGATTTGGAGACCAAGGAGGAGACCTATATTCAAGTTCCGGAGGAAGCAGATGAGGCGCTTATCCCGCCAGGCACGCAGCAACCAGGGACGGTTTACACGATTGGCGAAAGTGAGGGTCGGCATGCACCCTTCCGAATCGAAACACAGGCGCTTCCAGGTTCGGGAAAGACGAACATTTCCGGAACCCCCGGTAGCGGAATGAAGGAGTCATTCGAGACGGCCTGCGACTATCTTCAAGCGAATATGCGGGAGCTTCGCCGTGACGAAACGCTGGATGAGTACGATATCAACGTGCAAGTACTCAATCCATCTGATGCCAGTGAAGGTGGTGAGACGAGTGTTGGACTCCTCGTCGGTATCGTCTCAGGTATTCTTGAACGACCTGTTCGCTCCCAAGCGGTAGTGCTGGGAGCCATGAGTTTGATGGGGGAACTTGTGGCAGTAAGTTCTTTAGTCGATAAGCTACAGTTGGCGGCTGACTCGGGGGCTAAAACGGTATTACTGCCCGCGAAGAATAAAGAGGATCTCGCAAAGATACCGGATGAGCTTCTGGATCAGCTTCAGCTCGTGTTCTACACAAATCCACTTGACGCCGCCAGCAAGGCGATTGAACTGGAATAAACCACGATGAGATAGTCAACTACTCTTTCAGGAGGGACTCGGAACACCCCCCCATCTCTTCCCAATAATGGCGGAATGTATCTCCTACAAACTGAGAGGTCTATTAATTAGCGGTGAAAGAGCCTCGCCAAGAGGGATGAATCATATTCACAATTCAGGAATCAAACATATTTGATTTCTAACAAACACACACAGAGTGCCACTTCCAGTCCGCTCGTCCTGAGGGGTGGGTGGGGTCAGTTTGAGTTGGCTTAGGTGGGCAAAGAGCTTATTACAACAAACAATCTATTTTACCGTAGTGGAACCAGAATAGCATTAATTACACGACTTGTCGTGTGATTAATTTCGTTGGCTGTCCCGAGAACTCCTGCTGATTATGACCGCCTCCCTTCTTAGCCCGCGGACTGGAACTGATACACTGTGTGTGTCTGATGTTGCTCAGACAACATGACAAATCTAGTAGTGTCTCAGAATCCCCGGCCAAATGTCTTAGAGAGGTTTGCACTTATGACCCCTACCGGTCGTCAGTCTCCTGTTGTTCTCCGGCGCTTCGGCACAACCTACACGGCGGTGAAGGAACGGGATTAAATCAAATAGCTACTCATCAGTACGTTCTTCGCCGCGCTTTGAGTATGTTACCGCCGCTGAAAGTGGTCGTAGATACGTTCTGTCGTCGATATGCTGCGGTGGCGAAGCCTGTTTCTCAAATCGATAAGCCGAGTATCTGGGTCACCTAACATATAGTTCGACAGTGAGTGTCTGAGTGCGTGTGGGTGAAGTTCTGACGGATCGGCTGGTTCCCCGTCACTTCGGTGCACGGTAATGTCCGCATGCACAGCCAGGGCTTCAACGACGTTGCGCATTGACTCCGTCGTCATCTGGTCTGACTGCCGCGACGGGAAGGCATACTCGCTACCTCGTTCTTGGAACCATTCGCTGTTGAAATATGACCGGAGAAGACGAACGGTTCCGAAGTGCTCGAACGGGTCTAGTCGCATCGTGACACTACCGGGGCTGATGTCTTCGTTTGGGTAGTCTTTCTGCACATGGCCCGGGATCTGGACTTCATCCGAGTTGAGCCGGAACATCGATTCCTTCAATCCCCGCAGCTCATTGGCTCGCAAGCCCAGGTCGGTTCCGACAACGACGAGTGTTTCGTCGCGGAGGCGACGACCGAGTGAGTCGTATCTGAGGGCGCGGTCGTGTGCTGCGTCTCGGAGTGAGTCTACTTGGCTAATGTCGATGTACCTGTGTACTGTCCCTTGTTTGGCCATACAATATGTTGTATTTCAAACGACTTAACTAGCCAGGTCAGTTTTGGAATCTGCAAAACGGAGGGAATTACCCCCGGTTTTTCCTCTCTATAAGCACGAAAACACACCTCAGTTTTGGCTTCTGTTACCAGAAACCCAAACTGAGTATGTCGGTGAACGTATCACCCGAACATTTCCGCGTGTACCTTACGCAGATCCTGCATCAACACCGGGACTTGATCTTCAGACGCTCGAAACTCATAGAGCGCTTCTTCCCCTTCAGCCCAGTCAATCCGCGAGGCCACGTCATCTAATATCGCTTCACGATCTTCGTCCGGGATATCAATCCAAATTTCTCCCCACTGTAAAGTCACGTCCTCCTTAGAGAGATTGATATCAAACTCAGCAACAAACGTCTCATCCTGAAACTCAACCGGAGAGTGAATCATGAACCAACCAAGATCGTCCCCTAGCGACGGGTCTGGTAGAGCTTCTTTTCCGGTTTCTTCTTCAACACGCGTACAGAACTCCTCTATCGTTTCATCGGTGTTCTCTGTAGACATAACACGAAGTACCTAAAGCAGGTTTATCAATGTATTTGTGAACTTTCTCTTGAGAGGTTACCCAAGCGTTGAGGCACGCCCCTCGTTGTGAGTAGCGAGGTAGTCTAAGTAATCGAGTAAGTTACTATCGGGTATGGGCGACTTCGACGTCGACGAAGAAGCGAGGAAAATCATCAAGCCTACACCATCAACCACATGCGGGTGTGACAGGTGGACTAAGTATCGCTTATGACCGGTCTTCTACGGATCGCGTAGCGTGACTCTCAGATCGAGTATCTCCAACAGACTGGTTATGCTTCCCGTCATGGTGAATGGGGATGACAGCTTTTGATCGGTATTTTGGTTTTGTGACTGGGGCTTGGTGGCTCAGTAGCGCTTGATAGTGGCCTCCTTTCTGTTGTTTCACAACAAATTCGACAGTATCCCCTTTTGAGAATTCATCTTCCTCTCTCGTCACGATGACGACCATCTCATCCCAATCGTCGTTATGAATAATCGGATTCCCTGACCGGCTGACTTCAGAGACATCACCCTTGTAGACCCGGTGGAAAGTCGGACTGGACACACGGGGTAGACGAACCAAGCTATAATAATGAATAGGTAATCGGTGGTGTTTTAATCGTTGTTCATAGAGATTGTGTCCGCCAAACTTCTCCGTAAGCACGCTCATTCTTACGGCTGGTTCATCTCATACAACGTGTAAATGATGGTGCTTCAACAGAACGACCATACCCTACTCGTCGAGATTCTTCGCTCGCCAATACGGATCATCAGGCGGACGCTGCCCACGCTCAAGCAACGAATCCAAAAATTCGACAAAGTCCGAACCCTCCCCACCAGAGGCGATCGTGTCTTCCCGAAACTTCGTTACGTACTCCTCCCAATCAATCTGCTCAAACCGCATCCACTTCCCTGGATGCGCAATATCCAGAAACACATGATGGCGGGGCTTATGCTTGCTACAAAACGGGACTAAGTTCGGCGGATCAGCAATCCCATAGAACTTCTGCGGAACAATCTTTACGAACCCAAGGTTCCCACTCTCCTCACACAACAAACACGACTCACCATACTTCTCGCATGCTCGCCGCTTCCGGGCATCCGTCACACTATCACTATAATCGTCCTTCGGACGCACCTCGTACCCAAACGTCCGACCCATCTGCTCCCGAGGTGGCATATGGAATCGAGAATCACACTCAGGACATCGCTTATTCCCTCCATCTCGCCAAGACTTACAGTTCGGCCAAGACGTCTTCTCCCGATCGCCTTCATCAAGACGCTCAGGCGTTAACTCGCACCCACACTCGCACGTATACGGACGTACATCGGTACGTTTCAACCCATGCTCATGTGCTTTACCGATGATGAAAATGACCTCGTGCTTTTCATTCGGAGTATGAAGCGTATGGAACAGCATTTATATCCTCTAATAGAGTCGAGGGATAATACTACCCGGGTTCTGCTGAAAACAGATGGTGAACGGACACGGAGTACGTTCACTTTCACCGCGGCAGGATGGGAATTATGAACGAACCACCCTCAAATTGAGGGCATGGGTGTTCGGTCAATAATAATCGCACTCTGGTACGGGTTCATGTGGGGTCTCAAATCCCCCTATCATGCGTACAAAAAGGGAGAAACGTACGGGAAAGCGATTGCGTGGATATTCGGGCTAACAACACTCGCTGTGTACCCCATTTCCGTAATCATCGGGACGTTGATAGCGACGGTCAGTTACTATCGGTCAGGCGGCCCCGAAGGATAGGGACACAGCAAGCAGGTACGGTTCAATATACCACGCAAAAGCGAGGTACAGAATCGCCATACCAACCAGCGACCCGAGGATAACCGCACCTGCAAACAGAAGGAGTTGGAGTGTGGAATCAATATCCATCGGGTTATCTCTGGAATGTGTTTCCTCTGTGAGAGGGTTCAATTTGCTGGTTTACTGAATCAGTAAGTCTTCGATACTCTCCCATACCGTGCTTTACCGGTTAAACCCTACCCCTCTATCGAGATGTTCAGCAGTTATTCGATGTCGTCTTCGCCGTCGATGAGTACTGTATCGATGTGCGCGTGTGGATGGTCGTAGTTGTGTGTCTCGATATCCGTGATTTGCATCCGACCATACGGAGTGTCGATGATATCACCGATATTCAGGTTCGGTACCGTGTCATTCGGCGGCAGCTCGACGTCGTCGTCTGGCCAGCCTTCGGTTTTCTCGACACCATCAGGGTACGGTTCCTTACCGTCGTCGTTGCTCGATGCCCGTGCCACCCGCTGCGCTAACCATTCTGCCGTAGCCCACTCATCGATAGAGTCGAAGGCATCGTACTCAACGATGAATGGGTCGGTATCGTCCACTGTCGCGGGGGCGTCCGGCAACTCTACCTCCGTCGGGTATTCATCTGGCCCGTCGTTCTCACCGCCGTGGTCGTTAGTCATTATCGGCGTATAGAGACGCTAACGGATAACTCTACGACCCTTTCACATGTGACAGAGACGAGTGAAACACCGATCACAGCGAGCCTTCACAACGACAGGTCACAGTCACTATTCACAATCACAGGTCACAGCGAGCCTTCACAGTAAGCATTCACAAGGAAAATTCACTACGAACTCCCACAGTAACCTTCACAGAGAACATTTACAAGCCTGATTCACACACATACACGGGGGAAAATCTGGAATGGTGACTCCCAACTTGCGCGTGGGTGCGATGGCTTGCAACAATGGAGACAGTGCTCGGGGCGACCCCCATAACCCTATCAGTTTTCTTTTTGGCCGTCGAGCAGCTCGGTGAATCGACCGATTCTGTCGCACATTGGTTTGAGGACGAGGCTGAATGAAGAAATCATACTACCAACCACGGAGAATACTACTCCTAATCACTATTCTCGTTTTCCAATACTGAATACCGCATTGTCAAGATGTAGTACACAATCCCGGCAGTCAGCATCCCGATGATGCCAAGAACACCAAGCTGAATCCGATAGATCGGCGTTGTAAACAGGAGAAACCCTGCGGTTGAGAGACTAAGTACACCAGCAACTAGTGCTGCGAGGGCATATCGGAGGCGACGCCCCTTCGCTTGCATCACCTTGATATTGTTCTCGATATTCTTCGAGTAGCTCTTCATCACCAACCCTGGGTAGTCCTCTTCGTCGACGTCACCCTCATTCAGAGCATCAGCGAGTTCCACTTTAAGACCGAATCCGGCTACCGTGCTTAAGATACATAGTGCTGAGAAAATCAGGGACACGACCAGCGCCGAAATCCCGACGCCAACTGCTACAATCACAGGGAGATACTCCACAGTCAGCTCTACAGACACCTCCGCTGAAAATACCGATACGCCAGTAAAAAGCACCCCTATCAGCACACCGACTAACCGAGCGACTCTCCAAGCTTTTGTATCAAAATTTTCAATCGCAGACAGTTGGCTATCAAGCATAGCCTGATACCGATCGGCCAAGTCCTCTTTTACAGAGCTCCCGTCTATCTCGCCGATACCCGCCTCATCCCCCATCGGTATTAGAACTCTCCAAGCTCAGGTTGAGTGAGATCATCTCGCGGTTTGTCGGGGCCATTCGACGTATCTGCTTTCACCAGCTCTTGGAGTTCCCCACTCCCCATTTCAACTGTGTTTTCACAGTGCCACTCAGCAAAGAGGTGGGCTAGATCCGAGTGCTCGCTTCGGTCACTAAGCGTGTCATTATACTCTCTGCGCTTATCTCGGAGATTTCGAAACTTCACGTAGTACTCGCCTTCCGAGACTTTCTCAGCGGTCTCGGCGACGCACATGTACTCTAACGTATTGTCTACCCAGTCCTCATGTACACCGCCGTCAGGGATGTAGTCACTATTCAAGCGCTCGGTGAGATCATCGACGTCAACGACTATGTCAAGGGTTTTGTTAGGGTCTCTCCGCTGCCAGACAATTCGCTGGTCATCGTCCAAAAAATCATAGAACACCGTGTGCCAGATATAGCAAGCAAGATACAGCGATGGGGGCTCACTATTGAACAACACTCCAGTCGCCTTCCGGTCATAGAAGACATCTGCAGGGATGTCGATATTCTCGAACGTGCCACCCTCCATCGACATCCGAGTACTCATTCGAACCTGCTCCGGTAGGGGATCATCCCCGAAATTGTCCCCCACCATCGAAGCCCTTTGAAATTGGTATTTTGGATTAGTATCCTGGTCGATGTACTTGTAGCTCAGCAACACCAGATTCGAATCGACATTCAACTTACCATCGTCGAATGCCTTCTTGAGTCGAAGTTTTTCAGTCTGGAAGTTATCGCCGTGGATTAGAAGTGCGATATCGTACTGCGAGGGGCTGGCCTTGCCACCGTTTCCAGTATGGAACTCCACCCCCTGATCATATCGTTCCAACTCGGTAAGCTTGGACTCGAACTTTGTTTCTACTGACGGCAGCTCTTGGTTTACGTCGAATACGATGCCATAGTCTTCGTTGAAAAGCACCGAGAAACTCGGTTCTAATGGGTCATCCGAATCCTCTGGAAAATAGGCTGGAAATCGGTCGAAATGGAATGTGTCGTTGGTTCCGTATTGCTCGGTGAGGAAGTGTTCCCAGCAGGAGACTACGTCGACGTATTGATCATAGGTTCGAAAACTCTCGAAGGTGTCGTCAACGCACTCTCGATACTCTTCCTCTCCCATGCGAATCTAGCCCTCCGAGAAATAGTCGTCAAATTCCCGCTTAGACCCGCGACCAACGGAGATATCTCCTTCACGAAAGCCCTCCAGTATTTGATCTGTTATTCGAGAGAGCGCCCGTTGTGACGCGTTAAATCCAGGTATGATGGACACATTACTGTCGGAGGTCAGGAATACGTCAGCTGTGGTTCCATCATTAAAGTCGAGAACAGAGGCGTGCATATACGGGTTGTCGTGATAGACAGTAACAGAGGACTTACTCAGGCCATCAAGTGCCCGAATCAATCGATAGTTTTCTTCGCGTCCTTCAATAGCACCATCTCGGTAGGTGATTTGTATTGGTTCGGCCTCTCTGGAACCGTATTCACGAGATCGGTCAGAAAAGAGGTCACTCTTATCAGAGATTAGTGACGCGATGTTCTCTAACAAGAGCTGGAAGTAGATTGTGCTTTCACCGTCAACGAACCGAGATTCACCCTTTCGAGAGACTTGGCCGCTGAACTCGCGGGATGACTGCCTGATTTCGAACTCCAATTTGTCCACGTAGTAGTCCTCTTCGGCGACTTCGGAGGAGTTGAACACCTCAAAGTAGTCGGTGTCGTCGAAGTACCGGACGTCTGTGTTAGCTCCAGGGGACTTGATGACTGCTCGCGTTGCTATGAGTTGGCCATCAATGCTGTCGTCTAGTGCTTCAAACAGACGCCGAAGATCCCCGCTTCCCATGAACGAAAGAGAAACATCTGGTGGGAGAGCTTGAAGATAGCGTTTGAGCCCGTGCTTGTAGAAATCACTACTAGAGACCGTGTAAGCAGTATAGACCCCAGGATTATCGTGTGGGAAAAGGTAGAATTCACCATTTATATACCGATATCCGTCCTCATCGTATTCCTCTCCCTGGCCCTCTAATCGACGGGTCAGAGATGCAGTTATGAATTCCTCTCTTTCTTCTATCTCAATTCGAAATCCAGTAGGATCAAAATCGTTGAAAACTTCGACAGGAGATTGTTCTGAGACGAACGTAATCGCTCTAACAGGGTCATCCTCATGGTGTAGTCGCTGCTCGGTGTACTGCGACAGCCTAGAAAGCGTGTCGATATGTTCGAAATCGAGCAGTGTTCCTGTTTTTTCCATCCTTCACCTTGTTGGTGAACCTGAGCGGAGAGCTGTTTACCGTTTATTCCTTTCTGATGGATCGTTTAATGTATCTTTCCCTCTACCTCCTACCTCTGGCTCCGGGATCGTATTCGACTTCTATCGTGTGGGTCGGCTGCTGCACTCAGGGTCATGTCCTATTGTCTCCCCTGAACGTGGTTATATCTGAGTAAACCAGACTGAAAGTGGAACCAGGTATATTGTCGAATTAGGGATGTCATTCGGGGGCATGGGCCTCAAGTTTGAGTCGGTTTCATAATCCGGGATGTTTCCCGGCCATATGTGAATCTCAAACCCTCGCCAATTCCCGTTCATTCCCAACTCAACGACCTCGCGTAGATGTTCAATTCCATCTGTAAAGACGAAATACTCCCCCGGCCACTCGCCAACTGGGGCACCGACTTCGGAGAATAGGGCCGGTGTAGCCCACGACAACACCTATGGGCACACCCAGCAACCAATATACTGTGCCCGTTCTCCATCGATACATCGACAAATCAGGCTACTATATATCCGCAGCTATCCCGGGCGAAAAACCGTTCACGTACCAAGTGAACGACCAAGCAGCAACCCTGTTTGAAGATCTCGGATACGAAGACGAAAGCAAACTCCCTTGGGAGCTCCTTCGCCCACTCCGTGTCATCGGGCACCTGTACACCAAAAACGAGGAATACGATCCAGAGATTTCGGAGAGCGATATCGACCTTACTGGCATCAGCACTCCTTCTCTCACCACAAGACAGAGAAACATACTCAGCGACTATCTTCATAATCTCAATCTGTCGCCTAGCCAAAAGCAAAAACTCTCACGCTTCTTGAACGACCCCGATACCGACGGCACCACCACGTTCGACATAGACCCTGACCCCACTATTACGGTCGATTCACTTGACCTGCCTGACGATGTTAGAGAGACAGTCGAAGATTGGCTCGACACACACGAACGAATGCCATTCTTTGGGGTGACCGTCGAAGACATACACGACGTTCCTAAGGCAAAAGAATCACTCACAGATTTCGTCCGGCACCCGGCACATATCTTGCGTTTCTCAGCCTCCACACACCTATGGTATACCATTAATATAGACGGTGGAGGTAGCTGCTCCATCTCTGATTGTCGGTTTGAATCCTCAACCGACTACGACTTCAGACTCTCCTTCAGAAGCAATCGAGAAGTGGAGTGGCTGGAAGAGACCTCACATTCGGTGAAAATTACGGATGGATACATCCACGACTGGACACTCGACGTAGACGATAACGACGTTCGAGCTATGGAAAACAAAGAGCCGTATGAACCTACTATCGAGGATCACCACGCACACCTTCACGAAAAAATCGAGTTCATCCCGTTTATTCACTCGTTCTTTGACGACTTCAACGACTACAAAATCAATACCCCCCATACCGAACAGTTCCCGACTCCCCGCTGACATTCAAATATCCGTTGCGTCAGTACATATCAATCACTAATCTATCGGAAATTAGAAGCGAGACCCCCGAGACGGATGTGGGGATGCTCTATACTCGCGTGATACGTGGGGTAGTAGAGATAGAAGTCGTTTCTTCGGCCATCTCCAGAGATCCAGCCGACGGCATCGTCATCTGTAGTCCCCCATCGACCGTCTAAGCAGGATATCTGTCCAAGATAGTACTCTCTAGCTTTGTTGAGATCCTCAGCCGCTGATAGTTTGGTGAGTTCGTGCTGAATATAGGGCCGTATCGGTCACGACGGTTCGACCCGTTCCGACGTTGGAGACAGCAACTGCTCTGGTCGAACAGGTCGACACAAGATTCATCAGAAATTAATTGGTACTGTTTGTCACCATGGACATCGAGGAACGTCCGTTACTTTCCGCTTCTGTCCGGGAACGAGATGTTGATCTGGTTCTTGTCCAGCTTGTACAGACATCTCAACCTTTCCGAGAGTGGTTCCGTGAGCAACTCGCACCAAACACAGACCAGTCACGGTTCATTGGTGTCAGTCATTCCGTCGTGACACCCAACGGCGAGTCGGACATCGAACTTGGGTTCAAAACAGACCGTGGCGACAGCCAGCTCATTCTCATCGAAAACAAAATCACCGCGTCATTCCAAGACCAGCAGATAGAACGCTACTACGAACGGGGGGAGCAGTACGTGTCGAACGGCGACTGCGAGGCTTTCACCGTCGGATTGATCGCTCCTACCCAGTATGTGAACGACGCAGAACGAGAGGCGTTTGATAGTGTTGTGACGTACGAAAAGCTGGTTTCGTATCTTGATTCGATTGACCACGATGGGGTACCGTACTTCCAGACCATCTTCGAATCGGCAATCGAGAAACGTCACGAACAGCAGCTGAACTCGTATCCGTTGCATGCAAATCTCAATGGGCGTATCATGGATCGCGCGCTGTCCAAGATACGCCATCTCGTCTCCGATAAAACGTCTGCTACGCCGAACTATGAAATCGATACTCGGAGCCCGTGGCTGCAATCACAGGCCGAAGGTCATCCAGATGCGATTAGGTACCAGTTCAAAATCCAGTTGGAACAGGATCAAAGAACGATCACCCCGGGTGATGTCGAGGTACGATTGGATATCGAGAGCGATGCAGACCTTTCGGGTGAGGTAGAAGCAAAGGCGGTTCGATTCGAGCAAGAAGGGTTCGAATATACCGGAAATTCAACATTTGGTGTTGTCCATGACTACTGGGAGGGTGTGGATGCCAGCGATCTGGACGATGAGAGCTTTCTCGACGAGGTGGCAGAGCGATATGCAGAATTGGTTACGCTAGGCCATAAAGTGCTTACAGAGCCTGCATAGGGCTGCTGGCCGCCTTCCGTTTGAGGCAGTGAGTGAACGCGACTTCACCGAAGACGATGCTCTCTCAAGAATCTATTTCCCTGACTGAACTGGAATACCACTCCTAGTATATGTCACTGGTGTATGCAGCCTCTACATTCAGCAACCAGTACCTATCAGTCTCTGAGAATTTCAACAGAGCCTAATCTCTGAAAGGAGCTCTGCCTCTCGCCCGGCTCAAAGAGATCGCATCGAGAGTCGTTTCTCGAACTCTTGTTCTGTCTGGGTGCGGATTTGTTCACGGACTCGTTCGGGTTCGGATTTCAAGCCGAACTCATCGCTGAGCTGATCAAATCCGACAATTTCGAGAATATCGACGAGAAGGCCGACCCGCCGCTCTTGTAACGACTCGTAAGTCCACATCGAATTGAAATACTTCACCAGCTCTGTGTCAACCGCGTCTCGTTCACCATTCCGAACGGCATCATACTGTCTGAGTAGCTCTTCGAGCCGGTCTCGGTCAACCGGCCCGTAATCTGATGTGAAATACCGGTTGGGATAGATGCTCGTGAAGTCGTCTCGTTCATTGAAATACTGAGGAATCTTCTCGGCCAATGGTCGGTTACTGGCACTAATGTTGTCGCTATCGCGGAGTAGGACGAAATTCCCGATATCGTTGATGAACCGTTGCGTGATGAACTCCTCTATGTTGTCTCGAAGCTGCCTATCTTCTTCATCGAGCTCAGTATCTTCTTGCTGAATGAGGCTAATGTACCGCTGAATCTCGGATACGATTTCAACCTCAGCGTCGTCCAGCTTGAAGAATTCTGTCAGCCACACCGGGTCGTCAGTATCGTGGACGAGACTCTGTGGGAACACGTGTTCGAGATGGATGCTGCCCATATTCAGTCGCCTATCAACGATAGTTCCTTCATCACGGAATCGTTGATTGGCAATCTTCCCGAACAGCAACTTTGCGTGTGGAGGATTCCAAGACTGAGCCTGCGTAATGGTGTCCAAGAATCGATCAGCAAATAAATCCGGAGTCGTTGACTGCATCTCGCTGATTAGATATTGCTGTGACCGTTCGTACGGATCTTCCTCGACATCCTCCTTTTGTGCGAGGAAGAGCCTGTGAACCGCCTCAATGAATATCTCTTGGAAAATGTTCGGATCTTCGCCCACTAAGAGTCGGCGGAAGTTGAGTTTCTCGACCGTGTCCAGGGTCTCATAGAACTTAGCTTCGTTTCCACTTGATGTCGTGACCGTATGGTGGTATAGCGCGAGAATGAACGGACGCCACTGATTCATTTGCTGGTCGTTCAGCCTGACCAGAACCTCTTGGCAACGCCTGGAGTAATCGTTCAGCTTGAGGTCTTGAGACTCCAATTCCGAGTTCGTGATGTCCTTGTAATAGGAGACCAGTTCGTGGGCGTGGTCTAAGAAATCCCGAGCCTCGTCTAAGTCGTTTAGCCTTGGCCGGACATTTGATTCAATATTCCGGGTTCCGAACGCGTGGGTGAGTTCTGAACTCGCCTCACCGACGGTATCGATGTTGCTGTCAATGATACTCAGATAGACAGAAAGATACTCATCGATTTGGCTGTCGTTGGTTGCAAACGCGACGACAATATCCTCCCACTTCCGAATGTATTCATCTCGATCGTCAGCGTCGAAGAAAGCATTTACAACAGCGGCTCGGATTCGATCGATCTTGGTGAGTTCAAGCCCGCGGTCATTGAGAATTTCGAATATCTGCATCCGGAAATCAGGCGCCGCATCTTCGATAATGAACTCACCAATATGGTACGATTGCTGGATATAGTTGCTGAGGTTGATTAGCGCTAAGGCACTACTATCCGAGTCCTCTTGCTCGGCCACGGTTTCCGCAACCCTCTCTCGGTAGAAATTGTATGCATCAAGTAGCCGCTCGTTCGAGTCGTAAATCGGTATGTAGCTCGAAAATTTCGACCGATCAGGATTCAACTCATCAACCACCCGATCACTAATCCCGAATTCATTGATAAGATCCGAGATCTGTGTCGCGTCGCCACGCCGACCATCGATATACTCACGCTCGTCCGAGCAGAGGTACGAAAGTTGCTTTTCAGATCCGGAAATCAACGCCTCGAAGAACCCGATATCAGCCTCACCATCGTCGTCGTGTTTGTTCAAGGAAAGCCGTGGCACTTCCCCCTTCGAGACAGACTCAAATTTGTATAGTATCCTTTCAATCTGCGTGATAACCCCGCTTCGTAATTTGCGGATATCTCCACTATCGATATCGTCAGCATCGATTTCTTGGAGTTTTTCCAAGATCGTTCGCAGTAGGATATGAATGGAGGTGAGGCGCTGTTGACCGTCAATAATCTCGTACGTATCACTCTCCTTATCAACAGCGAAGTACATGGAGCTAAAGAACACGTCTGAGATATTGGACTTCCCAACCTCTAATTCAGCGTCAATGAACTGTTGAAGATCAGACCACAATTGCCGGTGGTGTTTCGTCTTCCATGAAAACAGCCGCTGGTACTCTGGGACATTGAATGTCCGGTCACGAAGTACCTCACCGAGTTTCCGCTTCCGCATACTGAAATCTTCCCCCGCAATCTGCTGCATTGCCTGATAATCTGCGATTTTATTGATATCCCAATCCTCGTCGTGTTCGTAGTCAATATATGTATTATACAGATTGGGAGAGTCCTGAGGCATACATCCCAAGTCATCAACAGGCCCTATATTACTGTTGCTGCTACAAAGCCAGGAATCAGAGCAAATGCTAGCAGCGCGTCGGATACACTCACGTGACCATCAAGGTCTCAAGACTGAGTAGATACCATCAGAAGTCCGAAAATAAGATACGGGAACCGATGTAAGACCATCTGTGGCAAATCTCTACAGATACGCCCCCTCTAACGAGAAAACAGGGTATTTTCTTCGGGGACTCTCGCCAAGTAGTGGGTATTTCAATCTCCAGACAACACCGGCAGCCAACCGTCTATTTGACCAGCTAAACTACGAAGCTGGACGACTCGAACAGACAGAAGGTGACAGCATACCTGGAGAGCTCACATGGCGAATGTACCAAGCAGGCCTTCTCGAAACAGATAGTCCAAGCTCAGGGATCAACGACCTCTCGAAGGATGAGTTGAGAGAAAGTTTCCAAGAATCAAATGCCCAAGCCACTCTATCAGACGCTGACCTAGATACGCTTCGATCGTTCATCAAGTCATACTCAGGAACAGGTGCCAATCAGCTTGCGGAACTCACAACACTCGTCGAACCAATCGATCGAGATCACCACACGGCAGGTTCGAACACCTCTAACACAGGTGTTGAGCTATCAGATGAATCGCTATCGCAACTGTCTGAGTGGGGAATTGATGTCGATGACGTTTCAGAATCATCAAACGAATATCCGGAGGAGACAACACCCTACCTTAACGGCTGTATCTCACGATTTGGCAAATCCAAATACACACCAATATGGGTTCAGCTTAGAGAGGACGGCATCCCTCAGGTCTGGTTTAGAGAGACGGGCGAAATGTCGTCGGTTAAGTCCATAGGTTGGGGTTTTGAAGATTACTTCGCTCAAACATCCGGTCGCTTTTCTCCAATCGATGCACAGATTCGATGCGTTGTGACCGCTGAGTGGGAAGATGACGAGGAAATCTACGGAATCGATGGCATCGTCAAATCAGGGTCTTTCCTTGAGTTCAAAACTACTCCACCAATCTCGGATGTCTTTGATTATGATGCTGGAATTGACATCCAACATCCAGAGACAGTCTATCTCCGCGCTATTAGCGAAGCGAAACAATTGCTGGAGGAAGAGTTAGAGGCTG
This sequence comes from Natronomonas amylolytica, assembly GCF_037031205.1. Classification (NCBI taxonomy): domain Archaea; kingdom Methanobacteriati; phylum Methanobacteriota; class Halobacteria; order Halobacteriales; family Natronomonadaceae; genus Natronomonas; species Natronomonas amylolytica. The sequence goes on along the minus strand of NZ_JAYEZM010000002.1, from coordinate 86,047 downwards.
TATTCACCCCCGATATCGGTTCGCTATTTGACTAACTAACAGATTATCAATCGATAGACTGGGATGTGGTTCTTCCAATCAAGCCCCATTCACCAGAGACGGTTCTCGCTCTCCCTTGTGTACCGTTGTTGCATTAGAACCATCCTGTTTTGTATTTCCCGCGCCAATATCGTTATATGAGTCAGCAACAGTCGGAAAGCACGATCACCGTTTTTTCGGACTATGTGTGCCCGTTTTGTTACCTTGGTAGAGAGTCACTAAGCCAGTATCAAGAGTCTCGTGAAGAAGAACTGAAAATCGAATGGCACCCGTTCGATCTTCGAGCACAGAAACGGGGCCCGGATGGGGAGATCGACACATCTGTTGACGACGGAAAGGACGAGGAGTACTACGAGCAAGCAAAAGAGAACGTCCGCCGACTACAGGAAAAGTACGACGTCGACATGACTCTCGATCTCACGAAGGATATCGACTCACTCGATGCTCAGATTGCCTCGTATTACGTAAAGCAGCACTATCCTTACGAAACGTGGCTGGAGTTCGATATCGCCATTTTTGATGCTCTCTGGCAGGAGGGTTGGGATATTGGTGAGGCAGATGTTCTAACGGAACTCGCCGTAGAGGCTGGAATCGAGGCTGATGAAATACGGTCGGCGCTTAACGATGAAAAACTCCGTAGTGAAATTCACGAGAAGTTCCGAGAGGCCCATCAGCAGGAAATCACCGGAGTTCCGACATTCGCGTATGAAGGCTATGCTGCCCGAGGAGCTGTCCCACCAGAACAGCTGAAACGGCTCGTTGAAGGCGCCTGACTCCCGTCTATCGGTGAGTAATGACAACGGATCATATACTATCGAAAGGCTCTGTTGAAAGATTAGCCGTTTATCTTTCACCGTACCACCCCTGGGTGCAGGGGACTCACGAACCAGTTCGTCCATCAAGAGGGGTATATCGGGCGTAGTTATCGCTTCGAAGTATTACCCCGACTCAGATAGATGCTGTCCGCTAATCAGAACTTATATTCGGATGTATCAACGCCCGATCCTCCTTGAATAGCCGCCCATCTGTTCCACCCTGTTTTGATACTGCCTCCATCAGCGAAACTTTTCAGTTTGTTCGCTAATTCTCCCGGAGACCAATCGTTCAGATACTCAAGACCATTGCTCTGTCGCATCTCATGGAACATCGCAGCTGCGCGTGCTGCCCGTTGTGGTTCACCGAATGCATTCTCTAAAGCGTCCTGGTACTCATCACTCATGCTTTCAAATTAATCCTCCCCCTATGTTTTATTCCTATAGTTCTTCATTTTCTTCTATCCGTTCAGCAAGGCAGTCCCAATAGGTTCCGATCCTACTGTATCTGGAACTTCAGCTGGTTCGATACAGCGACGGGCACTCGCCCGGTAAATCATACGACTAGCAGGCCCCCGTTGCCTATCAAAGCCCGAGTTTGAAGATCTGCTTCCGGTATGTTTCCTCAATATCCTCGTAGTAGGTGTGGATGTAGTCATTGACTGCCTCGCTATCGTCGATTGAATCTTTGGAAGTCGTGTCCCCACGCATGTATTTCAGGAATTCACGTGACAGGCCTTGGTGCTCCCAGTAGGTCGTGAACCGATGACGGCCATAATGGCTGGTTACGGATTGGCGATTCTCAGTCTCCTCCAGATACTCCTCGGGGAACCATTTTTTCCAGACTCGATTGATGACTCCCCGTTCCATCTGGGAGTGCCCCGAGTGAGAGAGGAAAAGATAGGGTTCACCGTTATCTGGCCGGACGAGAAGCCACTGGGTGAGGACTTGGCGCATTTCTTCGTCAAGAGGCAATATACGGGGGCGTTGCGATTTGTTCCCTTCAATATCGTGGGGGATGAGGATCGCGTTTTCATGGCCCTTGAGCTGGGGATCAGAGCCGAGTTCAGGATAGTGATCACGCAATACCTCATTCTGTAACGAGATATGTGACAACTCGATATTGCAGACTTCCGTTGCCCGCATCCCCAGTTTAAGATTCGATGCGATGATTCCTCGATCGCGGACGTGCTTTACTCCTCGGACGATTTCCCCTAATTCACTCCGAGGTATGTTGTAGGGGTCTTTCTTTTCGCTCGACTCGAATCCGCCTTCTTGGAGCACCAAGTCGAACGGGTTGAAATCATCTTCGTGAGGAAGTGCAGGGTCACTCTGCCAATACTGGAAAGTCCTATTTAGAAGTATAAGTTTGTCTTTAACGGTCTTGGGGCTGTTTGGGCGATGATCTTTCGTCTGAAGGTAATCAGCAAAGGAACGGACGTGCCTACCGCTTGGACAAGCTGGATGCCGCCCTACGGAATCCATATATTCCTTCCACTGCTTGAATACCGTCCCATAACTTTCGAGAGTTCGCTCCTTCAAGTCCTGTTTGTCAAAAACCTTCGAATGCATGATCTCGAAAGCGTCAAAGCCGTCTTTTTCCAGTTGACGAAAGTCAGACTCGTATTTTTCGAGCGGGTCGAGGTCTTTCCCGAACTGGTCAGCCGCCAGTTGACGTGTTTCGTCTATTTCGGGGGTGTCAGAAGTCATCAGTCCATACCCTCCCAGTGGCGAGTCACCTTGATATTCCAAAGTTCGTCTGCCGCTTCGGTACGATTCGCTGCAGCCATCCAGAATGGTTGATACACATGGATGTAATCCGGATTTGTCTGAAGCCAAGAGTAGAACCGTTCGATCTGTGCCCAGTTCGTGTACGCATATCCAGGTGCGTACTCGTCAAGAAGACGCTGTGACCAGACCTCAACATCAGAAGGGTCGGCGAGCGCGTAATGCCGTCCACGCTCTTGCATGAAAGAATTCCAGAGTCGGAACGAACGATTGGCTTGTTCTCGCTTGCTTTCTGAGTTCCGCGGTGGGACGAGATACCAGTCAAGATAGTCTTCCCAGACATCTTTGTCGACGTAGGCTGTTTCGTGTTCTTCGAGTCGATGATGATCTGGAACTTGGTGGATATTTTTGTATACACCCATACGTTTGTGGGGGCGCGTTGAGAGACCACTCACGGCTCTTCCTCCTTCCCCTCCTGATTCTTGATTGGGTAGTACTCGTCACCATCTTTCGACACGTCATTTCCTGACATCGAATCCAGGTGGGAACTAACCCGTTCCGAGGCAGTATTGTTAACGTGCTCTACTATTTCTTGGTAGGTCACCCCGGGGTTCGCTTCAACGAACGACTCAATCGCTTCGGCCTCCCCACCGTGGAGCTGATTCTCAAGCTTCTGGTTCTCTCGCCGTTTCTCCTCCAGCTTTTGGCGGTAGTAATTCCGTGATTCGCGGAGTTCTTGGTTTGTCTCGTCTGGATCAACGTCGATAGTGAATTCCTTGCGGCCAGCGCGAACCATCGACTGGATGTACTCACTAATCGTCATCCCGAGCTCGTCCGCATGGTCGGCCCACTTCTCGTACTCCTGAGTTTTGGGATAAGAGGTAGCGACTACGGAGTCACTCATTATTTTCCTCGCCATCCATCTGTTCGCCACGAATTACGTTCCCATTCTCTTGGATGACCACCGGCAGGACGTCGTCTCGCTGGAAAAACTCAACCGCTTGGTCAAGGTAGTAGTGGTAAGTGGTTGTCTGGTCACCCGTCGGTATGAGGACGATCTCCGGTTCACCTCGGTATCCGAAATTAAGTGACCATTGGTAGCTCATGTCCTCTTTACCGATATAGACGCCATCGAAAGCTGACAGACGAGATTCTGTTCCTTTGACGCTGTACCTTTTTGATACTGCATTCTCGACGAGAACGATTGCCTCGTCAATATGTCTAATGTCGCTAGCAACGATTGCGGCTGGTTCCATGTATCAAAATCTTCTCGACGTTTACTTATATACTTTCTCCATATGGCGCAAGTTTATATACTACCCCCTCAATCAACTGATAACCGATGCCTCAACATCTGAATCGGAAGTCGGGAGAAATATGTTGTCGAGGAAATCAGGTAGCCAAAGGTACCGAACAGATGGCCTCTGGGAAACTGGATGACGTTGACGATGCGATTCTTGAGCTATTTCAGGAGGAGTCTGCACGCGAATCGCTAGTATTGCCTCCAAACGTCGTCTGGTACAATCTCGTTGAACAGCGTAATCGAGTCCAGAAGAGCTCAGATACGATTGCTCGCCGCATGCAGAAGCTAGCAGAACTCGGCTTACTGGAGAAGGTCGATTACGAGGGGGGTTACTACCGTCTCACGGAACAGGGTCAGGAGTACATTCCAGGGGAGACGCGACTCGTGGAAATCCATGGAGTAGAAGGAGGTGAGTACCAAGGGCCATTTTCGGAACTGGAATGGGGGCTACTAACCCAAGTTGAGAAGGGTTCTACCGGTCTCGACGTGGATGATGACCTATTCGATCAAGAGGCAATCCAGCAGGCGCTCAACCGGCTACTCAAATTTGGGCTGGTCGAGCAAGACGAGAGGGAATATATTCTGTCCAAGCGGGGGGAAACGGCGCTCGGCATACAGGATGTTTACGAGAAATACGGTTCTGAGGAGTTCTTTGCCCGGTTAGCGGAGGAAGAGGGTGGCGACACATAGCCCCATTTTTAACAGCATCCCCTCAAACCACTAGTACATCTCATCCTCAATAGCAGAAGGGACAGACGTAGTCGGCGTATATCTGTACGGTCGGACTCTGTTGGGGTTCGCTCATACCCGTAATCGGGGAGGCCCGTTTAAAAGGGCGTCCCCGGTGTGGCGGGCCCGTACATCACCGGCGTGTTACAGCAGACCCTGTCCGACCAGCACGAACAGCGCGGTGGCGATGACGCCGAAGACGGCGGCGATGAATCGCTTGAGCGTCCCGGTGTCGAGAGCGGCGGCGACGTAGGGGGCGAGTTGGCCGCCGATGACCGTCGCGGGCACGGTGAAGACGACCATGTTCCACGGCGTCGACGCGAGGTCGATTTCGTGGCCGCCGACGATGCCGCCGCCGAAGACGTGGGTCAGCGAGGCGATGATGGCCGTCGTGGCGACGACGACGTGGTTGGTGCCGATGGCGATGCGGACGGGGATGGCCGACCGGAGCATCGAGACGATGCCGATTTCGGCGATGCCGAAGCCGGCCAGCCCCTGAAAGACGCCGCCGAAGCCGTAGACGCCGAAGCGTTCGAGGTAGCCGCCGCGGTCGTAGCGGTAGTCGTTGCCGTCGCGGTCGACGCGCGTGACGTCGCCGCTGCCGTCGGTGGCGACGCCCGCCGGCCCGAGTTTCGCGTCGTCGTCCGGGAGGGGACCCGACGGGCCGCCGTCGGCCGCCGCGGTCGGTGCGGCGTCGTGGTCGTCGCCACCGGGTTCCTCGTGGCCGACGTCGGTCACCACCAGCGTGTATGCCGACAGCAACAGCAGGAGCGCCAGCAGGAACTGGAAGATCACTTCGGGGATGAAGAAGGACAGCAGCGCCCCGCCGACGACAAAGGGCAGTGCCCCGCCGACCAGCGCCACCGCGAGTCGGCGGTCGACCAACCCATAGGAGATGAACGCCAGCGTCGAACTCGAGAGGCCGAACGACTCGCTGATGAGGCTGATTTTCACGATGGTCTCGGATGCCACCGGAAAGGCAAACAGCGGGAAGATGAAGATGAGGAAGGGAACGAACAGCGCCGCGCCGCTGATGCCGACGGTGTTGACGATGGTCGCCCCCAGCAGGAAGAACGGGAAGAGCCACCAGTACTCGAGCCAGTAGTCGAGTCCGGGCTCTGCGGATTGGGTCGGTGCCGCAGTGACCACGAGCGCCACGAACAGCGCAGGCGCGAGGAACACCAGCACGTGCTGATACTTCAGAAACGTCTTGGTCAGGGAGTCCAGCGACAACGTGTTCGTCACGGGATTGGCGAAGCGTGTGGGTTTGTGTATAAAAAGGCGGCGTTCTCGAACCGCTTCCGTGCGTCGATTTCACACATATCTTTCCCTATCAATAAGGAAAGAATCAGCACCGGACACTCGTCGGAGCCCACCCCGGCGGCCCGCCCCGCCGACCGTAGCGTTTTACCCCACTGCGGCCGGCGATAGCGACATGGCTTCGGGTATCGTCGGGGAGTTCTTCGAGTTGAAGGCCGACAGCGAGGCGGACCTGTTGGCGATGCAGATGGGCGATTTCTACGAGTTCTTCGGCGAGGACGCCCGCCTCGTCGGCGAGGAACTCGATCTGAAGGTCTCCGAACGCTCCTCCGGCGGCGAGAACTACGAGATGGCGGGCGTTCCCGTCGACGACCTCACACCCTATTTAAAGGCGCTCGCCGAGCGCGGCTACCGCATCGCGGTGGCCGACCAGCGCGAGGCGGACGGCGACATCGTCCGAGAGGTAACCCGGGTCGTCACGCCGGGGACACTCATCGAGACGGACGACGCCGACGCGAAGTACCTCGCGGCGGTCGCCCGCGACGGCGACGAGTACGGCCTCGCCTTCTGTGACATCACGACCGGTACCTTCCGTGCGACGGCCGTCTCGGGCCCGGATGCGGCGAGTCGCGCGCTCACCGAACTGTACCGCTTCGCGCCGGTCGAGGTGGTTCCCGGCCCCGAGGTGCGGACCGACGACGACTTCCTCGCCACCCTGCGCGAGCGCATCGACGGCCGGACGACGCTTCACGACACGGAAGCGTTCGCCCTCGGACGTGCCCGCCACACCCTCGTCGAGCAGTTCGGCGACGCCGTCGAAACCGTCGGCCTCGACAGCGAGGCGGCGGTCGCGGCCGCCGGTGCGGCCATCGACTACATCGACGAAACCGGCGTCGGCGCCTTAGCCTCGGTCACGCGATTGCAGGCCTACGCACCCGACGACCACGTCTCGCTGGACGCGACGACCCAGCGTAACCTCGAACTGACCGAGACGATGACCGGCGGCGGCAAGACGCTGTTCGAGACCATCGACCACACCGAAACGAGCGCCGGCGGCCGCCTGCTGAAGGAATGGCTCACCCGGCCGCTCCGCAGAGAAGGCGAACTCCGGCGACGGCAGGCCGCCGTTGCGGCGCTGGCCGACGATGCGCTCGTGCGGGAAGGCCTCCGCGAGACGCTCGCTGCGGCCTACGACCTCGAACGGGTCGCCAGTCGCGCGGTGTCGGGCAGCGCCGACGCCGACGCGCTGTTGCGGGCCCGCGAGACGCTGGCGCTCGTGCCCGACCTCGCCGAATCCGTCGAGGGCGCGCCCCGACTGGCCGACTCACCGGTCGCGGACCTGTTTGCGGACCTCGACCGCGAGGCTGTCGCCGACCTCCGGGAGGAATTGGAGGCGCTGGCCGATGACCCGCCGAAGACGCTCCACGAGGGCGGCCTGATAAAGCGGGGCTACGACGAGGACCTCGACGAACTGGTCGCCCGCCACGAGCGGGCCGTCGAGTTCTTCGAGACGCTCGAAGAACGCGAGAAGCGCCAGCACGGCCTCTCACACGTCACCGTCGGCCGCAACAAGACCGACGGCTACTACGTGCAGGTCGGCAAGAGCGAGGCCGACGAGGTGCCCGACCACTACGAGGGCATCAAGACGCTCAAGAACGCCGAACGGTACGTCTTCGAGGAGTTACGGGAGAAGGAACGCGAAATCCTCCGCCTCGAAGAGGAACGCGGGGACCGCGAGTACGAGGCCTTCTGCCGCCTCCGGGAATCCGTCGCAGCCGAGGCCGACCTCCTGCAGGCGGTCGGCCGCACGCTCGCGGAACTGGACGCCTTCTGCTCGCTGGCGGCCCACGCCGCCAAGCAGGACTGGGCGCGGCCCGAGTTGACCGACGAGGGGGTGCTGAACGTCGAGGCGGGCCGGCATCCCGTCGTCGAAACGGAGACCCGGTTCGTTCCGAACGACCTCTATCTGGACCGCGAGCGCCGCTTCCTGCTCGTGACGGGGCCGAATATGTCGGGGAAGTCGACCTACATGCGACAGGCCGCCCTCATCTCCCTGCTCGCGCAGGTCGGCTCCTTCGTGCCCGCCGACAGCGCCCGCGTCGGCCTCGTCGACGGCGTCTACACCCGCGTCGGCGCGCTCGACGAACTCGCACAGGGCCGGTCGACGTTCATGGTCGAGATGCAGGAACTCTCGAACATCCTCCATTCGGCGACCGAGGAGTCGCTCGTCATCCTCGACGAGGTGGGCCGCGGCACCGCCACCTACGACGGCATCTCCATCGCGTGGGCCGCCACCGAGTACCTCCACAACGAGGTCGGCGCCTTCACCCTCTTTGCGACCCACTACCACGAACTCACGACGCTGGCCGACGAGTTGCCGCGTGTCGAGAACGTCCACGTCGCAGCGGAAGAACGGGACGGGGAGGTCACCTTCCTGCGGACCATCGAGGAGGGGCCGACCGACCGCTCCTACGGCGTCCACGTGGCTGACCTTGCGGGGGTTCCCGACCCCGTGGTCGGCCGCGCACGCGACGTGCTGGACCGCCTGCGGAACGAGCGCGCCATCGAGGCCAAGGGCGGCGGCTCCTCGGGGTCGGGCGAGCCCGTGCAGGCGGTTTTCGACGTGAGCAGCGGCGAGTTCCGCGACGGGGCCAGCCAGCGAACCGCCGCGACCGAAGCAGACGGCGGCCCCGAGCCGCTCGACGCCGAAACGGAGAACGTGCTGGATGACCTCCGGGAGACCGATGTCAACGAGGTGCCGCCGGTGGAGTTGATGGCCCGCGTCCAAGAATGGCAAGAGCGGTTGACGGACCGATGACCGGGGAACCGACCGCGGCGCTGCGGGACCTCCACGATCGAATCGACCGCGAGTGGTTCCGGTGGCTGGCCGTTACCGCGGCGGCCGTCCTCGTCGTCGCGACGGTCGTCCAGTTCGCCCTCGACCCCTTCGAGGTGAACCGTGACTCGGCGCTGTTCCAGCACGCCGGCTGGTACATCACGCAGGGTGCGACGCCCTACGTCGACTTCTGGGACCTCAAGCCGCCGCTCATCTACGCCGTGACGACGGTGCTGGCCGTCCTCTCGGGCGGGAACATGGCCGTGCTGCACGTTCTCGGCGTTAGCGCGGCCGTCGGCGCCGTCTGGTCCGGCGTCGTACTGGTCGGCGTTCTCGTCCACCGGCTCACCGACGACGGCTTCGCCGCCGTCGTCGCCGGCCTGACGATGTTCGTCGTGCCGACCGTCTACGCCTTCCCGGCCTCCGGCATCCGCCCGAAGTACTTCGCCTTCTCTTTCGGCGCCGCCGCGCTACTGCTGGCCGTCGACGACCGCCCGGCCGCAAGCGGTGCCGCGGCGGCCGCCAGCGCCGGCTTCTGGCAGTTGGGCGGCGGCCTCACCTTGCTCGTCGTCGCCATGGGCCTCCAGCGCGGCGGGTGGCGGACGGCCGGCCGGACGGTCGCCGGCGGCCTCATCGTCGCCGCCGCCGCCGTCGTCGCCCCGTTCGTCGCCGCCGGCCTCGCCGTCCCCCTGTTCGTCGAGGCCGTCATCGCGCCGGTGTACGGCGTCGAGGGGTACACCCTCGTCGGCCGCCTGCTCGCCGTCGTCGTCGAAATCGGCATCGCTGGCGTGGCCTTCGGCGCGGTCGGCGCCTACGGCTGGTTTCGGGGCCTCGCCCGCGACCGCGAACGCTACTGGTGGGTCGCTTTGGGCGGCCTCGGCTATGCCGGCCAGATATTCCTCGAGATGCAGGGTGCCATCGAGTTGATACTGCTCTTTCTGTTCCTCGCGGTCGGCGTCGGGGTGCTCGTCGCCCACGCCCCGACGCCGGACCGCCGGTGGCGAATCGTCGCCGTCGTCGCGGTGCTGGCCGTCGCCGGCGGCTACTGGGCCGCCGGCCCCGTGACGCCGCTCAAGGACGAACTCACCGAGACACAGGCCGAACTCGACGGGCCGAAATACGAGACGCTGCCGCCGGTTCCGGAGGGCGCGCCGTCGATGGAGACAATCTACTGGGAGAAGCGACAGCCCGAGATGTGCCACTACCGATTCGGGAAGAAACAGCGGGCGTTCATGGCCCAGACCGGCGGCGACCTGACGAAATCCGAGTGCGGGCAGTGGCCCTTCGAGGAGCCGCCGCGGGAGTGGCTGCTGGGCGGTCTGGTCTGACTCCAACCGCAACACGAGAGAGTGACGTCTAAAACCACATAGCGCCTCTGAGTGGTATTTAAATCCACCAGCAGTAGCCAGCAGAGGCATTACCTCCGAAGATGCGCTACGGCTATGCATGCCCACCGACCCCAAGAAGGAGATCCTGGCGCTGCTCGCGGACCGCGGCGCCACACCCGCCGTCGAACTGGCCGAACGGCTCGACCGCCATCCAGTCACCGTCGACCGACACTGCTATGACCTCGAATCCGGGGGCCACATCACGATGACGGCGACGGGCGGCGTATACAAACTGACGCCGCAGGGACGGCGACACTTCGAACGGCTCTCCGAGAGCGAGGCCGAGCGGTTGCTCGCGCCCTGACTGCCGCCGGTTTCTGGGAAATCGCCCGACGCGAAACGCCCGGTTCCTGCCGTTCGAGTGACGAATGCTCGGCTTTTTGTGCTCACCAGCCCAAGTAGTGTAGGGTGATACCAATGACCAAAGACATCCTGATGATCGTCGGGGATTTCGGGGAGGACTACGAGATAATGGTGCCGTTTCAGGCGTTACAGATGGTCGGCCACGACGTCGATGCCGTCTGTCCCGACAGGGAGGCGGGCGAGACGGTGAAGACGGCCATCCACGACTTCCGGGGCGACCAGACCTACATGGAGTCGCGAGGCCACGACTTCGAGTTGAACGCGACGATGGCCGACGTGGACCCGACAGAGTACGACGCGCTGTGTGTGCCCGGCGGCCGGGCGCCGGAGTATCTCCGCACCTACGACGAGGTCATCGAGGCGGTCCAGCACTTCTTCGAGGCGGACAAGCCCGTCGCAACGCTGTGTCACGGCCCGCAGATTCTCGCGGCGGCCGACGTCCTCGACGGCTACGAGATGACGTCGTATCCGGCCGTCCGAGCCGAGTGCGAGGCCGCTGGCTGCTCGTGGGTCGACGAGGTCACCCGTGACGGAAACCTCGTGACGGGGCAGGCCTGGCCCGACCACCCCGAGTGGCTCGCGGCGTTCATGGACCTGCTCGGCGACGAGGTGAGCCACGGCGAGCCGGTCGCGGCCGACGATTGAAACCCGAGACGACGGGAACCGGTATCGCCCGGAACGGCCCGGGCGACTGCCCTACATCACCTGCGTCTTCGAGTCGACCTCGTACCGGTAGAGTTCCGGTTCGCCGGCGAGACAGGAGGCGATGGCGGCCTGAAAGGCCTCGAAGTGGTCGCTGTTCATGTGAGCCTCGACGGCGTCGTCGTCCTCGTACTGCTCGATGATGCGGACCGTGTCGGTGTCCTCGATGTCGGTCGTAGCGCGGTAATCGATGACGCCGTCTTCGGCGCGGGATTCGACGGCGAGTTCCTCGACGTGTTCGAGTGCTTCCTCGCGGTGGTCCGGTGCGACAGGTAGCTCGGCGTGCATCACTATCATGCACGTTGGCAACGCCCACCGCGACCAAAAGCCTTCGTGCCGCGGCCGCGTTCGCGTCGAGTTCCGGCGAGAGAGTCGACGCGGACTCCCGGTCGACCATGAGAAAGAGTTAGGTGTAGCCGGCGGCCAACGCCGTAAGTACGGCTCCTCATGGCTCCGGAAATCAGGGAACTCGACGAGACGACGCGGGACAGGATCGCCGCCGGCGAGGTGGTTGAGCGGCCGGCCTCGGTGGTCAAGGAACTCCTCGAGAACGCCCTCGACGCCGATGCCTCCCGCGTCGAGGTCCGCGTCGAGGCCGGCGGCAAAGACCGCGTCGTCGTCGCCGACGACGGATTCGGCATGTCCGAAACCGAGGCCCGCAAGGCCGTCCGGGAGCATACGACCAGCAAACTCCGCGATATCGACGACCTCGATGCCATCGGCACCCTCGGCTTCCGGGGGGAGGCGCTGCACGCCATCGGCTCGGTCGCCTGCCTGACGATTCGGACGAAACCCCGCGGTGGCTCCCGTGGCACCGAACTCGTCGTCGACGGCGGCGACGTAATCGAGTGCGGCCCCGTCGGCTGTCCCGAAGGGACGACCGTCGAGGTGACCGACCTCTTCGGGAACGTCCCGGCCCGCCGGAAGTACCTCAAGACCGCGGCCACGGAGTTCGACCACATCCAGCAGGTCGTCGCCGGCTACGCGCTGGCCAACCCCGACGTCGCGGTGACGCTGGAACACGACGGCCGCGAGACCTTCGCCACGCCCGGCGACAGCGACCGCCGCAACGCCGTCCTCTCGGTGTACGGCCGCGAGGTCGCCGCGTCGATGATTCCCGTCGGCGACGCCCGCGCGGACGGCGACGCCGAGACTGCCGCCGGCCCGCTGGCAGGCGTCGAGGGACTGGTCAGCCACCCGGAGACGAACCGCGCGAGTCGCGAGTACATGACGACGCTCGTCAACGGCCGCTACGTCACCGCCAACGTCGTCCGGGAGGCGGTCGTCGACGCCTACGGCACCCAGCTCGCGCCGGACCGCTATCCCTTCGCCGTCGTCGACATCGACGTGCCGGCCGGCGGCGTCGACGTGAACGTCCACCCCCGGAAACTGGAGGTCCTGTTCGCCGACGACGAGGGCGTCCGCGAGACGGTCAGCGAGGCCATCGAGGCGGCGCTCTTGGAGGAGGGCCTGCTCCGCTCGCGGGCACCACGCGGACGGTCGGCCCCCGAACAGACCGAGATTTCGCCAGATACTGGCGAGGACGAAGACCCCGAACTCACCGAATCGGGCCACCGCGCTCGACCCGAAACGGGGGCGGGTTCGAACCCCACCGACGCTTCGCGTGGAACGGGCCGAACGGACGAAACATCCCGGAGGGACGACCCGTCGCCAGCGTGGGGCGACGCCGACAGTTCACGGAGCGACGAGGAGAATGTCGGAGAGAATACGACCTCGCAATCGGTCGGTTCCACCCCCGAATCGGACCGCGAGGACCGCTTCCGCGAGAGCCCGGACCAGCGCACCTTCGACGGCGAGGAGACGACCGGCACCCCCGAGGAGATGGACCGCCTGCCGGAGATGCGCGTCCTCGGGCAGTTCGACGGCACCTACATCGTCGCCGAAATCGACGGCAGGGAGTCGAGCGGAGCGAGACGACCCTCGTCGGACCGACGGTCCGACGGTGGCCTCGTGTTGGTCGACCAGCACGCCGCCGACGAGCGGGTCAACTACGAGCGCCTGCAGGAGCGCTTCGCGGACGACGTGACGACCCAAGCGCTCGCCGACCCCGTCGAGTTGGACCTCACCGCCCGCGAAGCCGCCCTGTTGGGCGATTATAAGGAAGCGCTGGCCCGCCTCGGGTTCCGCGTCCAGCGAACCGGCGACCGGACCGCGGCGGTGACGACGGTGCCGGCACTGGTCGCCGAGCGTATCGGCGACGAGGCGCCCGAACTCGCGCGGGATTTGCTCGCGGAGTTCGTGGATGGGGACCCCGAGGGCACCGTCGAATCCGTGGTCGACGACCTGCTCGGCGACTTAGCATGTCATCCGTCTATTAAAGGGAACACCTCGCTTCGGGAGGGGACCGTTGCTGGTCTGTTATCGGCGCTCGACGACTGTGAGAACCCCTACGCCTGTCCGCACGGCCGACCAACGATTATCGAACTCTCACGTGAGGAGATTCAGGACCGCTTCGAGCGGGACTATCCCGGTCATGGTGGCTAGACGCTACATTCGTACTCGTTTCGTTATAAACAGAGCGTGGCGACTCCCTGACCGCAAACAACCCGAAAGCCCTCTGGCCGCTGGCGGTCGCTGAGGGACATATCCTTCCTCGCTCCGCTCGCTCGGATAGTGGTCCCTCAGCGACTATATAAACGCCAGCAGGCTCACGGGTCGCTTCGCTCCCCGTTCGCCATGTCGAGACGCTCACTCCGTTCGCGTCTCGCGGCCCTCGCCCTTTCAGTCCGCCAGGACGGCGGTTGCTCGACCGACAGAAACCGCGTTCGTATTTAAATATCGATAGACGTGCCGTAATCTAGTTTATAAACAAAGCCGAAGGCTCGCCCGCTTCAGACCCACTCGATGGCGCCATCGAGGTCGAAGGGGAGTTTCCCGTAGCGGTAGCCCTCGATGTGTCCGTCGGGGCGGGCCCGGAAGACGACGGTCGGTTCGTGGTTGACGCTCGGTTGCTCGCCTTTGACGGCGGCCCACTCGGTCTCGGTAAAGGAGGTGCAGTCGACGAAGAGGGCGGCCTCGGGGTGTTTGGCGAGTTGGTCGTCCTGTTTGGCTCGCCCGGTTTCGCGGACCGCGGCGACGGGGTGGTCGGCGTGGGAGCGGCGGGCGGGCGGTTCGGGGCGGGTGACCTCGACGAGTCGGCCGTCGACGGCGAAATCCAGCGCGTGTCCGCTGTCCTGTTCGACTTCGGGTTCGAAGTCGAGACCGGCGTCGGCGAGGATTTTAGCAACGTTAAATTCTGCCATCGTCGCGCGCATCCGGCCGATGTCGTAGCCCGGCGAGGTGCCGAGTTTCGAGGCCATCGTGTAGCGGTACTCGTCGAGGGCACCCGTCGAGAGAAGCGACTCGTAGAATTCGAGGCCATCCTCGCGGGTCGCGTCGGGGAAGCCGGCGGCGTCCTCCTCGAAGAAGCGGCGCGTCGAGTCGCGGCCGTCCTTCGAGCAAAAGACGGGCAGGAAGAACCACGAGAGGTGTTCGTAGTCTGTCAGCCACGGGTCGGTGAGTTCCATGCGGGCGGTGAGTTCGCGCTGGGCCCACCGGGAGACGGCGTAGGGCGCCTCGTCGAAGGTCTCCTTGTCGGTTCGCCACAGCGGCTCGGGGGTTTCGGTGTTGCCGAGCCAGTAGGCCCGGCCGGGGCGGAACGCAAAGAGGGCGATGTCGCCGTTGTCCATCTCGAAGCGGACGGCATCGTAGCGGTCGTCTCCCACGGCGAACCACGGGTCTTCGATGCGGGCGCCGAAGGACGACTCCAGCGGGGCGAGGAGTTGCTTGCGGACCCGGTCGCGGGTCCACGTCTCGTTCGAACGTCGGAAACGGAGAGGGCCGGCCACACTACCCGTAGTCGGCCGGCGGGTTTACCCGTTTCGTCCGACGTTGCGTGAACGCAACCCCTCATTTATAAGTGTACGTCTATCGGCCCCGTTACATTGATTATGTACAACTGCAAAGTGAGAGTGTACTTACCATGTCAATGGGTGCCTATGACGAAGACGAGCACGAGCGCCGCGAGGAGAAGACGTCCACCGTCGATGCCGCCTTCGACGACGAGCGGACCAACTACGAGGGGAAGATAGAGTACGATTCGGGGGACTCGACGGAAGCGCTGCTCGACCAGTACAAGCGGATGCAGTCCCAGTAGACTCACCCTGTTTCTCGCCAACGGAGCAGCGCCAGCGACGCCGTCGTCACGACGAAGACTGCCGTCACGTGACCGATAAGGGCCGCCAGTAGCACCGGAAAATCGAGGATGAAGGGCACGAGGACGAGTTGGATGACGCCGAACAGCAGCGTCTCGCGGTCGGCCCGCCGCAGGGTGGCGGCGGTTTCGGGGTCGAACCGGTAGGTCGCCGACCGCCACAGCGCGACGATGGCGGCCCACCACCCCGTTCCGAGCCGATAGCAGAGGTCCCACATCACCAAAAGCGTCAGGTAGACCACCAGCGTCGGCGGTCGCGTGCCGAAGAGTCGCTCGACCAGCGGGCCGCCGCCGGGGTCGAAGACGAACAGGTGGGTGACGAAGGCGACGAAGGCCAGAACCGAGAGGACGACCTCGACGCTGGAACCGAACAGCAGGCGGCGGTAGGCCTCCGGCGTCTCGGGGGCCCGGGCGGCGCCGCTGATGCGGAGCATCTCGGCGCTGCCGGCCGCGGCGACGGCGACGGCGGCCGTCCCCGGGACGATGATGTCCGGAAGCGCGTAGTACCACGCCAGCCCCAGCAGGGCGACCTCGAAGACGACCAACTGGATTGCGATGGCCGCCCGGCGGGAGATGTTGACGCCGGGCAGCGCGCCGATGATGCTCTCGTAGGCCCACGTCTCGCCGTACTCCGGCCGCCTCACGCCTCGGGCACCCCCTCCGCTTCGGCCAGCACGGCGCGGTCATCCAGCGCCCGTCTGGCGGCCTCGTCGAAGGGTGTCAACTCGACGTCGACGTGCTCGTCGATGCTGTGGTCGGTGACGACGACGGTGTTGCGCATTCCTTCGACCAGCGGCCGGGCGACGCTCGGCGAGACGTCGGTCACCAGCGAGAGCCACCCGGCCGAGAGCCGCGGCGACAGGACGGGAATGGGGAGGATGAGCGGCGACCGACCGGTCAGCAGTTCGGCGGTCCGTCGCAGGATTCCCTCGTAGGTGAGCACGTCCGGCCCGCCGATCTCGTAGGTTTCGCCCGCGGTCTCCGGCGCATCGAGGACGCCGACCAGATACGCGATGACGTCGTCGACGAAGATGGGCTGACACTCGGTGCGGACCCACTTCGGCGTCACCATCGCGGGCAGTCGGCCGGCCATCTGGGCGATGAGTTCGAAACTCGCCGACCCCTCGCCGACGATGATGGCGGCCCGGAGCGTCGTGAGGTCGGCCTCGCCCTCCGCGAGGACCCGCTCGACCTCGCGGCGCGAACGGAGGTGCGCCGAGAGCTGGTCGCGGTCGTCGCCGAGGCCGCCGAGGTAGATCGTCCGCTCGATACCCGCGGCGTCGACGGCGTCGACGAAGGTGCGAGCCGCCAGCCGGTCGCGGGCCTCGAAGTCCCCACCCGTTCCCATCGAGTGGACCAGATAGTAGGCGACATCGACCGACGGGACGGTTACGGGCGGTTCCAGCAGGTCGGCCTCGACGAGGTCGACGCCCGCGGGCCCGTCGTAGCGGTCGGCCTCCCGGACCAGTGCGACCACGTCGTGGCCGCGCTCCAGCAGGGCTGGCACCAGCCGACTGCCGACGAATCCCGTCGCTCCCGTCACGAGCACGCGCATATCTACGGATTGCCGGCCACGCCCTTATACGGATGGTTGTATTCCGTTCCCGGCGAGCGCCGGGCCCCTCCAGACGCTCGTCGGCTATTCGCTACAACCATCCGTATCAATCCCACCCCGGCGTCGTGGGCGCGCCGCGGTCGTCCTCGACCGTCTCGCCGAGCGACGGGTCGGCGGCCTCGCCCGTCTCGGCCCGCCGTATCCACTCCTCGCGCGCCCGGCCGGCCCACGAATCGGCCGCCAGCGCCCGCTCGTAGGCGGCCTCGTAGCGGTCCCCGTCGATGGCCAGCGTCCCGGGGCGGGAGGCGGCGGCGACGGCGACGAACTCCGCGCGGTCCGCGTCGGTCGGCTCGCCCGCAGCGATGCGCTCGATGCAACCCGACAGCGCCTCCGGGTCCGGATGGGCGAAAACCGTCGCACCGAGGGCGCCGACCCCGAGCAGGGGTTCGGCGTCCTCGGGGTCGTCGTCGAGCAGGCGGTCGCCGCCGAACGCCCCCTCGACGCGCTCGCATTCGGTTTCGGCGTCGAGCGCGAGGTTGTCGCCCGGGTAGGTTCCGCAGGCGTCGGGGTAGCGCTCGTCGTCGTGGATGCGACACTGGAGGGTCTCGGGGTCGAGGAAGGCACAACTCGGCAGCCACTCGGGGTCGAGCCCGAAGGGACCAACCGGTTTCGGTACCTTCCGGAGACCGACGAGGAAGGCGGGCCGGCCGTCGATGGCCGCGAGCCGGTGGCCGTCGACGGTTACCGCCGACTCGGCGTCGGGGTCGAGGAAGGGCCGCGGCGTCAGCACGTCGCCGAACCCGTCCCGGAGGAACCGCCGCACCTCGTCGCTGGACAGCGGCACGAGATTGTAGGTGTCGTCTATCGGAACTGGGCCACCCCGGCGCTCGTGGTCCAGCGACACCGACGACGGGGCAACGCCCCGCCAGTCGATACAACAACCTGCACACCCCTTGCAGTCGACGTTCATGCGTGTGCCTCGTTAGCACTCGAAGACGGTATGTCCACCGCAAAAACCGCCCGTGACGTAACAGGGTTGTTCGGAGGCACATTTAAAAATAATATATAAATATAATCTCTCGACAGCTCGATAATTTCGGAGTAAGATTTTAGTCGCAGTCCGTTGTCAGTATCGAGTGGAGGTAGTGATGATGTCGGAGCGACAGCCACGTAGTGACATCTCTCGGATGGCCCGTCCGGCAGGGCCGGACGAACTGCGTTCCCTCGACATCTCCGAACTCTCGCGGTACGACCTCCTGCTCGCGTTGATTCCGCTGCTGTTGGTCGTCGGCTGGCTGGTCGGACAGGTGACGGGCGTTCCGGTCTGGGCCGCGCTCGCGGCCAGTGCGTTCGCGGTGCTCCCGCTGGTGGCCGACGGACTGGCGGTCAACCCGCCCCGGTAGGTCGCGTCCCTTTTGAGCCTCTGTCGCCTACGCCGGCTATGGCCAGCGAACCGTGTGAGGGCTGTGGCGACGACGTGTCGATAGGCGGCGGTATCTCCGGCATCTGGTCGTCGGACCCGGAGGGCACCGGCGGGATGACGCTGGAGTTCGAGGACGGCACCGAGTTCTTCCTCTGTTTCGACTGCATCGAGGCGCTGCCCGACGAGCCGAGCAGCGAGGACGTCGCGGCGCTGGACGAAACCTGACCGTGTGGTATGGTACCCCATAGTTTTTGACGACCAATCCCGAAGGACTCGTGGAATGGCCGGACGCGAGTACGTCCTGCGGGCGGACCTCTCGACGGGGACCATCAGCCGCGAGCGCGTCCCCGAGCGGTGGCGACGCCGCTTCCTCGGCGGGAAGGGCCTCGGCGCGCGCTACCTCTACGAGGAACTCGATGCAGGCACCGACCCGCTCGGCCCCGAGAACCTGCTGGCGTTCTGTATCGGCCCACTCTCCGGCTATCTTCCGGGCGAAACCCGCTACGCCGCAGTGACGAAATCACCGCTGACGGGTGGCTTTCTGGACTCCTACGCTGGTGGCGCCTTCGCCGGCCGCCTCGCCGGGTCGCTGGACGACTGTCTCGCGTTGCTCGTCACCGGCGAAGCCGACCAGCCGGTTCGCATCGTCATCGAGGACGGCGACGGCCGCATCGAACCCGCCGAGACGTGGGGCGAGGACACGGTTTCGACCGCCGAGGCATACCCCGATTCGGGCGTCGCCTGCATTGGTCCCGCCGGCGAGCGCGGCGTCGCGTACGCGACTATCGCCTCCGACGCCGGCGACCACCACGCCGGCCGCGGCGGCGCGGGCGCGGTGATGGGCGCGAAACGCCTGAAAGCGGTCATCGTCCGGAACGACACCCCCGAGACGCCGCCCGAACTCGCCGACCTCAGGGAGCGCTACGAGCGCGAATACGCCGAGGGCGACACGGGCCGGTGGCAAGCGGCCGGCGAGACGCTCGAAAGCATCGACTTCGCCAACGAGGTCGGCGCTCTCGCCACCGAGGGCTGGCAGCGCGACCAGTTCGAGGCCGCCGACGACATCGGCATCGAAGCCGCCACCGAGGCCGCCGTCGGCCGGGAACACCCCGACCGCGAGGTGCCCGGCGGCTTCGAAATCGAGACCGACGAGGGCACGTCGGTCCCCCGCGGCGCGACCCCGATGACCCTCGGCGCCGGCCTCGGGGTCGAGGAGTTCGACGCCGTCGCGGCGTTGGGCGGCCTCTGTGACCGCCTCGGTATCGACGTCATCTCGGCCGGTAACGCCGTCGCGTGGGCGATTCGGGCCGCCGAGGCCGGCCGCATCGACTGCGACCTCTCCTTCGGCGACGCCGACGGCGCCCGCGCGCTCATCGAGGCCATCGCGACCGGCGGCGACGGGCCCTGCGAGGCCGGCGTCGCCGAGACACTCGCCGACGGCGTCGACGCCGCGACCGAGTCCTACGGCACCGACGACGCCATCCCGACGGTCAAGTCGATGGAACTGCCGGCCTACGACCCGCGGGCGGCCGTCGGGATGGCGCTGGCCTACGCGACCAGCGACCGCGGCGGCTGCCACCGCCGGGCCCGCCCAATCGAGTGGGAGGCATTCGCCGAGGACGCCGACCCCAGTCGGCGGGTCGCCGCGGTCATCGTCGCCCAGAACACCCGCTCGGCGCTGTGGAGTTTCGTCGCCGACGACTTCGCCGGCGAGCCGCTGTGGGACGACTTCGGCGCCGAGTGGTTCGACGCGCTCGGCTACGACTACGAGGCCGCCGACCTCCGCCGGGTCGGCGAGCGCGTCTGGACCCTCGTCCGCCTGTTCAACGCTCGCGAGGGCTTCGACCGCGCGAGCGACGAACTGCCCGCCGCCTTCACCGACCCGATTCCCGACGGGCCCGCCGAGGGCGCCCGCATCGACCCGGAGGGCTTCGAGGCCCTGCTGGACGCCTACTACGCGGCCCGCAGCTGGAACCGCGACGGACTGCCGACCCGCGAGACGCTCGAACGGCTCGACCTCGACGACATCGACACCGAAGCGCCGGCCGGCAACGCCTCTGAAACCGCCCCGCGAACCGAAACCGACGACGATGACTGACAAGATCGACCTCGACGATATCGAAACAGACGATGACGACGAACCGGAGGCCAACCGCGGCGACTGGCTGTGGCGCGAGGAGGGCGACCCCGACGACGAGCCCGAAGCGCCGACGCCGACGGCGAGCGCCGAGAGTGGCGGAACCGACACGGGCGCGACCGACACCGCCGACGCCGACGGCCCCGTCCCGCGCGTCCCCCGGGAGAACGAGGACAAGCCCGCGGGCGTGCCGACCGAACACGGCGGCTCGGGCGCCGGCGCGACCGTCAGCAACGCCCCCGACGACGCCGAGCCGATGGCCGAAGGCCCCCACGGCGGCGGCGTCGACGACATGACGATGGCGCTGACCTACAACGCCGTCACCGAACTGGCCGACCCGCAACTGGTCGTCGTTTCGGCCCGCGAGTGGGCCGACTGGGTCGGCATCGTCGGCGACGTGAGCGCGCCGGTCATAACCAAGTTCCAGCGCGAACACGGCATCGACGCCGACTTCTTCAACGGGACGGGCACCGGCCCCGCCGAACGACTCGCCGATATCGGCAAGACGTCGATGTTCTACGCCGAGCGGTTGGCCGTCGTCGGCACGCCCGACGACGAGTGGATCGCCGAGGAATCCGGCTGGGAGTTCGTCCCGCTGGAGACGGCCGCCGAGAAGGCCGACTGGGACATCGAAGAAGAATAGACGGGAGTTAATCGTCGGCCGGGGCAGCGACCCCGTCGTGTGTCGCCGCAGGCTTGTCGGCGCCGATGCGGTTGTCGAGGGCGTAGGCGCCAGCGCCCGTGATGAGCAGCGCCGAGGCGAGGCTGAACAGGCCGATGTGGGCGAGGACGGGGTCGTCCGGGATGCCGAACAGCGTGAGGACGAAGACGCTCAGCGCCGTTATCGCGGAGACGCGGGTGAAGAAGCCGACCATGATGGCGAAACCGAGGCCGAGTTCGGCGAAGCCGGCACCCAGCACCCACAGTTCGGCGGGGACGGGCAGCAGCGCGGTGAGGCTGTACTGCTCGACGACGCTGAGGGCCATCTCGGGGGCCAGCAGTTTCTCGAAGAGGCCAAGGAAGGCAAAGGAAAGGCCCATCCCGACCCGGATGACCGTCGGGACGAACCGCTCGTAGGGGTCGACGACGCGGTTGAGCCACGTCGCGGCGCGGTGAACCGGGTCGACCTGCCCGTAGGCGGTCCCGTCGGCGGCGGCGACCTTCTGCAGGACCTCGTCGGCGCTGGGCCGGCCGCTGCCGACCAGCGCGATGGCGACGAAGCCGGGAACCCACTCGAAGGAGTACAGCAACAGCGGCTGGGCGGAAAGCGCCAGCAGATAGGCCAGCAATCCGATAATCGCGGCCGCCCGCGTGGCGACGCCGAAAAGCAGGGCGAACCCCAGCCCGATCTGGAACAGTCGGGCGAGGCCGGGAGCGGTGGCCGGTTCGACGATGGGATTGAAGAGGTAGCCCGCGAAGCCGGCGCCGACCAGCGGCAGGCCGAACCCGAGGCGCAACAGCCACGGCAACAGGTCCCGGTAGCCGGTCATCACGTCACGGAACACCGAGATGTCCCGCTGGAACGGCCGGACGCGGAGATAGAGGCCGAGTACGCCGAGCGTGGCGAGACCGCCGCCACCGAGGACGGCGGCGTTGACCGGGTCGGTCAACGCGTCGGCGAGGAAGGCAAGCCCCTCGCCCGCCTGCTCGGTGTTCGTGACGAACCGGACGTGGGCGGCCGCGACCCCCGAATAGACCACGGAGACGACCCCCATAACGACCAATGCGCGTGAGAGAGGTTTTGAGTGGAAGTTCATTATATTCGATGTTCTCGTAGCGAGCGTCAAAAGACACACTATCAAACGAGGGTGGAACCGCCACGCTCCACACCCCGGTGAGGATGAGATATCGGGTTCCATGGGAGATGGAGGACGACCTCCTCGTGGAGTCAGGGCTGAACGGACGCGGGCGCGCGGACGGTTGGGGCGACGGTCAGAACATGGTCGCCCACACGAGCGCCACCACGAACAGCGCGACCGCCGCAATCGTCCCCCAGTCGCTCAACCGCGTCTCCTTGCCGGTACCGTCGTCGGACTGTGTCAGCACGTAGCCGAATCCGACGATCGCGACCAAAGCGACGATGACGGCGTACGCGACGTTCAGCACACCAGCCATATGTTAACACACACCCCGGTTGTATAAAAACGTTGCCGGCGCAACCGTCATTACGTCCCACACCGATACACCGACGCATGCGAATCGAGTTACGGGTGTGCAAACACTGCTACGAGGGAGAACACGGGAACCAGCGCAAGACCGCGGTCACGAGGGACATGGTCAACTGCGCCGAGCGGGTCCGCGAGTACAAGGACCTCATCGGCCTCGATTCGGTCTACATCACCAGAGTCGAGGAGGGCGACCCCGGCGGGGCGGAGGCGCTGCCGGCCATCGTCGCCAGCATCGAGAACGACCAGGTGACCCTCTCGGATACGCAGTTGGTGATGGAAGACGAGGACGGGAACATGCTGGTGTACCCGGAGCCGAAGGACATCCTCGAAGTGCTGACGCGCAACATCGACCAGATTCAGGAACAGACGCGGCAGGACGCGACCGTGGAGCTATCTCAGGAGGGCGCAGAGCTACTGACGGCCTAATAAACGGTGAAAACGCCGAAACGGGAGGTCAGTCGTCAGACTGCAGTTCGCCGCCGTCCGCGACCGTCTCGGTTTCCCCTCGGCGCTGCATCTCCTTCTCCCAGCGGACCCGCATCACGTTGCCGTACATCGAGAGCGCGAGGCCGACGAACAGCACGAACATCCCGATGTTGATGCCGACCGTGAGCAGGAGGTTCGTCACGTCGCCGCTGACGACCAACTCCCGTGGAACCGGGTACCCCTCGCGGATGATGCTTCCCATCAGCACCGAGACGATGCCGACGACGACGAGCGAGCCGAATATCGTCGAGACGGAGTGCCAACTCGGCGAGAGGTCGAGCCGTTCGATGCCCGTCCCGTCGTGGTCGTCGTCGTCGTCGTGGCTCTCGGGGATCATGCTCCGGGGGATGAACGCCTTCGTCTCGACGGGGTAGAAGGCGGGATGCATCCCGTGTTCGAAGATGTGGAACATCACCCCCATCAGCATGATAACCCCCAGCAGTCCGTGGAAGATGACGAACGCCATGGCGGCGGTTCTCGTCGCGAAGTACGACATGAGGCCGGTCTTCGACCAGATGAGCAGCCCCGAGATGGTGAGCAACAGGAGCTCGACGGCGAAGATGTAGACGACACCCTTGCCGACGTAGGACAAAAGCGGCACCTCGTCGGACTCGTAGCCGGCGAACTGCCGGGCGTGCGGGTGGCGTTCGTCCGCTCGCCCGAGCATGAACTGGACGTCCTGCAGGAACGCGTCGATGTCCTCTTTCGCCGGGAGTACCTCCGCGAAGTTGCTCCGGCCCGTCGGGCTGATGACCATCAGCACCATCCAGAAGACGATGAGCGCGACGAGACCGACCCCGGCGAGACGATGGAGCGCGGTGACGCCCGTCGCGCCGCCCATCAACTCCATCATCCACCACAGTTCGGAGTTGAACATGATGGCGTAGCCGGTGAAGAACAGCAGGAACACGTCGAGCGCCAGCAGCGAGTGGAACAGCGTCGTCACCCGCGTGAACTTGCCGTGGTCGAGGTTCGTCATTCGTGTTCACCCCCGTCACCGGAGCCGTCGGCCATCACCGTCTCGGACGCCTCCTCGTCCCCGGGATGCCGCATCCGAGCGGCGATACGGCGGAAACTCGCCCAGTGGAGGAACACCATAAAGAGGATGAACACGCCCATGATGACGTCGGCGGCGTGAATCAGCGCGATGAGGAAGTCCAAGGCCGGAATCGTGTTACCGGCGACCCAGTCGGCGCCGACGCCGCCGCCTTCGACGGTGGGGCTGACGCGGAAAAGCGTCTCGTAGAACGGCCCGAAGCCGCTGGCCCACCACACCGAGAGGACGGCGACGACGATGCCGACCAGCGCCGCGACGAAGACGGATATCGGGGAATAGCCCTCGACGTCGGGCGTCTCGTAGCTCATTGGAACTCACCGGCGTCGTCGCCGAAGACGATGTCCATCGCCACGTCGTTGAAGAACGGACCCTCCTCGCGTCGGTCGAGTTCGTCGGCGATCTGAGAGGGTTGGCCGACGAGGATGGCGTCGGTCGAACACTCCTCGGCGCAGGCCGGCCCCTTGCCGACGTCCTGACGCTCCTCGCACATCGTACACTTGTCCATCTTGCCGCCGGTGCCGAACACCTGCGCGGCGCCGTCGTCTTCCTCGGGGAACTGCGGCGCCCCGAACGGGCACGCCGACAGGCAGTACTGACAGCCGACACAGAGGTCCTCCCGGACGTCGACGAACTCCTCGTCGGTCTTGATGAGGGAGTCGGTCGGACACACCGACACGCAGGGTGCATTGTCGCAGTGGTAACACTGCATCGGGATGGACGTCTCGCCGGGCGAGTCGCCCGCTGCGAGCGCGTTCGCAGCGGACCCCCCGTCGCCCTCCTGGCCCTCCAGCATCGTCGAGATGCTGATGCGCTGTTCGTCGTGGGGCACGTCCCACGTTCGCTTGCAGGCGACGACACAGCCACCGCAGTCGATGCACGCGCCGACGTCCGGGAATATCCGCGTTCCCTCGCCGACGCTCATCACGCCATCGCCCATTATTTCTTTGTTCGATTGAGACATGTTTGTATCACCTCATTGAACCGTTTCGCTGTCACGGATGTCGAAGCTCTTCTGCTGGCCGATGCCGTCGCGGTCCTGCGGGAACTCGAGGTCCGTGTCCATCCCGAGTTCCTCGAGCAGGTCCTGGGTGGCCGGCCGGACGGCCACCATCGACACCTTCGTCTCTTGCATCTGCGTCTCGACGTCGTAGCCCCGTGACGTGATCGCGTTCGCGGAGTCGCCGATGGCGTACGGGACGGTCCCGTCGGGGTATTTGTCCTCCTGACTGTTGCCCTTGAACACCCCGCCCCAGTGGAACGGGAGGAACACCTCCTCGTCGTTGGGCCGTTCGGTCACCCGCGCCTTCACGAGCACCGACCCCCGGTCCGTCGAGGAGACGACCACGAGGTCGCCGCCGTCGACGCCGAGTTCCTCGGCCTTGGCGGGCGTTATCTCCGCGTACATGTGGGGCTGCAGGTCGGCGGTGTGGATGTTCGACCGCGTCTCCGCGCCGCCTCCCTGATGTTCGACCTGCCGGCCGGTCGTCATGATGGTGTCGAGCTCGGGGCCGTCGCCATCACCGTGGATGATGTCCATCGCCGTCTGCTGTTCGGCCGCGTTGTTCTGGTCGAGGCGGTAGTGGTTCCGCTGCTGGCCGTTCGCCGGCCACTCCTCGACGAGGTCCGACCGCGGGCTCTCGATGGGTTCGCGATGCACCGGAATCTTGTCGAGGAAGCTCCAGACGACCGCCCGCGCCCGGCCCCGACCGGTCGGGGCGTCGGGCTGGTTGTAGTCGTACTCCTCGTAGAACTCGGGGTCGACGCCCTCACCGATCATGGTCCGGAGGTACTCGTCGAACTCCGGACTACCGGTGTCGGGGTCGTTGAGTTCCTGTGCGGCGGTGTAGACCGACTCCTGATTGTCGAGCGCGTACTGCTGCGGTATCGTCAGCTCGTCGGACTGTGTCGACTGCGTCGGGTCGATGAGGCTCTGTGGCGGCGTGATTTTCCAGCCCGGATACTCCGGCACGCCGTGAATCTGACCGTCCTCGGCCAGATCACGGTTGCTGGCCCAGTCGGGGACGTACGGTGCTCGCGTCAGGTCGAGCGCCTCCTCCATATCGTCGTGGGCGTCGACGGTCTCCTGAAGCGGGTAGTCGTCGTCGGTGGGCATCGCGTCCCAATCCGCCGGCGACGGGGCCTGAACGCCCCATCGAGTCCGGAAGTCCTGTCCCCCGTTGTTGGGGTCCATGTCGTCGTTCCAGATGATGGGTGTCCCCGGATGTCCCTCGCCCCAGCAGGGCCACGGGAGCATCCAGTATTCGCCCTCGACCGGCGTCCCCTCGGCGCCTTTGAGGTCCTCGCTGGAGAACGCGTAGTCGTACTCCAGATGCTGCTGGAGCCGTTCGGGCGTCTGCCGATAGCCGATGGTGTTCGTCCCGAGGTTGAACTCCCGGATGACGTTCTCGTAGGACGACTTGCCGTTGTGCATCTCGGGGCCGCTGCCCCAGTCGAAGTGCTCGCCGAAGCCGAGTTCGTCGGCCAACTCCTGCATGATACGGAGGTCAGGCCGGGAGTTGTGTGCGGGCTTGGCGACCGGTTCCGACCACTGGACCGACCGGTTCGTGTTCGTCAGCGAGCGGTAGTGCTCGTACTGGCTCGACGCCGGCAACAGCAGGACGGGCGGGCCGTCCTCGTAGTCCGGCAGGACGCTGGCGACCGAGGGGAACACGTCGATGACGACCAGCAGGTCGAGGTTCTCCATGCCCTCCTTCATCTGCTCCATCTCGCTGATGGAGTTCGCGGAGTGGCCCCAGAACACCGCTATCTTCACCTGGTCGGGCTGGTAGATCGGCGTCTCCTGATAGCGGTCATCCTGGTCGAGGGCCGCCTCGAACCAGCGGGCGACCGTGAGCCCGTTCTGGAACATCATCGAGTTCGCGGCCGGTTCCTCGGGGCCGTGGTTTTCGTTGGGTGGGAGCGAATCGGGCTCGAGTTCCTCGTTGCCGCTCTGTCGGACGTACTTGTCCGGCGGCATCAACTCGAAGCGGTCGTACATGTCCTCGAACGAGGTCGACCCGCTGGTGTAGGGGTTCTTGTCCCAGATTTCGGCCCACCACGACCAGCCGCCGGGCGTGAGCCCGTAGTAGCCCGGCAGGATGTGGCTCGCCACCGCGAGGTCGGTCGCACCCTGAACGTTGGCGTGGCCGCGCATGACCTGCAGGCCGCCGCCGCTGCGGGCCGCGCTCCCGGAGGCGAGGCTCGCGATGGCGTACGAGCGGATGTTCTGGGTCCCGTTGTTGTGCTGGGTGCCGCCCATCGCCCACTCGATCTGGACGTGGGGGCGGTTCTCGTGGACCATCTCGGCGATTCGCTCGATGTCCTCGACGGAGACCCACGTGATGTCCGAGACCGTCTCCTTGTCGTACTGGTCGAGTTCCACGTCGACGTCTTCCCAGCCCTGGACGCGGTCCGAGAGCATGTTCTGGCCCGTATCGTCGGCGTCCGGGTCCAGCGCCAGCCCGTACTCGTCGCGGAGTTCCTTGACGACGCCCATCATCAGCGCCACGTCGGTCCCGGGCCTGAACCGGATGAACTCGTCGGCGTGGGCCGCGGTCTTCGTGAACCGTGGGTCGAGGACGAGGATTTCCCCGCCACGCTTCTGCCCCTCGAGGATGTGCTGCATCGCGATGGGGTGGGCCTCAGCCGGGTTCTGCCCGATGATGATGTCGAGGTCGAAGTTGCGGTAATCGGGCACGGTGTTGGTCATCGCGCCGTAGCCCCACGTGTTCGCGAGGCCGGTGACCGTCGTCGAGTGACAGATGCGCGCCTGGTGGTCGACGTTGTTCGTGCCCATGAACGCCGCGAGCTTTCGGATGGCGTAGGACTCCTCGTTGGAGTGGTGGGCACTCCCGAGTAACATCACGCTCTCGCGGCTGTGTTCCTCGTCGACGTCGACCGCGTCGCTCGGCGAGACGTCCGAGTCCGGCCACAGCGCCCGGATGTCGGTCGCGAGGCGGTCGTAGGCCGTATCCCACGAGAGCTTCTGCCACTCCCCGTCCTCCCGAATCATCGGGTGTTTGAGACGCTTCTCGGAGTGTTCGGTCTCGTAGATGCCTGCGCCCTTCGAGCAGAGCGCCCCGTTGTTTATCGGGTGGTCTTCCCACGGTTCCATGCCTACGAACGAGTCACCCTTTCGTTCGCCATGGAACCCACACCCGACAGAGCAGTAGTTACAGATTGTCTTTGTCAACTCCCCGTCCGTATCCTGTCCATCGACCTCGTCATCGCTTTGGGCGAGTACCTGTCCCGCGGTACCGCCCCCGAGTGCGACCACACCTGTCAGCGCGCTCGCCTTCATGAACGACCGACGGTCGAGGTCGAGGGAGACTGGTTCCGTGCTCATGCCATTTTTCGTGTTACGTCGTCGTTTGACTGCGATTCCCTAGCACATTAGGAATCATCCTATATTAAATACGGGGCCGTTGGTGGACGGATATTTAAAATGTCGACAAAAGATACCCGATCTAGTTACGTAAACTGAAATCCGCTACCGCCCGGACCGTCGCAAAGCCTATATTCATGGTAGCATTGAACACAGTCGATGAACGTAGGGGCTTTCGTCTGTGGCTGTGGCGGAACCTGTGGGCTCGACCTCGAGGAGGTCCGGGAGGGTGTTCGGGACGTCGACGTCGTGGCATCCTCCGAACTGCTCTGTGGGGGCGGCCTCGACGGCGTCGAACACGTCATCGACGAGTACGACCTCGACCAACTCATCGTGACGGCCTCGGACGACCGGTGTAAACGGACCTTCCGGGAGTTGGTCGACCGGAAGGGGCTCCACCCGGACGCCGCGGCCTTCGTCGACCACCGCGAGGGGGCCGCGTGGGTCCACGACGAGGAGGCCGCGACCGACAAGACCGCCCGACTGCTCAACGCGACCCACGCCGGCCTCCAGGAGGAGGCAGTCTCCAGAACGGTCTCCCGGGAGGCCGGCGACGAGGTCGCGGTCGTGGGCGACCCCGAGACGGCGGCCGCCCTCGCCGAGTCTGCCGAGGTGACGCTCGTCGCCGACGGCCGCGAGTTCGCGAACGTCGACGTCGACCTCGATGACGTCGACATCGCTCGCGGGGAGGTCGTCGACGTCGACGGGCGGTTCGGCGAGTTCGAACTCACCCTCGAATCGCGGGTCACCGAAGCCTGCATCGACTGCATGGAGTGCGTCCGGGAAGGCCCCGACGGCGTCACCGCACGGCCCGTCCAGATTCCGGCCAACGCACCCGACGGCGAGTGGACCGATGTGTGTCCGACCGACGCCATCGAGATGGATGGGACGACCCACCGCATCGCCGCCGACCAGGTCATCCACCCCGACGCCGACCAAGATACCCGCGGCGGTCGCGTGGGCTACTACACCGGCCACGTCGACGCGGCCACGGTAGCGGCCGTCGAGTCCCAACTCGGCGGCATCGAGAAACCCGCGTTCCTCGACCTCGAGATGGACGTCTGTGCCGCGGGCGCCTCCTCCCAAGAGGGCTGTACGGCCTGTACGGACGCCTGTCCCCACGATGCGGTGGGTCGACCGTCGGTCGATTCCGTCGAGTTCGACGAGGTGGCCTGTCAGGACTGCGGGGCCTGCACCTCCGCGTGTCCGACCGGTGCCACACAGCTCCGAGAGCCGTCGAACCGGCGCATCGCTCGCGAAGTCGAGGCCCTGCTGAAGGCGGAAAACGACGACGGCGGCTGGCTGTTCAACCGGGGGTCGAGCGGCATCGACCAGCCGGTCGTCGCCTTCGTCTGCTCGGAGCGGGCCGCCGACCGCCTCCGCGAGTACGGCCGCCGGGCGGCAGTAGAGGAGGACGTCACCTATCCGCCGGTTCTCCCCGTGGAAGTCAACTGCACCGACACGGTCGGGGAGGCCCACGTCATGCACGCGCTGGCGGCGGGCGCCGACGGCGTCGCCATCGTCGGCTGCGGCGGCGACTGTCTGCACTCCGGACCGGACCCCAAGGCCGAACTGGTCGAGCGCCTGAACCGCGCGACCGCCGACCTCGGTTTGGGCGAGCGCGTCGGCTTCTTCGCACCCGGGGCCGACGACCCCGGCCAGTTCGTCGAGGAACTCTCCAGGTTCGTCGTCGAGCGCCTCGACGAGTCGCCGGTCCCCGCCGGCGAACACGAGGCCGAGGGCACCATCGAGGGCGACATCGACCGGCCGGCGTTTGCCTCCCACGCGTGGACGCTCGAATCCGTGCGCACGCTCCTCGAACACGTCGACCCCGACCGGGAGGTCATCCGTGGACTGAAGGACTTCGGCTGGATGGACGTCTCGGACGCCTGCAACCTCACGCCGACCTGTACGAACCTGTGTCCGACCGACGCCGTCCAGCGGACGAACGACGGCGACCTGCTTTTCAACCACGAACGCTGTGTCAACTGCGGCCTCTGTGAGGAGGGGTGTCCGGAGACGGCCATCACGATGCAGGACGGACTCGACCTGTCGCTGCTTCCCGAGAACCGCGAAGAGGCCCCCGAGGACGTGCCGACCGCCGCGTGGTCCCGCGTCTACGAGGGCGAGATGCAGGAGTGCGTTCGCTGTGGCAAGCCGTTCGCCTCCGCCGGAACCGTCGACAAGGTTCGCGGGGAGGTCGGCAACGCGGTCGAGGGTATCGCGCCGGAGTCGCCGCATTCGGTCTTCGAGTACTGTGGCGACTGTCGGACGCACCTGCTGTTCGAACGAGGTGAAAACTGATGGACGAAACCCAAATATACGAGGCACGACTGGAAGTGATCGACTTCCTCATCGAGGTGTTCTACGACGCCCCCAGCGAGGAGTTCCTCGGGCGGCTATTCTCCGACGAGGTAGCCGTCCCCGAGGGGGAAATCAACGACCCGATGGACCGCGGCTTCGAGCGACTCGAGGCGTTCATCGAGGCCAACCAGTCGCGGTCGGTCGAGGACGTCGCCGACGAACTCCGGACGGCGTACACCCGCCTGTTCGTCGGGCCGCGTCCGCCGGCGCTTCCCCACGAGACCTACTACCGGGAGGACACCGAGTTCATCGGCGAGGGACTCGCGGAACTGGAGGCGGACTACTCGGCGGCCGGCTGGAAGCCCCACGAGGACTACCCCGAGGAGAACGACCACATCGCCGTCGAACTCGCGTTCCTCCGCAATCTGGTCGACCGCCAGCGGGGCGGGGAGGAGGCGGCTTTCAGTTACGAACGGGTCTTCCTCGACGAGCACCTCGGGCGGTGGGACGAGCAGTTCCTCGAGACGGTTCGGGAGGAGTTCGACGAGGCGGAAGCCGAGGCGAACCTCTTTTTGGCCGCGTCGGAGGTGTTCGTCGGCCTCGTCGCATTCGAGGACGAACTCGTCGCCCAGCAGGTGCCTACCTAGCCCCGTAGACGACGACGAATCCCGACAGCAGCGCGAGGACGCCGAGGGCGGCCACCACGGGCGCGCCGGCGTCGATGGTCCGCTCCATCAGGAAGTAACTGCTCCAGACGCCGCGCCACTCGGCGAACAGCGAGACGAGGCCGATACCGACGACGACCGCGAGCAGCGACCCGACCGCCGAGGCCAGCACCGCGGTACCGAGGCGGTCAGCCATCGTACCACCGGCCGACGAGGAGGACTCCGAAAAGCGGCACCAGCAGGACGAGCAGGTACTGCACCACCGTCGACATGTATCGAATCGTCGATTCGAGATGAATCGACCAGTGCCACGTCCCTTTCAGTCCGGCGATGACGGCGATGGTGCCGACGAGGAGAAGCGAGAGGCCGATCAGTGCCGTAACCACGTAGACCGCCACACGGATGTAGCCGAGCGCTCGGGTCAGGTCGGAATCGGTCGGTGAGTTCGTTTCGACGGCCATTGTTCAGGACCAGTGTTGTCTGTACGCGTCGTAGGTGACGACGACGAGAGCGACGAGGCCGAGACCGAGGACCGCCAACGAGGTCATCGACGTTTCGGGGGTGGTTCCGAGGTGTGCGATACCACTTGTCACGGTTCTAGTTGCGAGTCGGCGGTCTAAACCCTTGTGGAACCTCACGCTTCGCCGTCAGGTCGCTACGCGGAGACGTCGAAATCCCCGGAGCAGAACCGCGAGAAACGTTTTTGACTGTTCAGACGTACACCAGTGCATGACCTCGCGACGCGGGCTGTTGGGGCGGTTGGCCGCCGCCGGACTCGCGGCGATACCGGGGTGTTCGACGCTACTCTCGGGGGACCGCGGCGACCCTGTCTCGCTGCCGCCGAACCCCCACGAGGTCCCCGACCGACAGCACGCGTGGGACGCGGCCCTGCATACGGACGCCCACGGCAACCATCACCCGCCGCGGCACCACCGCGTTCTCCTGCTGAATCTGGACGTCGAACCCTCCGCCGACGCCGCCGACACCGTCGAGACCGCGATGCGCGAACTGGAGGCCACCTACGAGTGGTCCCCCGACGGACTCCTGCACACGCTGGCGTGGGGGACCCGCTACTTCGAACGACTCGGGGAGCTAGAGGCCTCGCCGATTCGCCACCCGGAAGTGCTCTCGCGGACCGACGACCCGGACCTGCTCTCCTACGACGCGGCGCTCGTCCTCGCCGCCGACGTCCCTTCACACCTCGTCCGCGCCGAGACGGCGCTGTTCTCGGAGTCCGAACCCCTCGAAGGCCGACAGTTGGAGGCGAGACTCGACGACGTGTTCTCGGTCGCTGCCCGCCGAACGGGGTTCCACGGCGAGGGCCTTCCCGCCGAACACACCGACGCCGAGGGCGTCCCCGACGACGTTCCCCGGGATGCGCCGATGTTCACCGGCTTCATGTCGATGCGCCGGGGGACACAGGCCAGCGAGGACCGCGTCACCATCGACAGCGGCCGCCTCGAGGACGGCCGGTTCGACGGCGGCACGACGATGCATCTCTCGCATCTGAGCGAATCGCTCGACGCGTGGTGGAACATGGACGAGGGGGGCCGGGTCGACCGGATGTTCTCGCCGGAGTTCTCCCCGGAGGACATCGACTCCTTTACCGACGACGTGCCGTTTCTGGACCAGGCATTCGACCACGCCGAGGAGTTCGGCGTCGTCGGCCACCACGAGAAGGTGGCCCGCGCACGCGAAGACGGGAGTCCAGTCATCCTCAGACGGGACTTCAACACGACCGACGGGGACCGAGCGGGCGTTCACTTCCTGT
Source organism: Natronomonas amylolytica (assembly GCF_037031205.1). Classification (NCBI taxonomy): domain Archaea; kingdom Methanobacteriati; phylum Methanobacteriota; class Halobacteria; order Halobacteriales; family Natronomonadaceae; genus Natronomonas; species Natronomonas amylolytica. Next base: position 52,724 of record NZ_JAYEZM010000002.1, on the reverse strand, counting down.
CGTTACAGGCGTCGCTCGACGACTTCGTCGCGACGCGGAAAGCCATGAACGGCTGGTTCCTCCGGAACGAACACGACCGGGTGACCGACAGGAAGAACAACGGCCTGTTGAACTTCATCGAGGTGCAATCACGGGCGAACTTCTACGTGCCACCTCGTTACAGCCGCGCGTTTCCGGCGTTCTCGCCGTAAAAACCGTTACTCGTCCAGGGAGACGTCGCCGTCGACCTCGCCGGTGTGGAGTTCGTTCGGCCAGACGCCGTGGTCCCATACCTCGAACCCGTTGAACGTCTCGGTCGCGCCCTTGGGGCGCCACTCGCCATCCTTGTGTGACATACTACCACATACTGGGGACGTAGTCTTAAGGTTTGTGTGGCGCCCGCCGGTCGACCGACGGAGGAACCGCATCAGGTCGGCGGCGCGTTGGAGGGTCGTTCCTCGTCGTCGAGGAACACGCGCGCGAACAGGTCGACGTAGAGGGCGAGCACCTCGGACTCGTCGATGCCCTTCGCCGTCGCCTGCTGTTCGAGGAAGTTCGCCAGCGCGTCGGTTGGGTCGTGGTGGACGGTCCGGTCGTCGACCTCGAAGTCGACCTCGTGGGCGCCGGAGACGAGGTGTTCGACCTCCAGCAGGGCCTGCTCGACCTTGGTTTCGAGCGCCTCGGCTTCGTCCTCCAGTCGGGCTTCGCCCCACTCCTCGGCGGCCGCGGCGAGGCGGTCGCTGACCTCGAAGGTTATCAAAACGACACGCCCTCCTCGGCCTCGAAGGCGGTCTCCCAGACGGTCTCCTCCTCGCAGACCGGACACCGCTGGCGGAGTTCCGACCGCTCCATCCGCGTGAAGTTACCCATCTGTCCGCATTCGGTGCACTCGAAGTACGTCATTCCGGGGGCCAGCTCTCGGGGGCCGGCTCTTCTTCACCCAGTTCGCCGAAGATGGCGACCATCAGCCCGATGAACCCCGCGAGTACGATGAGCCCGACGACCCCGCTGGGTGCCGACCGGCCGATGTAGTCCATCGACGTCCACTCTATCAGTTCGAACACCTCGAACCAGACGACGACCGCCCAGATGGCGACCGCGAGGGCCCCGAGCGTTATCCACCGCGTCTGTTGAAGCGAAGTTCTGATACCCATGTTAACTACCCACACTAAAGTTGAGAGGGGGAGGGTCAAAAATGTATTCCACCCCCGGCCACCCCCGGATTGGCCATCTGGTCGACCATCACGTTCTTCGAGAGGAGGACTTTAGGTCGGCGACGGCGTTCGGTTCGCTGTGGACCCGTCGCGTATCGTCGATGAGTTCCCCGCACCCTCCTTTCGAGGCGCACAGGAGCAGGCCCTCAGCGACATCCGCGCCGCCTTCGAGGCCGGCAACGACGTCGTGCTCGTGCGCGCGCCGACCGGTAGCGGCAAGTCCCTCCTCGCCCGCGCCATCGCCGGATGTGCCCGTCGGGCCGGTTCCGGCGAGGCCGCCAAACCCGTCGGCGCCTACTACACGACGCCGCAGGTCTCCCAACTCGACGACGTCGAGGGCGACGAGTTGCTGGAAGATTTGAGCGTCATCCGTGGGAAGGCCAACTACTCGTGTATCCTGCCGGGCGAGACCTCGACGCCGGTGAATCAGGCGCCCTGCGCCCGCGAACGGGGATTCAACTGCCCCGTCAAACATCGCTGCCCGTACTTCTCGGACCGGTCTATCGCCTCGAATCGCGAAATCGCGGCGATGACGCTGGCGTACTTCATGCAGACCGCCGGCAGCGACGTCTTCGGCACCCGCGACGTGGTGGTCGTCGACGAGGCTCACGGCCTCGCCGAGTGGGCGGAGATGTACGCGACCATCGACCTCTCGCCGGCCGAAATCCCGGTCTGGGACGCCTGCGAACCGCCCGAAATCGACGACCTGCGCGACGTCGAGGACTACGCCGAGCGGCTGACGACGGTCTGTTCGCGCCGACAGGAGGAACTGCGCAGCAAGGTCGAGCTCACGCCCGAGGAGGCCGAGGAACGCGACCAACTGGCCGAACTGGTCCGGGATTTGGGCTGGTTCCTCGAGGACCTGCGGGACCCCGACAGTCCGACGACGTGGGTCGCCGACCAGGGCCGCAACCGGGCGATTTCCGTCAAGCCGCTGGACCCCGCGCGGTATCTGCACCACACGGTCTGGGACCGCGGTACCAAGTTCGCGCTCCTGTCGGCGACCATCCTCAACAAGGACGCCTTCTGCCGGTCGGCGGGACTGGACCCCGACAACGTCGCGCTGGTCGACGTGCCGCACACGTTCCCCGTCGAGAACCGCCCGCTCTACGACGTGACACGGGGGAAGATGACCTACGAGCACCGCGAGGAGACCCTGCCGAAGGTCGCTCGTACGGTCGTCCGCCTGATGGACGAACACCCCGACGAGAAGGGGCTGATTCATGCCCACTCCTACGACATCGCCGACCGCCTCTACGAGTTGCTGGACGATTTCGGCGTCTCCGACCGCGTGCGCGGCCACGACAAGGAGAACCGCGATGCGGCGCTATCGGGGTGGAAGCGCTCGGACGACGCCGACGTCTTCGTCTCGGTGAAGATGGAGGAGGCACTGGACCTGAAGGACGACCTCTGTCGGTGGCAGGTCCTCTGCAAGGCGCCGTACCCGAACACGAACGACTCGCGAGTCGCCCAACGGCTCGAAGACGGCCAGTGGGGCTGGTATTACCGGACTGCCCTGCGGACGGTCATTCAGGCCTGCGGTCGCGTGGTCCGGTCGCCGGACGACTACGGGGCGACGTATCTCGCCGATTCATCGCTTCTGGACCTCTTCGAGCGGGCGCGCCACGACATGCCCGAGTGGTTCGAGGCACAGGTCGACCGGATGTCCGAACCGGACCTGCCGCCGTTCGACCCGCAGGGCGTCGCAAAGAGTACGAGCGGGTCGACGGGCGGGACGACGACGACATCACGGAACGGGTCGGCCTCGAAAGGCGGCCGTCGCTCCGGCTCTCTGGACGACCACCCGCTGTCGGACGTCTGGGCCGACGAGTGATTAGAGGACGGTGGCCGCGGCCGCGACCATCCACATGACCATCAGGAACGCGAACAGCAGGGCCATGATCTTCTGTCGGTCGAGTTCGACGTCGCCGATTTGCATACGCCGTGATTACCCCTGCCGTCGTATAAGTCCCTCGTCGTGTCGGACGTCGTCGTAGGCGACTCGCTCCTACTCGACGACCGCGTCGACGACGCCGTGGACGACGCCTTCGCTGTGGCTTTTCACAACGCGTGTTTCCATCACGTCGACAGGCCGGCCCGCATCGTTGGCGGCCGCCTCCAGACGGTCGACGGGACGGTCGGGAAACAGCGGTTCGGGCGTCGCCTCGTGCAGATGGAGCGTGCCGCCCGACACGAGCGCCGCCAGCGCCGCGTCGAGGTATTCGTAGGACGGGTCGGACTCCGCCCGACTGCCCTCCGAGCGTGGCTCGGAGGCGTCGTAATAGCCCATCACGACCCGGTCAGCGGTCGTCTCGACGTCGCGGCAATCACCGAGGACCGCCTCGATGCGGTCGGTCACACCGTTCAATCGCGCGTTCTCGACGAGGAGGCGGTAGGACTCGGGATTGATTTCGGCCGCGGTCACCGCGGCGCCGGCCCGGGCCATCGGGAGGGTGAAGTAGCCGATACCGGCGAACATGTCGAAGACGCGCTCGCCCGGGGCGACCACCTCGCCCATCCGCGCGCGTTCGGCCTTGTTGCCCGGCGAGAACATCACTCGCGAGAAATCGACGGCGTACTTCGTGCCGTGTTCGACGTGGACCGTCTCGGTTTCGCCCGCCCCTGCAACGACTTCTGGTGAGGGCTCCCGGCGCGTCCCCGAGACGCCGCCGCGGGCGAGGACGGTGTCGGCGTTGCCGTGCAGTTCCAGCAGGGCCTCGCCGACGGTTTCGCGTTCGTCGGCGTCGAGCGCCGCCTCCGCGGAGACGTCGCCGAAATCAGCCAACACGATGCTTCCGACGACGGCCCACGAGGAAGGAGCCGCCGCAATCGTTTCGTCGCTCGCGCCACGTACCGCGAGGACGTCGTCGAGGCCGCGCTCCCGCGTCGGAAGGTCGACGTCGCGCGTCCCGTCGACGGCCGTCTCCGTGGGCGCTTCGACGACGGGAATCGCCACCCGTTCGTTGTCGTATTCAGCAACGCTTCTGGTCGCGTCGTAGACGCCCTCCGCACGCAGGGCGTCGATAGCGTCCTGCGCGCGCGGTTTCGGGACGAGCGCGGCGAGGTCGGACACGCTATTCGGGGAGGATATGGAGGCCGTCGCGGTGTTTGAGCACCGGTACCTCGTCGGCATCCGGGTCCACGTAGTCGGGCCGCGGAATCGTCTTGGCCTCGTAGGTCTCGGGGTCGAGCACCTGCACGGCGTGGGCGTCCTCGATGGCGACGACGGTCGTCGTCTCGGCGTCCTCGCGGGTGCCGAGTTTCCGGGCGTCGGGCGCGATTCCCTCCTCGAAGTCGGCCTCGTAGCGGTCGCCGCTTTCGAGGCGGGTGCCCTTCAGGTTCCCGTGGGCGCTCGTGACGAGGACGGGGCCGTCGCCGTCCTCGAGGTCGATGACGTCGCCGGGCGTGTAGGGCGGCAGGCGGGCGGTGAAGGTGACCCGATAGACCTCGTTGCCGTCGCCGTCCTCGGTGACGAGCGTGGGCGCCTCGGAGACGGCCCCGCCCAACTCGCGGACGATGCGCTCGGCGATGGTCTGGCCGAGTTTGTTCGTCGAGACCTTCATGTTCACGCCGTCTTTCATCTCCGTAGTCTCGGTGATGAACGCCTCGCGGTCGCCGTCTTCCTCGCGGTCGGCGACGAACTCCTCGGCGATTTCGATGGCGCGGTCCTGTTCTTCGCTACTCGGCGTGCGCTCGGTCCCGCGGACCTGAATCGTGGAGGCGTAGTAGTCGCCCGCGATGCGACCACAGCGGTCGCAGGTCTCTCTGGCGATATAGACGGGAACGGTAACCTTCTCTTGGAGCGGCGTGTCGCGGATGACGCCGGTGAAGACCGCGTGCATCCGGATGGTGTTCTGGTCGACCTGCTCGGGTTCGACGCCCCAGTCGACGTCGTGGGCGTCGACGTGGACCGCCAACCGTTCGGCGGTCTCCTCGATGGCGATATCGGTGTAGTCGCGGGCACCGACGTCGATCCAGCGATTGCCGCGGTGGAGCGCACCGCACTGGCTACAGACCCGAACCTCGATGCGCTCGGGGGCGTCGACGAGGTCGAAATCCTCGAAGTAACAGTCGTCGCACAGCACCGAATCCGGGTCGCGCGGTCCCGTCGGGAGGTCGACCTCCGGGGGCCGTTCGATGGCGTCACCGCAGCGCGGACAGAACTCCTCGGAGCGCGAACCGGAACTCATTGTCGAAGGGTAGCCGATGGAGCCTTTTAAGCGGCGCGCACTGGGTGTCAGACCTCGGTTCGGCACTCCAGCAGTGTCCCGTCCTTCGGGTCGCCGTCCTCCTCGGCCCGGTAGACGACGTGGTCGTCGACGTAGTAGGTCGCCGACCACCAGTAGTCGCCGTGCAACGTCGACGCCATCACGTCGACTTCGACGGGTGTGCCGTCAACGCTGAAGTAGAGCGTCCTCGAATCCCCGCGGCTCTCGTGGGGGTCGTAGCTCTCGAAGTGGGAGTCGAACAGGTCGATGTACCGGTCGACGTCGGGGCCGTGTCGAACGTTCGCGTCGGCGCGCCCTTCGGCGGCGGCCGTCTCCAGCAACTCGCGGAGCCGGTCGTCCGCCACCTCGCTTGCCGCCACCCGCTCGGCGTCGGTGGGGTCGTCCTCGTGGTGAGCCTCGAACAGCAGGTCCGGTCGATAGATGCCGCCGTTGCCCGAGACCTCGACCTCGTAGCCGTCGTCCGCGCTCTGGACGCCCTCCGAGTGGACGCCCAAGTCGTAGGAATCGAGTCGCGTCTCCGGTTCGTACTCGACGACCGACTCCCGGTAGTGGACGGCCTCGTAGTCCTCGACGAACGTCTCGGCGGTTTCGGCGTCGAACTCGGCGGGCCACTCGACGTCGTAGCCCTGTGAGGCCGGGCAGTCCTCGGGGAGGTCCGCCGTCGAATCGCCGACCGCCGGAGGGTCCGAGTCGAGACACCCGCCGAGGGCGGCGGCGCCGACCGCCGAAAGCAGGTTTCGCCGGTGCAGCGTGGCGGGCATATCCGGACGAACGGACCGCCACGTAGAGGGTCTTGTGTAGACTCAAACAGCCGTTTCACCGACTGGCAACTGCGAGCGGGGGGCGCCGCAAAAGTGGGTGGACATAAGTAGGGTCGCGCGCAAAATTTGCCACATGGAGACCCTGTTGTTGAACCGGGACGACGTGGGCGACAACGCCCGGATGGAGGAGGTAATCGTGGCGGTCGAGGAGGCCTTCGCGGCCTACGAGCACGGCAACGTCCAGATGCCGGCCAAGTCGTACATCGACCTGCCGAAGTACAACGGCGACTTCCGGTCGATGCCGGCCTACATGGATGCGGGCGACTGGGACGCGGCGGGCATCAAGTGGGTCAACGTCCACACGGACAACCCCGGCGAGTACGACCTGCCGACGGTGATGGGGACGATGATATACTCGGACCCGACCAACGCCTTCCCACTGTCGATTATGGACGGGACGACGCTGACGCGCAAACGGACAGGCGCCGCGGCCGCAGTCGCCACCGACCACCTCGCGGTCGCCGACGCCGATTCGCTCGGAATCGTCGGCGCCGGCGTCCAGTCCTACACCCAACTGGAGGCCATCAGCGTCGTCCGTGACATCGAGACGGTCGTCGTCGCCGACAAGCGAGAGGACGCCGTCCAGCGGTTCATCGACCGCTTCGGCGACGAGTTCGACGTCCGCGGTGGCTCCATCGCCGAGGCCGCCCAGTGTGATATCCTCTCGACGGTCACGCCCGTCGAATCGCCCATCGTCGACGCCGCTGACGTCGGCGAGCACACCCACATCAACGCGATGGGCGCCGACGCGCCGGGCAAGAACGAACTCGACGAGGAGATCGTCACCAACGCCAAACTCGTCATCGACGACTACGAGCAGTGTACCCACTCCGGGGAGATCAACGTCCCGTGGAGTCGTGGCCTCCTCGACGACGAGGACCTCTACGGCGAGTTGGGCGAAATCGTCGCCGGCGGCAAGACGGGGCGGACCCCCGAGGACGGCGTCACCGTCTTCGATTCGACCGGCCTCGCGATTCAGGACGTGGCGACCGCCCACGTCGTCTACGAGCGCGCGAACGAACAGAACAACGGCACGGCCTTCGACCTCGTCGACACGCGGGTTCAGTAAGCGGAATCAGGCATCGTCGGTTCGGATGTCACCAGGACAGCACCGCCGACCCGGTCTGCTTGGCTCCCCAGACGCTCTTTTCGAGGGCGGTCCGAACGCCCCACGCGGTCTTGCGGGCGGCGGCTTTTGCGTAGTGGCCGGTCGCGCGCTTGATGGGTGCGCGCTGGCCGCGGACGCCGGTGTCGCCGTTGGTGATGGCGGCGACGATATCGTCGCTGTCGACCTCGGAAATTGGTTTGTCGACGGTGAGTTCGGTGTAGGCGCGGCCGACCGTCAGCAGCGAGTGGGCGTCGCTGCCGCCGACGGCGGGGTAGCCGTATTTCGTCGCGTAGCGCCGGGCGCGGCGGTTGCGATAGCCGGTAAAGAGCCACGCGTTGTACGTCTCGATGGCGTCGGGGTCGACGCGCTTGAGGCGGCGCTTGCGGACCCCGTGGCGGGTACGCTGGAAGGGATGGGGAACGACGGCGGCACCGCCGAGTTCGCGGACCGCCTCGACGGTTTCGTCCATCGGCCGGCCGGGCGCGGGCATGTCATCGATGCCGATACCGAGGAGGTGGCCGTCGGCGGTCGATATCTCGACGCCGGGAACGCCGACGAGGCCGTAGTCGGCGGCCTTCTCGGCGGCCTCGACGGAGGTCCCGATGGTGTCGTGGTCGGTGATGACCACGGCGTCGAGGTCGATGTCGGCGGCGTGTTCCAGAATCAGATCGACGGGTTCGTGCCCGTCGTACGACGCCTCGCTGTGGACGTGAAAATCCACTTCGAGGGTGCTCGGCCGTCTCATTGGCTTTCGGCTTCGGGCCGACGACGTAAAAGACGCGCGCCGAAGCGGGGGCGAAATCGGCGGTGTCGGGCGGAACAAGGCTTTTTATCGCCTCCTCCGGAAGGAGAGCACATGGTCGGGTTCGAAGGGAGTTCCGTCTCGCGGTCGGTGGATTACGAGCCGATCAGCGTCAAGGAGCTCCTGGTCGAGATGAAGGACACCTCCGAGTTACTCATCGACCTCGCGTATTCGGCGGTCCTCCACCAGAGCGACGCCCTCGCCCGCGAGGTGCTGACGCTCGAAGAGAAGATGGACGTCCTCCAGATGCGCGCGCGGATGAGCCTCATGATGGCCGCGCGCAACCCCAGCGAGGTCGAGACGCTGGCGCCCGTGCTGGGCATCGCCGCGGGCGCGGACCACATCAGCGACGCCGCTGCCGACATCGCCAAAATCGTCCTCGAAGACATCGGTCTGCCGGAGGCGATGCGGGCGGCGCTTCCCGAGGCCGTCGAGGCGCTCGTTCGCGGCGAGGTCACGGCCGACTCGCCGTACGCCGGCCGAACGCTGCTGGATATCAACCTCGAAAGCGAGACCGGCGTTCGCGTCATCGGCATCCGGCGCGGCAGCGAGTGGATCCTCAATCCCGGCCCCGAGACGACCATCGAGGCCGACGACGTGATGTTGATGCGCGGGCCCGAGGAGGCGCTGGCCGACGTCTACGAGACGGCGGCCGACGACGATTACGAGTCGCCGGAACCGCCGGACTCGGAGGTCGACGACCTCGAACGCGCGGTCGATTCCATCATCCTGATGAAGAACCTCTCGGAGCTGGCGGTCGACCTCGCGTACGGAAGTATCCTCTTCGAGAACGCCGAACTGGCCGAGGAGGTCCGCAACCTCGAAGTCGAGGTCGACGCGCTCCGCTCGCGGTTCGAGGCGTGGCTTCTCGGCGCCGCCGCCGACGCCGACGACCCCGTCTCCCTGCGCGGCCTCATCTATCTCGGCGTCAGCACCGAGATGATAAGCGACGCCGCCCTCGAAATCAGCGAGGGCGTCCTCCGGGGGCTCGACATCCACCCGGTCGTCGAGTTGGCGGTTCAGGAGTCCGACGAGATTATCACGCGGACCGAAATCGAGGCCGGCAGCGAACTCGATGGCACGGAGATCGAAGCGGGCGTTCCCGAGACGGGACTCAGCATGAGCGTCATCGCGGTGCGCCGCCCCGAGGAGGGCTGGATTATCGCCTCCGACGCCGACCTGACCCTGCAGGCCGGCGACGTGCTCATCGCAAAGGGGACCCGCACCTCCGCCGAGGAGTTCGAATCCTTGGCGAAGGTCTGATTCCCCACCGCTTTCGTCCCGCTGGAGACTCTCGTTCGTGGTTCGTCGCTTGGTTCGCAGTCCTTTGTTATTTCATTCGCGCGTGCGACCAGTCGTGGCTATTCGGCCACACCCTCGGTCGACGAGCCGTCGGTACTGGGAGGTATCGAATCGTTTCTTTGAACCACTTGATACCATAGAATGGATTTCAACACCATTTAGAGACAAATTTATATACCTTGGAACCATCTATTCAGATACAATGAGCGAGAACGATTCCCCGGTCAGTGCGGTCTTCCAGTTCCAGCGAACGACCATCGAGGGCACCCGCGACGCCATCGAGAGCGGCGTCGAGTTCCAGAAGCGCATCAACGAGACCCTCATCGGCGGCTTCGACCCCGCCCGCGACGTCTCCGAGCGCAGCGGTGACCTCGTCCGGACCGGCTTCGACACGTACTTCGACGCCATCGAGGCGACCGTTCCCGGCGACCGGGACGCCGTCGCGGACCTCCGCGAGTCGGTCGACGAACAGCTCGACACCCTCGAGGAGAACCGCACGGACGCGCTGGACCGCATCGAGGACGGCCTTCAGGACGGCAGCGACTCCGTCGACGAGTTCCTCGACGACTTCCTCGGCCAGCTCGACGAGCAGGTCGATGCCGTCCTCGAGGCCAACGAGGACCTCGAAGACCAGACCGTCGACGCCCTCGAGGACCTCCAGACTCAGATCGACGACGTCCGCGATGAACTGGAGGAGCGCGGCGAGGAGTTCCGCGACCAAGTCGAAGGCCAACTCGACGACATCCAGGAGCAGATCGAAGAGCAGACCGAAACGCTCCAGAATCAGGTCGAGGACGTGACCGAGAACGTCTCCGAGGCCGCCGAGAGCGCGACCAACGCCGACGCTGACGAGGACGCCGCGGCCTAAGCCCGGCAACCCCTCGACGCTGCCCGACGGCGGCCATCGGTCCCATATCCTTCACACGGCTTTTACATTCGATAGCGGCGCGGCTAACGTGGCTGAAGAGCATATCCCCACCCAGTAGTTTCTACCGTTCGCGACGAGAGACATGACGTAATGGCGGACGGTTGGGAAACTCTCAGCGTGCTCATCGCCGTGGAGTTCGTCGTCATGGCCGCGGTCGTTGCTATACTGGTTCCGTTAGACGCCGTGGTCTGGGTGTTTCCCCTGTTCGTCGTCTTCCTGCTGTCCCTCTACGCGTACTGGTCATGACGGACCGGACGCTGGCGCCTTCAGAGCACGAGAATCGCGACACCGGAGAGAATCAGCACGCCACAGATGTCGGCGACGTTCGTGACGACCGGGATGGTCGTGTCGTCGGGGTCCAGTCCCAGTCGGTAGGAGACGTAGGTGGCGCCGATGGAAAGCAGGATGGCCAGCACCGCCAGTGACATCCCGCTGACGAGCGAGATGACGAGCAAATCCGAGAGCGCCATCGGCGCGCCGGTGACGAACCGGCCGATGACCCACGCCGCCAGCGCCAAGAGCGTGAAGACGGTCGCCGCGAGCCCCAGTATCGCGAAGATGTTCGTCCACAGGACGGTATCCCGGAGGTCGAACTCCAAGAGGCCGAGATGGAGGCGCGTCGAGAGCCGCGAGGAGAGGATGGCGCCGAGGTTACCGCCCATGCCGATCATCACCGGCACCAACACGAGCAGCGTCGGGTTGTCCAGATACGTCGCCTCCAGAGCTTCGAGGACGTAGCCCGACCCCATCTCCAGCATCGAGAGGACGAGCAAGAGCGGAAACATCGTCAGGACGATGTGACGCGTTCGCCACGACCCGAGGTCGTCGGTCACAGTACCACCCCGATGGTGACGATGGCGAAATAGAGGAAGACGACCCCGAAGACGTCACCGAGCATGGTGACGATGGGGCCGATGAGGTTGTCGGGGTCCATCCCCCGTTCGTAGCTCCCGAAGACCAGAATCAGCAGGCCGAAGACGAGGACGACCGAGGTGAGCAGGCCCGCGAGGAACGTGATGCCGACGAGTTCGACGAGGCGGGCGGACTCGCGGCCGAGCGCCTGCAAGATGGCCCACGAGAGGCCGCCGATGACCACCGAGATGCCGATTCCATTTATAAATGATGCGACGACGGCGTTGACGAGACGCCGGTCCCAGTCGATGTCGGGTTCGATAAGGCCCTGATGGAGCCCCGAGGAGATGCGTGCGCCGAAGGCGCCGTAGACGTTGCCGCGGGTCGCGAGGAAGGCGGGGAGCAACAGGAGGAGGCCGGGGAACTGCCGAAAGCCCTCGCGCATGGCTTCGCTGCCGAGGACGGTCCCCGCGAAAAGGCCGCCGAGGAGGCTCACAGAGAGGATGCCGATGGATTCCCGGTAGATGCGGGTGACCTCCTCGCGGACATCCATACTGGAAACCTCTCGTGGTCGGGGTATAAAATCGGCGGCGATGCCGGCCGGCTATCGGCCTGCGGCCCGCGCGAGGACGTTGCCGACCACGACGGCACCCAGCGCCGCGCTGACCTGCACCGTCGGCCCGACCGGCGTGAGCGTGCCGAGCGCGACCACGAGGACGGCAAAGCAGATGACGCCGGCCTCGATGCGTCGGACGGGGAGGTCGAGGTCGAGGGTGTGGTTGACCTCGACGCTCGTATCGCCCGTCACGTCGACGTTGTGCTCCATGTCCTCGCCGAGGAACTCGGTCGGCGTGAACAGCCGGGGGTCGAAGAGAGGAGTCGCTTCCCTGTCGTCGTCGGCCATGCCGGGATATTTCGGTCTGGTGGTAAATAAACCGCGGACGTCCACCGCGTGCGGCTTCGCGTCGCCGGTTCTCTTTCAGGTATCGGAGAGGTCACCGGACGGCTCCTGCACCGTCGGACCGGCCTGCGCGGCGGACGCCTGAACGTCGTCGCCGCCCTCGTCGGCGTCGGCGTCACCGAGGATCGGGAACTCGCGTTCCAGTTCGAGAACCATGCCGACCATGGCGACCATACAGAGGATCGCAGTCGGCAGGCCGACGAGGATGGTAAATGACCTCAGGACGGGCATGCCGCCGGCGAGACTGAGCGAGACCGTAAGGAGCACCATCATCACTCCCCAGATGACGCGGTTGAGCGCGGACGGCGACTCGTCTCCCTGAACGACGATCATCGCGATGCTGAGCGTCGAGGAATCCAGCGTCGTGATGAGGAAGCTGACGACGAGCATCAGGAGGACAGCCGAGAACACGCCCGGATACGGCAGAAGCTGTTCGAATAGCGCGAACCCGACGGCTTCGAGGCCGGAGGTCGAATACACGCCGTAGAGGTCGGCTGCGCCCGATGTCTGCAACAGCAGCGCGGACCCGCCGGTGGCGACATACCAGGGGACGGTGAGGCCGAACGAGCCCAAAAGCCCCGCGAAAACGAGCTCTCGAAGCGTCCGCCCCTGAGAGATGCGCGCCATGAAGATGCCGACCATCGGCGCGAACGTGAGCCACCACGGCCAGAAGAACAGCGTCCAGGAGCCGAGCCAGCCCGCGGCCTCGTCGCCGGGGGCATAAAAGAGGCTCATGCCGACGAAGTCGGTCGCGTAGCCGGTGAGGGCCTGCGTCCCGAGGTTGGCGAGCGTCGAAAGCTGGCCGAACGCCAGCGTGACGACCATCAGCCCGAGCAGTAACACGACGTTGAGGTCGGCGAACCGGCGGATGCCCTCCCGAATCCCGGCGACCACGGAGAGTAAAAACAGCGCGCCGACGAGCAGGATGAGGCCGATGCGGCCGGCGTCGCCGAGGTGGATGCCCCACTTGAACCCGAGCCCGGAGACGAACTGGCTGATGCCGAGACCGAAGGACACGGTGATGCCGCTGACGGTGACGACGACGACCATCCAGTCGATCAGTTTGGCCGTCCAGCCGCCGACGTTGTCCGCGCCGACGAACGGCGCGAGGATGACGGCCGGCCGGAACGACGCGTCCTTCCGGTAGACGAAATACGAGATGGCAACGGCGAAGACGAGGTACGTCGCCCACGCGGACATGCCGTAGTGGAATATCGCATACTGGAGCGCGTCGGCCATCCGCGCCCAAGAGCCGGCGTCGGACGCGAAGAAAGGCGGCCGGCTCTCGTAGTGGACGAGCGGTTCGACCGGGCCCCAGAACTCCAGTCCGCCCGAGGAGAGCCCGGCGGTGAAGGTCATCACCAGGTACTGCCAAAACGAGAAGTCGGGCTCGGCGTCGGGGCCGCCGAGCTTGATGCGTCCCCACGGGCTCATCAGGACGTACAGGACGAAGAGGAACGAGAAGAAGACGACCCAGAGGTAGAGCCACCCCAGGTTGCCGATGATGAATTCGTTGGCCGCCGCCAGTTTCGACGCGGCGGCGTCGGGCCAGGCGACGATGCCGAGGATAAGCGCGAGCAGTGACCCGACCGAAAGAGCGAACACGGGCAGGTCGGATTCGCGTTTGAGCGACTCGATCGCGGTCATGAATCGTTCGGAGCGCGGTTGTCGGCGGACGGGGCCGGTTTCACGCCAGTACCGAGCGCGCTCGCGTCGGGAACATACTGGACAGCGCGAGTTTCCTGCATGTGCCCGGCAGCCAGCGGATTGGTGGGAAAATATCTGGTGGAATAGAATCGTTCGACGGACGGGAAACCGCCGTCAGGGTCGCACATCCCGTCCGAGGCGGTGGGTATTTGAGCGGCGAGTCGTACCTCGAAACATGGACGAGGCGCTGGGGCCGCCGCCCGCGATGGCCGAGAAGGCCGAGGAGTTGACGCCGATGCTCTCGCAGTATCTGGAACTCTGCGAGCGCTACGACGATGCACTGGTGTTGTTTCAGGTCGGCGACTTCTACGAAACCTTCTGTTCGGCCGCCGAGGCGACGGCGCGCATCCTCGAAATCACGCTCACCCAGCGAGAGGACTCGACCGGCACCTACCCGATGGCCGGTATCCCCATCGACAACGCCGAATCGTACATCGAGACGCTGCTGGAGGCCGGCTACCGGGTCGCCGTCGCCGACCAGGTCGAAAAGCCCGAGGAGACCTCGGGGCTGGTCGACCGCGCGGTCACGCGGGTGGTCACGCCCGGCACGCTGACGGAGACGGAACTGCTCAAAGAGGAGGACAACAACTTCGTGGCCTGTCTCACCGACGGCTACGGCCTCGCCCTGCTGGATGTCTCGACGGGCGATTTCTACGCGACGGAACTGGACCGCCTCGAAGCCGTCGAGGACGAACTCCAGCGGTTCGACCCCGCCGAGGCCGTCGTCGGCCCCGACGCGCCGACCGACCCCTTCGCCTCCGGGTGCATGGTCACGCCCTACGAGCGGTCGGCGTTCGACATCGAGAACGCCCGCGAGAAGGTCGCCGAATACTTCGGCGACGCCACGCTCGCCAGCGAGGCCGAACTCCGGGCCTGCGGCGCACTACTCTCGTACGCCGAATACGCCCGCGGCGGAACGACCGACGGCGAAACCGAGCGACTGGACTACCTCAACCACCTCACGCGGTACGACCCCCGCGAGTACATGCTGCTGGACGCCGTCGCGCTCCGCTCGCTGGAGGTGTTCGAACCGCGGCACGTTCACGGACTCGAAGGTGCCGCGCTCGTCGAAACGCTCGACGAGACGGCGAGCGCGCTCGGCGGCCGCGAACTCCGGGATTGGCTCCGGCGGCCGCTCCTGGACGAAGGACACATCGAGGACCGCCTCGATGCCGTCGAAGCCCTCGTCGCCAGCGTCGGCGACCGCGAGCGGGCGAGCGAACTCCTCGCCGATGTCTACGACCTCGAACGCCTCGTGGCCCGTGTCTCCCGAGGCCGCGCCGACGCCCGCGACCTCCGAGCGCTGGAGTCGACGCTCTCTGTCGTGCCCGACCTCCGGGAGTGCATCGCCGATTCGACCGACGACAGCGACCTGCTCGCGGAGATTCACGAGGAACTGGACGACTGCCCCGACGTGCGTGACCTCATCGACCGCGCCATCGTCGAGTCGCCGCCCGTCGAAATTACCGAGGGCGGCGTCATCCGCGACGGCTACGACGAGACGCTGGACGACCTCAGACAGACCGAACGCGAGGGCAAGGCGTGGATCGACGACCTCGAAGCACAGGAACGCGAGCGGACGGGCGTCGACTCGCTGAAGGTCGGCCACAACTCCGTCCACGGCTACTACATCGAGGTGACCAACCCCAATCTCGACGCGGTTCCCGACGACTACCAGCGCCGACAGACGCTGAAGAACTCCGAGCGGTTCTACACGCCCGAACTGAAGGAACGCGAAGACGAAATCATCCGCGCAGAGGGCCGCGCCGACGAACGCGAGTACGACCTCTTCAAGGAGGTCCGCGAGGAGGTCGGCGAGGCGACCGAGCGGATTCAGGGAACCGCCAGCGCCGTCGCCCGTCTCGATGCGCTTTGCTCGCTGGCGACGGTGGCCGCCCGGTACGACTACTGTCGGCCCGAGGTGGGCGCCGAGGGAATCGACATCGAGGGCGGCCGCCACCCCGTCGTCGAGCGCACCGAGGAGGCGTTCGTCCCGAACCCGACGGACCTCCCGCGCGAGCGGTCGATGGCGGTCATCACCGGCCCGAACATGTCCGGCAAATCGACCTACATGCGACAGGTCGCCCTGCTTTCCGTGATGGCCCAGATGGGGAGTTTCGTCCCCGCCCGGAGCGCCGAACTCCCCGTCATCGACCGCGTCTTCACGCGGGTCGGCGCCTCCGACGACATCGCCGGCGGCCGCTCGACGTTCATGGTCGAGATGACCGAACTCGCGACGATTCTGGAGTCGGCCGACGAGAACTCGCTGGTCGTCCTCGACGAGGTGGGCCGCGGCACCTCCACCACCGACGGCTACGCCATCGCACAGGCCGCCACCGAGTACCTCCACGACGAGGTCGGCGCCTACACCCTCTTTGCGACCCACCATCACGAACTGACCGACGTCGCGGCCGAGTTGCCGCGCGCCCGCAACTACCACTTCTCGGCCGAACGGCGGCCCGACGGCGTCGACTTCGAGCACGACCTCCGAGAGGGGCCGGCCGAGGCCTCCTACGGCGTCGAGGTGGCCAATACCGCCGGCGTCCCAGCCGAGGTTGTCCAGCGCGCCGAGGCGGTGCTGGCCGACGAAACCGAGGGGCGAGCGGCGATTGCGGACGACGACGGCACGATGGTCGAAGTCCCCGCCTCGACGGATGGAGGCGAACTCCCCGCGGATATCCTCGCGGAACTCCGTGCGGTCGACCTCGCCGAAACGACGCCGCTGGAGGCGCTGAATCTGCTGTCGCGGCTCAAATCGCAGGTCGAATAGGGCTATCCGTCGCTTTTCTGCCATTCGACGCGCACCCGCCGAATGCGCGTATTCGTCGCATCGAGGACCGTCAGCGTGACGCCGCCGACCACGATTCGGTCGCCCTCCTCGGGGAGTCGGCCGGTGTGGGCGTGGATGAGTCCGGCGAGCGTCTCGAAGTCGGCGTCGGTGGGCAGCGACAGCCCCAGCGCCTCGTTGACGTAGGCGACGGTGGTCCAGCCGTGGGCGACGGCGGTGGTCTCGTCGAGGACGCGCACCGGTTCCGTCTCGCCGTGGTCGAGGATTTCGCCGACGACCTCCTCGACGACGTCCTCCAGCGTCGCCAGCCCGACGACCGACCCGAACTCGTCGACGACGAAGACCATCCGCAGGTTCCCGGCCTGCATCTCCGCGAGCAGTTCGTCGATGGGTTTGGACTGGGGGACGAACTGCGGGTCGGTAAGAATAGCCGAGAGGTCGCCACCCTCCTTGCGGGCGTTGATGGCATCCCGGAGGTCGGCGACGCCGACGATGTCGTCGCGGTTCTCGCCGAATATCGGGACGCGGGTGATGTGGTTGTCGGCAGCGGTTTCGACGACGGTATCGAGGTCCGACGAGCGGGGGAGCGCGACCATGTCGACCCGTGGAACCATGACCGCGCGGATAGGCCGTTCGCTCAAATCGAGAACGCCACGAATCATGGCGCCCTCCTCGCTGGCGATGGCACCCGTTTCGGTCCCCGAGACGACGATGGTCTCGATGTCCTCGCGGGTGAGGTAGGTCTCGAAGTCCGCGCTGCCGCCGATGAGGCTGGTAACGGCGTTGGTGGCAATCTCGAAGAGGTAGACCACCGGTGACATGAGTTTCTGGACGAAAGCGAGGGGACGGGCGACCCGGAGGGACCACGGTTCGGCGTTGGAGACGGCGTAGGATTTCGGCGCAATCTCGCCGATGACGAGGACGAACCCGCTGGTGAAGACCGTCGCGACGGGAACCGCCTCGCCGGGCGGAAGCACCTGGATGAGCAACGCGGTGGCGATGCTGGCGGCGGCGATGTTGGCGACGTTGTTCCCCACGAGGACCGTCACGAGCAGTTTGTGTGGGTCCTCACGGAGGCGGGCGAGGGTTCGGCCGGCCGCGCCCGTCGTCGACAGCGCGTCGATGCGGTGGCGGGCCAGCGAGAAGATGGCGAGTTCGCTGCTGGAGAAGAAGGCGCTGGCGCCGATGAGAAACAGTATCGCGAGACTGCCGGCGACGGTGAGTCCGGGGTCGAGAGCCATGGGCGGTCCTCGGCCGCCACCCTCAAAGCGTCTGCCCCACCTCAGTCGTCACCCTCGACGCCCCGGCGCTGGCGTCGACGCTCGACGTGTTCGGGCACGTCGGTCGGGTCCGCGTCGGCCCAGTCGGTCCACAGAAGCAGGAGGCTCGGCAGGACGACGACGCTCCCGATGAAGGCGTAGACGATGGTGAGGGCGGTGATGATACCGAACTGCTGGAGCGGGACGAGCAACGCGAGTCCGAGGATGGCGATGCCGCCGGCAGTGGAGGCGGTCGACCCCAGCAGGGCGCCGCCGGTGCCGAAGACGGCGCGTTCGAGCGCCGTCTCCGTGCCGACCTCGGCGTTCAACTCGGAGACGTAGCGTTCGACGACGTGGATGGAGTAGTCGACGCCGAGCCCGATGGTGAAACTCGTGATGAGCGCGGTCATGACGTTGAACGGGATACCGAGGGCGGCCATCGAGCCGGTAATCCAGACCACCGCCAGCAGGACGGGCGTGATGGTGACCACCCCGAGGCTGGCGTAGCCCTCCAGTCGGCGATAGACGGCCGCGAGGACGCCGAGAACGACGACGAGCGTGATAGCGAGGCTGTCGATGACTGTCGACAGCAGCCCTTCAGCGACGGCCTGGTTCATCACCGGTTGGCCGGTCGCGGTGGCGTCGAGGCCGTCACCGTCGACCGGCTCGGCGACGGGCCGGATCTCGTCGGCGATTTTCGCCTCGCCGGCGGTGCCGTCGACTGGGACGACCAGACGGAGCGCGACGTACTCTCCGTCCTCGCGCTGCACCCAGTTTTCGGCCCCGTCGGGTGCGGCCTCGTAGAAGGCGTCGTAGACGCCCTCGATGTTCCGGTCGGGGACGCCGTCGCCGTCGGTGTCGGCCGCCTCGAAGGTCTCGGCGAAGGACTCGTCGTCCTCCGCG
Organism: Natronomonas amylolytica; assembly: GCF_037031205.1. Lineage (NCBI taxonomy): Archaea > Methanobacteriati > Methanobacteriota > Halobacteria > Halobacteriales > Natronomonadaceae > Natronomonas > Natronomonas amylolytica. The sequence goes on along the minus strand of NZ_JAYEZM010000002.1, from coordinate 33,871 downwards.
AGGTTCTCCATCACGCGCACGGGACTTCGGGTCCCCGGTTCGTTGTCGGGCATCACGAGGACGACGTTGGTCCCGTTGGCCCTGTCGGAAGCCCGCTGTACCCGTTCGAGCGTGTCGTCCCGTGTGATGTCGCCCCGGACGAGAATCTGGGCCGTCGTGCCGTCGTAGACGTAGGTCTCGTTGTTGACGAAGGCGATGTTGTCCTGTACGGTGTAGTTGCCGGGCGCGAGGGGGCCGAGTTCCTGCTGCCAGTCGGGCACCTCCTCGACGAGCAGGTCCTCCTGTTCGAAGGTCGTATCGACCGTCGCGGCGCCGGCGCCGGCCACGAGCGTGACGACCACGGCGGCCGCGAGCACGCCCTTCGGCGAGACGCGTGCGGCGGCGACGGGAGCGGCGAGAAAGCGGGAGAGGCGGCCGCCCTCGGTGCCGAAGGCGCGGAGGCGGCGGTCCGTGCCGCGGGCTTCGAGCCACTCGTCGAGTTCGACCTTGAGGGCGGGTAGAAGGAACGCGAAGACGACGAAGGCGCCGGTGATGCCGACGGCGCTGACGAGGCCGAACCGTCGGATTGGCGGCACCTCGCTGACGAGGTTCGAGAGGAAGCCGGTCGCGGTCGTCACCGTCACGAGGGCGAAGGCGGCCGCAACGCCGCCGAGGGCCGTCGCCATCGCCCCGCGGACCGACCGACGGCCGTCGGCGTCGCCGAACTGGAAGCCGCCCTCCTCCGGCGGCCGGGCCTCCCGATACCGCATCACGGCGTGGATGGCGTAATCGATGGACAGCCCCATCAACAATACGGGGACGGCGACGAACAGCTGGTTGAACGTGATGCCGGCCAGTCCCATGAAGCCGAGCGTCCACACGAGGACACAGCCGACCCCGAAGAGACCGAGCAGCACGTCGTAGAGGTCGCGGTAGGCGAACAGCAGGACGACGAGGACGAAGAGGAACGCCAGCGGGCCGACGATGCCGAGGCTGTCGAACGACGAGCGCCGGAGTTCGTCGTCGATGACACCGTCGCCGAGGACGATGGCCTCGCCCTCGACTTCCTCGTCGACGATATCGGCCATCCGGGTCTGGGCGTCGGCGAGTTCTTCGGGCGACGTCGACTCCTCGTGGGAGACGACGATGGCCGTCGATTCGGCAGTCTTGCCGTTGCCCTCGTAGCTGGTCGGCACGGTCGCGAAGGGGCCGCCCTCCGGCCACGTGTGGTCGACGTCGTCCATCACGAGGCCGACGGCGTAGGCGGTGTACAGCTCCGTTTCGACCGGCGACAGCCCCTCGATGGCCTCGGTTTGCTCGTCGAGGGGCGGCCGCGGTTCGACGGTTATCTCCTCGGGCGGGACGCCCTTCTCGCGTTCGATGGCGATGATGGCGACGACGTTGGCGATGCCCAGCGGCGGCTGGTCGTCGACGAGCGTCTCGGAGACGACGGGGTCGTTCAGGAGCCGCTGCTGGGCGCGCAACTGCTGGGCGTACCGCTCCTTGGTGAGGACGTTCTCGTCGTCGCGTATCACGACGAACGCACCCGTCGAGTTGGGTGCCTGCCCGCTGAGATTGTTCTCGATGTAGGCGTTGGCCTCGTGTTCGGGCGTGCCGCCGCGGAACTCCTCCAGCGTCGTGTCGACGACCAGCCCCGGCAGCCCGAGACCGAGCACGAACACCGCCGCGAGCACGATAGCGATGACTTTGCGGCGATGCTCGCCGACGACGATGGCCTCGGCGAGGGCGTCCAGTTTCATTGGGGACCACCGGAGGGCGGCACGGGTTCACAGACGATGGCGGGGATGCGTACATATAGCCATCGCCGGGGTGCTGCGGCGCTTCAAGACGCCAGCGCCTCCAAGCCGAGGCCGGTCGTCGCGCCGGGGGTCGTGCCGCGATTGCCGGCCCGGCGCGTCGAACGGCGGTACAACCGCACTTATATGTGTATCATGAGAACAAATCCGTATAGAATACCCACATTTATGTATATAATACCGGGTTTCGACGCCAGCAAAACGCGGCGATGAGGAAAGCGTTATCCCTGACGGGCGGGACGATACGTCCATGAAGGTACTCGTCACGGATCCGATTGCGGATGCCGGCCTCGACGTGTTGCGCGAGGCGGGCCACGAAGTCGTCACGAACTACGAGGCGGAGGGGCAGGACCTCCTCGACGCCGTCGCGGACGCCAACGCGCTCATCGTCCGCTCGGGCACTGAGGTCACCCGCGAGGTGCTGGAGGCCGCCGAGGACCTCGTCATCGTCGGCCGCGCCGGCATCGGCGTCGACAACATCGACATCGACGCCGCCACCGACGAGGGCGTCATCGTCGCCAACGCCCCCGAGGGCAACGTTCGCGCCGCCGCCGAGCACACGGTCGCGATGACGTTCGCGACCGCCCGCTCGATTCCGCAGGCCCACATCCGCCTCGTCGAGGGCGAATGGGCCAAAGGCGAGTTCCTCGGCACGGAGCTCAACGGCAAGACCCTCGGCGTCGTTGGCCTCGGCCGCGTCGGCCAGGAGGTCGCCAAGAAACTCGACTCGCTGGGGATGGACCTGGTCGCCTACGACCCCTACATCAGCGAGGAGCGGGCCGAACAGCTCGGCGCCGAACTCGCCGAACTCGACGACGTGCTCGACGCCGCCGACGTGCTGACCATCCACACGCCGCTGACGCCCGAGACGGAGAACATGATCGGCGAGGCGGAACTCGCCCAGATGGAGGGCGGCTATCTGGTCAACTGCGCCCGCGGCGGCATCGTCGACGAGGAGGCTCTCGCGGCGGCCGTCGAGGACGGCATCCTCGCCGGCGCCGCACTCGACGTCTTCGCCGAGGAGCCGCTCCCGGTCGACAGCCCCCTGCTCGGCGTCGACGACGTCATCGTCACGCCGCATCTCGGCGCCTCGACGGAGGCCGCCCAAGAGAACGTCGCCACCTCGACGGCCGAACAGGTCGTCGCGGCGTTCAACGGCGAACCCGTCATCAACGCACTGAACGCCCCCTCGGTCGACGAGTCGGCGTTCCCGCGCATCGAACCGTACATCAGCCTCGCGGAGACGGCCGGCAAGATCGCCGTCCAGTTGCTCGATAGCCGACTGGAGACCGTTCAGGTCAGTTACGAGGGCGACATCGCCGAGGAGGACGTCGACCTCCTCACCGCCTCGGCCCTCAAGGGCGTCTTCCAGCCGCTGGAGTGGCAGGTCAACGCCGTCAACGCGCCGCAAATCGCCGAGGAGCGCGGCATCGAGGTCAGCGAGACCAAGCGCCGGCAGGCCGAGGACTTCCAGAGCCTCGTCACCGTCACCGTCGGCGACGGCGAGCGGGAGATCGCGGTCTGCGGGACGCTCTTCGCCGAGGACGACGCCCGTATCGTCCGCGTCGACGGTTACCGCGTCGACGCCATCCCCGGCGGCAAGATGATGATCACGCGCAACACCGACGAACCCGGCGTCATCGGCCACATCGGGTCGGTGATGGGCGAGTTCGGCGTCAACATCGCCGGCATGTTCAACGCCCGCGAAACCGACGGCGGCGAGGCGCTGACGGTCTACAACGTCGACCAGGAAGTGCCCGACGAGGCCCGCGAGAAACTCGAAGCCGACAGCCGCATCATCGAGACGAAGTACATCAGCCTGAACGGCGACTGACGGGGTCGTCGGAGCCGTTTCGGCTTCAGCAAGGACCGGCAGTTCACGGAGTCGCGAGAAGGGCCGTCGACAGGGTGGGGAAGCCGGACCGCGGGTCGTTATGCGAGCCAGCCGAAGAGGCGGCCGAACAGGCCCGGTCTCTCTTCGGGTTCGGTGGCCGCTTCCAGTTGGCGTTCGTACTGTTCGATGATGTCGTTGAGTTTGCGTTCCTTGGCGGCGAGTTCGGCGTCTCGGGCTTCGAGTTCGGCTTCGAGGAACTCGGCCCACTCCTCGGCGGCTTCGCGGCGGCGCTCGCTGTGTTCCAGTCGGGCGCGCAGTTCGACGACTCGGCTCCCCTCGACACCCGGCTCGACGGGTTCGGACGATGCGCTGGCCATACTACCGGTTGGATATCTGTACTTAAAAAGTTCAGTCGAACATCGGTCATCGATACGTCAGACATCGGGGTGAGACCCCCGTTATCGACTAGCTGTGTGGGGAGGTAACACGGTGTTCGAGTTAAAAAGACCGTCCCATAGCCGGCGGAACGCCTTTCGCAGTCGACTCCAAACCGCCGGCAATGAGCGACGAGTCGACCGGACGCGGGGAGCGTGGGCCCTCGTTGCCGCGGCCCGGCCCCGACGCGCTGTACGGTCCGAACCCGACGCCGCCACAGTTGGAAAACGGGTTCGGCTGGGACGCCGACCCGCTGCTCGTCTCCGGGTGTGACGCCTACGTCGACGGCGAGTATCTCTATCAGGACTACGTCTACGACGACCACGGCGCCGACACGCGGTCGGTGTTCGACCAACCGCCCGAGGGCAACACGATGGGCGGGTTCTACTGTCGAGCGACCGGGGACTACCGCTACCCTTCAGACCCCGATTCGTACGGATACAACGCGGCGGATTTGCTGGAGTTTCGCGCCCGACCGACCGACGACGGCATCGCCTACCGCATCACCCTCAACACGATGCTCGAACCCGACGCCGCCGCCGTCGCAATCGGCATCGACACCGAAGCCGACCCCGAGGCGACGGGAAGCGACGACGGTGACGACCGCCGGACCGACTGGGGCTACGGTCTCGGCGAGTTGGGTGCCCCCGTCGACCACCGCCTCGTCACCTGGGGCACCGGCGCCGAACTCGACGGCCACCCGCTCGACGACGACCGCCTCGACGTCGACGTCCGGCGCAACCAGATAGAAATCGAGGTGCCGCTGGACCCCGCCGACGAGACGTGGCGCCACTACGTCGCCGTCGGCCTCTGGGACGCCGACGGCGAGCGGTTTCAGGAGGTCGCGGCCGACGCCGACGAATCGGTGCCGGGCGGCCGGAAGCGCGGCCTCGATGCGCCGCCGATATTCAACGTCGGCTTCCGCTTCGACGAGCAGGAACCGATGGCGCGGAACGTCGACCTCGAGACGCTTGTACCCCGGGTGGCGACGGTGGTGGCGAACACGCCACGGGAACTGCTCGAAGAACTCGAGAGCCCCTTCGAGACGCTCCAGCGACTCGGTGCGGCGGCCAACGTCGCCGAGGACTTCGAGGACCCGCTGGACCTGCTGAACCCGCTGGGCAACCCCCTCGCCCCGTTCGGAACGACGGCGGTGTCGGACCTCGTCTCGGACCTCGAAGAGCTGTGGCCGCTCAGCGACGTGGCGGGAATCCCCCGCGTCCTCGGGGTGGGCAACTGGCGCGAACACCGACAGGCCCAGGCGCTGGCCGAGCGGGACATCTCCGAGTTCGGCGCCGACATCGACTTCGCGACGTTGCGGGAAGGAACCACCGAGCGGAACGTCCCCGAGTCGGGCTTCGTCTCGTATCTCTACCCCTCTCGGCACGACTTCGGGGCGGGTGTCGACCCCCACGCCAACGTCCTAAAGGGCCGAATCCAGCCCTACGGGGCCTACATTCCGGAGGATATCGAGGCCGACGAGCCGGTGCCGATGGTGACGGCGCTGCACTCGCTGGGCAACTGCTACACCCAGTATCGGGTGTGGATGCCGGGCTACGTTGAGGCGCTGGCCGAGGCGACCGGCGGCGTCGTCTTCATGCCCCAGACGCGGGGGCCGGGTATCTGGTACAAGCGCCGCGCGGAACTGGACGTCTTCGAGGCGTGGCGCGACCTCGAACGCCGGGTCGATATCGACCGCTCGCAGGTGTCGGTTGCGGGCTACTCGATGGGCGGGTTCGGCGCGACCATCATGGCGACGAAGCATCCGGACTGCTTCGGGCGCTGTTTCGCGGTGGTCGGCCCGCCCGCCGAGGACCCACTCGAAGGACCGACCGGCAACCTGCTGGCGACGCCCTCACTTCTGATGCAGGACCTCTTCGGCGGCGAGGGCGGCGGGCGCCTCCTCTCGGTGTTTACCGAACAGCCGGAGAACGCCCTCCGCCTGACGGAGAACCTCCGGCACGTCCCGATGCTGCTGTGGCACGGCGGCACCGACGCCTTGGTGCCACTTTTGGGGCCCGCGAACTACGCCAACCGGCTCCGCTCGCACGGCTATCGCCACGAAATCGACGTGTTCCCGACCGCGGACCACTTCCTCATCGCCATTCAGGACTACTGGGAGCGCGGGCCCGAGTACCTCGCCGAGACCGACCAGCCGGCGTTCCCGAAACGGGTCACCTTCCGGTACGTCCCCGAGTTCGACTACCCGGACCTCGATATCCGCCACGACGGCGCCCACTGGGTGACCGACATCGAGGCGAAAGCCGGCCACGGCAGCGCCCTCGTCGACGCCACGTCGTTAGCCGACGGCTACGCCGACCCCGACGCCGAGACGTTCAGCGCGACGGGCACGAAGCCGCTGCCCTACACCGCCCGCGGCGTCGAGTGGGACGGCCACGGCGCCGAGACCGAGCGTGGTCCCGCAAACGCCCTTGAGTTGTCGCTGGAGGGCGTCGAGTCGGCGACGCTATGGATAGAGGCTGCAGGCCTCGACCCCGAGGTGGAACTCACCATCGAGGCCGAGGCCGACACGGCGGCGACGCTGACGCTTCGGGGGTCGTTCGGCGCCCGCGACGTCACCGTCGACCGCGGTGAATCGACGGTGACGGTCGGCCCGCTCACATAGGCCGAGCGGAACCGCGGGGTCCTAACAGGAGTCCAGCGCTTCGACGAGTCGGGGGTGAACACGGGCGTTGCGAGCGAGGTCACGGGTGTTCTGGGCGAATGCGGCCTTCGGAAGCGGGGAACGAAGCGGCCGCTGAAGCCACGGGGTCGGTTTCGGGTCTATCGGTCGAACGTCTCCAGTGCGACCGTCGAGGAGGCGGCCCCAGCATACGGCGTTCAGGAGTACGAGTACGACGACTACGACGACCTCCTGAGCAACGTCCGAGCGTTCGTCGATACGGTCGACGAGCGGAGTCGGGGACAGGGCGGGGTGTTTCCCCTGCTACACCGTTCGGAACTGTAGCCGTCGGATACCGTGGTGACAGCAGGGAGCCACCGATTTATAATATCGACGGCACGCAGGGGCCAACCGTATATAAACCACCCCTGTTTCGTAGGGATAACACGTTTCCGCCTCGGTGGCGTGTGTGCACCCATGTCTCAGGAGCAGAGCGACCGGGAGGTGGGGACGGTGGACCATCCCACCTCCCCGCCCCGTCCGGGGCCGGACGCGCTGTACGGGGCCAACCCGACCCCGCCACAGCTGGAGAACGGCCCGGGTTGGGTGGCGGACCCCCTGATGGTCGCCGGCTGTGACGCCTACGCCGACGGCGAATATCTCTATCAGGACTACGTCTACGACGACCACGGCGCCGACGCCCGCTCGTGGGTCGGCGGCTCCCCGGCGGATTCGGCCTCGCTGGGGGGCGTGCTCTCCCAATCGACCGGCGATTACCACTATCCGAACGACCCCGAGACCTACGGGTACAACGCCGCCGACCTGCTGGAGTTTCGCGCCCGACCGACCGACGACGGCATCGCCTACCGCATCACCCTCAACACGATGCTCGAACCCGACGCCGCCGCCGTCGCCGTCGGCATCGACACTAAAGCCGACCCGAGCATGACGCGCTCGTCGGACCGGCACACGGACTGGGGCTACGGCCTCGGCGAGTTGGGCGCCCCAGTCGACCACCGCCTCGTCACCTGGGGTACCGGCGCCGAACTCGACGGCTACCCACTCGATGCGGACCGCCTCGACGTCGACGTGCGACGGCGGCAGATAGAGGTCGAGGTGCCGCTGGACCCGGACGGCGAGACGTGGCGCCACTACCTCGTCGTCGGTCTCTGGGACGCAGCGGCCGGCGAGTTCAAGCAGGTCGCGGTCGACCCCGACGAGGAGACCCCCGGCGGCGTCCGCAAGGGCGACGACCTGCCCCCGGTCTTCAACGTCGGCTTCCGCTTCGACGAGCCCTACCGGCGGAACCTCGGTCCCGTCGACATCGGCCGGGGGTTGTTCGACCTCGTCGACGTCACCGGCCTCGGCCACAACCTGCTGGACCTGTTCCTCGACCGCTCGCCGCGCGTCCTCGGCGAGGGCAACTGGCGGGAGCACGCACAGGCGATGGCGCTGGCCGAACGCGACATCTCCGGGTTCGGCGCCGACATCGACTTCGAAAAGCTCCGCGAGGGCGTCGAGGAGCGGAACACGCCCGACTCCGGCGTCTGCTCGTTCATGTACCCCTCCCGGTACTACCTCGGCGAGGGCGTCGACGTCGACCACGACATCCTCGAGGGGCGCATCCAGCCGTACAACGTCTACCTCCCCGAGGACCTCGAAGAACCGGCACCGCTCATCCTCCTGCTTCACTCGCTGAGTTGCTCGTACACGCAGTATGCCGTCTACACGCCCAATCTCCTGAAGTCGCTGGCCGAGGAGACCGGCGCCATCATCGTGATGCCGCAGGCCCGCGGCCCCGGCCGCTGGTACAAGCGGGAGGCCGAACTCGACATCTTCGAGGCGTGGCGCGACCTCGAGACCCGCTTCGACATCGACCGCTCGCGGGTCACCATCGGCGGCTACTCGATGGGCGGGTTCGGTACCTGCATGCTCGCCGCCCAGTGTCCGGACCTCTTCGGCCGCGGCTTCTCCGTGGTCGGCCCGCCCTCCGAGGACCCCATCGAGGCAGTCACCGACGGCTGGCTGAAATCGCCCGCCCGCCTGACCAACGGCCTCTTCGGCGGCGAGGGCGGCGGCGAGTTCCTCAACCTGTTCACCGAAGACCCCGAGAGCGCCTTGGACATCGCCGACAACCTCCGGCACGTCCCGATGCTGCTGTGGAACAGCGTCGGCGACCCGCTGGTCCCGGTCCTCTCGCCGGACAACTACGCCCGTCGCCTCAAGAACCACGGTTACCGCTACCAGTTCAACGTCTTCCCGGCCGACACCCACCTCTCGTTGGGCCACCACGACCGCTGGGACGGCATCCCCGAGTTCATCGAAAGCGGGAAGGTCATCCGCAACCCGCGCCGGGTCACCTACCGGCAGATGCCGGAGTTGGACCACCCCGAGGTCGGCCTCGTCCACGACGGCGCCTACTGGGTGTCGGACATCGTCACTCGCGAGGGCGAACGCTCCGGCCTCGTCGATGCCACCTCGCTGGCCGACGGCTACGCGCCGCCGGAGGTCGGCACGTTCCGGAACCTCGGGACGGAGCCGCGGCCCCACTTCGCCCGCGGCGTCCAGTGGGAGACCCCACCTATCGACGCTCGACGGCCGCCCGAGAACGCCCTCGAAATCGAACTGGACGGCGTCGAGTCGGCCACCGTCTGGGTCGAGGAGGCGGGACTGGACCCCGACGACGAGATTACCGTCCGGGCCGAAAGCGACGCGGCGGCGACGGTCACCCTCGCCAGCGCCTTCGGCACCTACGCCCTCGACGTCCCCGAGGGCGAGTCCGTCCACGACCTTCGACTGGACGAACTCGAAGCGGAGACGGCCGACGAGGAGCGCGAGGCCCGGCCGGTCTGAGCATCGGCCGCTGCCGGCCGGACGCAACCGCCGGACTGCGGAAGCGTACTAATTTAACCCCGCCGCGAGTGGTGACGAACAACTGATGGACCCGCAGCTCCCGGCCGTTCTCGCGGCAGTTCTCCTGCCCTTCGTCGCGGCCGCGGCGATGCCGCTTATATACCGGTTCGTCGGCGACGCCGCCGGCTACGTCGGGGCCGGAGCCGCCGCCATCGCCTTCGCTCTGGTCGCCTCCCAACACGGCCGGCAGGGAAGCGTCGCGGTGTCGTGGGTGCCTTCGCGGGACATCTCGCTTGGGTTCTACGTCGACGGGTGGGCGCTGCTCTTTGCCCTCCTCGCCAGCGGTATCGGCGTCCTCATCTTCACCTACGCCGGCCGCTACATGCACGGCAAGCCGAACCTCGGCCGCTTTTATATGGCGCTGTCGGCCTTTCTCGGGTCGATTCTCGGCGTCGCCTTCGCGTCTGACCTCGTCGCCCTCTTTCTGTTCTGGGAGTTGACGAGCGTCTGCTCGTTCGTCCTCATCGGCTACCACACCGACGACGAGACCTCGCTGTACTCCGCCCGGATGGCGATGCTCGTGACCGTCGGCGGGGGGTTGTGTCTGCTGGCCGGACTGCTCGTGCTTTCGGTCGCCAGCGGGCCGGCACTCGGCGGCCGCACCTTCAACCTCGCGGTGATGCTCGCCGAACGCGAGGCGATGCGCGCGGAACTGACCGAGGCCGGCCTCTTCGTGCCGGCGATGGTCCTTTTCGCGGTCGCCGCGGGCGCCAAATCCGCGCAGGTCCCGTTCCACTTCTGGTTGCCCAACGCGATGGTCGCGCCGACGCCCGTCTCCGCGTTCCTCCACTCGGCGACGATGGTCAAGGTCGGCGTCTACGTCCTCGGCCGGACCCGCCCGCTGTTCATCGGTGAGGAGTGGACCCTACTGCTGGCGGCCGTCGGCCTCCTGACGATGACCGTCGGCGCCGTCCTCGCCGTCGTCGCCACCGACATCAAGGAACTGCTGGCCTACTCGACGGCCAGCCACCTCGGGTTGATGGTCGCCGGGTTCGGTTTCTCGACCCACTACGGCGCGGAGGCGGGCGCCTTCCACCTGCTGAACCACGCCCTGTTCAAGGCCGCGCTCTTCCTCGTCGCCGGCGTCGTCGCCCACGAGGCCGGCACCCGACGGCTGGACGAGTTGGGCGGCCTCCGAAGCGAGTTGCCGGTCACCGCCGCCATCGCCGTCGTCACCGGCCTGAGCATGGCCGGCGTCCCGCCGTTCAACGGCTTCTACTCCAAGGAGATACTCTTCGAAGCGGCGTGGGAGACGGCGGTCGCCGCGGGCGGTCTCGCGTGGCTCTACCCGGCCATCGCCGTCTTCGCCAGCGTCTTCACCGTCCTCTACTCGCTGCGGTTTTTGAGCATCTTCTTCGGCGACCGGCCCGAGACCGCGGCGGTCGCCCACCGGCCCTCGGTCCTGCTGGTGGCGCCGCCCGCCGTCCTCGCGGTCGCGGCGGCCGTCGTCAGCGTCGCACCCGGCACGGCTCTCGATTTCATCGTCAACGACGCCGCGAGCGCGACGACGCTCGAACCGGTCGATATCCACGCCGGCATCCCGACCTCGCTTTCGGGGCCGGTCCTCATGAGCGTCCTCGCGCTGGCCGTCGGGGGCGGGGCGTATCCCTTCTCGGAGCGGATTCGGGCGGCCATCGCCCGCGTCGAATCAGGCGCGACCCTGCTGGAACCCGCGGCGCTGTATGCCGACCTGCTGGAGGGCCTCGATACCGCGAGTTCGCGACTCGATGCCGTCGTCCACAACGGTCTGCTGCGGACCTACGTGACGTGGGCGCTCGCGACGGCCTGCGGCCTGACGCTGTTCGGCTACTGGACCGCGGCCGTCCAGCCCTCGCTGCCCGGCCCCCGGGCGCCGGCCGCGCTATTGCTCGTGTTGGCGGTCGCCGTCGTCGCCGCGCTGGCGGTGACCATCGCACCCTCCCACGTCGCGGGCGTGCTGACGCTCGGCATCCTCGGGTTCATGGTCGCCGTCTTCTACGTCCTCGCCAGCGGGCCGGACCTCGCGCTGACGCAACTGGTCGTCGAGACGCTCCTCCTTTTGGTCTTCCTGCTGGTCATCGAGGAGTTGCCCGCCTTCTACTCCGAGTTGCGGGCGAGCGTCGCCGTCAGGGACATCGCCCTCTCGGTACTGGTCGGCGTGACCGCCTTCGTCTCGGTACTCATCGCGAGTCCCGACCCCGCACTGACCGAGACGAGTCGGTACTACGTCGACAACGCGGTCCCCGAAGGCGGCGGGTCGAACGTCGTCAACGTCATCCTGACCGACTTCCGAGCCTTCGATACCCTCGGGGAATCCGCCGTCGTCCTGCTGGCGGCGCTGTCGGTACTGGTACTGCTGGAGATGCGCGACCGGGGTGAGACCCAATGACGACGACCATCATGCGGACGACGGCGCGGGTGGTCGTCCCCATCGTGCTAGTCGTCGCCCTCTCGCTGTTCCTGCAGGGTCACAACGCCCCCGGCGGCGGCTTCATCGGCGGCGTCCTGACGGTGGCGGCCTTCGCGCTGGTCTACGTCGCCTACGGCCTCGATTATCTGGAGGTCGGCGTCCTCGACCGCGAGGTCGACCCCGGCATCGGCATCCTCGAACACCGAACCGTTCGAGCCTACCGCCGCCTGTTCGTCTTCGGCCTGCTCGTGGCCGTCGCCAGCGGCGTCGTCCCGATGCTGTTCGGCGAACCGTTCCTCACCCAGACGTACACCTACGTCCACGACGTGCCGCTGTACGGCGAGGTCGAACTCGCCTCGGCGCTGGTCTTCGATATCGGCATCTTCTGTGTCGTCGTCGGGGGCCTGCTGGCTATCTTCTCGGTGGTGGGTGCCGAATGACCGTCGGCATCGCGGCGGCGGTCGGCGCGCTGTTCGCCCTCGGGACCTTCCTGCTGCTCAGAGACGACATCGTCCACGTCGTCTGGGGCGTCGCCGTGGTCTCGCAGGCGGCGAACGTCTACCTCATCACGATGGGCGGAATCCGGGAGGGGACCGCCGACACCGTGCCCGTCCTCGAGGCCCACCACGCGCCGTTCCCGACGACCGCCGACCCGCTGGTGCAGGCGCTCGTGCTGACGGCCATCGTCATCAGTTTCGGCATGACCGCCTTCGCGCTGGTGCTGTCGTATCGCGCCTATCAGGAGAACGAGAGCATGGACCTCAGGGAGTGGGCATAGATGGCGGACCTCGTCGTCGCACCGATGCTCGTCGCCTTCGGCATGGCCGCCGGAACGCTCCTGCTTCGGGGACGGGCCCGCCTCCAGCGCGGGGCGACCGTCCTCGGGGCGGCCGTCTACGCCGCCGTCGTCGGCCTGTTGGCCTATCGGACGGTCTTCGCGCCCGAGGCGACCGGCGCCGTCGCCTATCAGATCGGCGGCTGGCCGGCCCCCTTCGGCATCACGCTGGTCGTCGACGCGCTGTCGGCGTTCATGCTGTCGATGACCGCCGTAGTGACGCTGTTTGCCGCCGTCGTCTCGGTGCGCTTCATCGACCCCCGAAACCAGCAGGTCTACTACCACCCGCTTTTCGGCTTCCTGCTCGTGGGCGTCACCGGTGCCTTCCTCACCGGCGACCTCTTCAACCTCTTCGTGTGGTTCGAGACGATGCTGATGGCGAGTTACGTCTTCGTCGCCTTCTACGGCGACGCCCAGCACACCGCGGCGGCGACCCGCTACGTCGTGTTGAACGTCCTCGGCGGGATATTCATGCTGCTGTCGGTCGGCGGCCTCTACGCGACCGTCGGCACGCTCAACATGGCCGACATGGCCGTCGTGCTGGCCGACCCCACCGGAATCGAAACGGCGCCGGTCGTCGGCTTCTCGGCGCTCGTCCTCGCCACCTTCGCGCTGAAGGCCGGCCTCGTCCCCTTCCAGTTCTGGGTTCCCTCGGCGTATCGCGCGGCGCCGCTACCCATCGCGGCCATGCTCGCGGGCGTGACCAAGAAGGTCGGCATCTACGCCATCATCCGCCTGTACTTCACCGTCTTCGCGGACGCCTCGTTGTCCACGCCCTTCTTCGGCGGCGACTCGCCGCTTGCCTTCCTCGCGCCCGTTCTGCTGGTCATGGCCGCCGCCAGCGTCCTCGTCGGCGGCCTCGGCGCGGTCAGTCGGAGCCACCTCGACGGTCTCCTTGCCTACTCCAGCATCGGGCAGGTCGGCTTCATCGCCGCGCCCGTCGCCGTCGCCGCCGCGACGGTCAGCGACTCCCTCCGACACCTCGCTATCGTGGCCGCGCTAATCTACGCGCTGCATCACGCCCTCACCAAGAGCCTGCTCTTCTTCTCGGCGGCGGTCATCCGCGATACGGCAGGGACGACGAGAATCGCGGACCTCGGCGGCCTCGCCGAGCGTTCCTCGCTATTCGCGGCGACCTTCTTCGTCGCCGGCCTCTCGCTTATCGGCGTCCCGCCGCTGGTCGGCTTCTTCGGCAAGTTCGTCGTCTTCGAGGCGGCGGTCGTCCGGTTGGCGGCGGCCCCGACGGTCGCCTCGGTCGGCCTGCTGGCCGTCCTGCTGGCGGGCGCGTTCCTGACGCTCGTCTACTCGACGCGGGCCTGGACCGAGTGTTTCTGGGGGACGCCGACCGAAGCCGTCGAGACCGACCCCGTCGACCGGCGACTGGTCGCCGTCGTGGCGACGCTCGCCGCGCTCGTCGTCCTCGTCGGCGTCGGCTTCGAACCGGTCTACACGTTCGCCGACGCCGCCGCGGAGGCGGCACTCGACACGGAGGCCTACGTCGATGCGGTCGCGCCCGGAGGTGACACGACATGAGCATCACGACCCGACGCTGGCTGGTCGCCGGGGTGCTGTTCGGCATCCTGTGGATGTTCGTTCGCGGCGCGGCGCTGACGCCGCGAGGGTTGGCCGGGAGCTTCCTGTTCGGCCTCGCGGTCGGCATGCCCGTCGCCTACGTCTTCCGGCGGCTCTACGAGGAGGAGGTCGACCTCGCGCGAACGGTCACTATCGTCCCGTACGTCCTCTTCTACATCCTCGCCTTCAGCAAGGAGATCGTCGTCGCGAACGTCGACGTCGCCTACCGGACGCTCGTCCCGTGGTCGGCCATCGAACCGCAGGTCATCCTCATCCCCCTGCGGGTCGAGACGGCCCTCGGCGTGACCACCATCGCCAACAGCATCACGCTGACGCCGGGGACGGTAACGATGGACCACGACCCCGACGAGAACGCCCTCTACGTCCACGTCATCGACGGTCGGGACGTCGACGCCGTCGTCGAGCCGATACGCGACTGGGAGGATTACGCGCTCCGCATCTTCGACGAACCGCTCGCCCCCGGCGACGAGGCCCCGGAGATACGGGTCCACCCGCCTGATTACCCACCGGAGCCGAAAAACGCCGCCGACCCGATGGAACACCTCGCCAACCGGGGCGAGGAGGAGGCCACCGATGAGTGAAGCCCTCGCCGCCGACGTCATCGACGCCGCCATCGTCGTGACCGCGGCGCTGTGTCTGCTGTGTGGCTATCGGGTCATCCGCGGGCCGACGGTACCGGACCGCGTCGTCGCGCTGGACGCCATCGCGACGAACGTGGTCGCCATCGCCGTCCTCTTCGCGCTGAAGACCGACCGCGGCCTCTTCGTGACCGTCAGCCTCGTGTTGGCCATCATCGGCTTCCTCTCGACGGTCACGGTCGCGAAGTACGTCACCGAAGGCGACATCATCACCCGACGGGAGTAACCATGCAGGCACGAATCCACTCGATACTGGCGACGAACCGACACACGGGAGGCCGATAGCGATGGTCGAACTCGAAGCCGTGCGGTCCCTGACGACCGCCGCCCTCGCCGTCGTCGGCGTCTTCTTCCTCACCGTCGGGACCGTCGGCCTGCTGCGCTTTCCGAACGTCTACAACCGGATGCACGCGACGAGCAAGCCCACGACGCTGGGGACGGCCGCCGTCTTCTTCGCCGGGTTCGTCCACTTCGGGCCGGGCGGGGCCGGCCTGACCTCGCTCGTCGGCATCGTCTTCCTCTTTCTGACGGTGCCGACCGGCGCGCACATGATTTCGCGGGCCGCCCAGAAGACGGGCGTGCCCTTCCTCGGCGGCGTGACGTGGCCGAGCAAGGAGGGCGGAAACGAGCGGGAGAGACCGCCCGACGACGAAAGCGACGGCGCGAACGAAAACGAGGAGTAGCCGCCTATTCTTCGGCGAGGTGTTCCAGCACGGCCTCGGTGTCGTTTGCGACGGGTTCGGGGTCCGCGCCGGCCTTCGCGGCGGCGTCGGGGTCCTTCAGCAGGTGGCCCGTGGTCAGACAGACCACGTCCTCGTCGTCGCCGACGACGCCCTCATCCCGGAGTTTCCGGAGGCCCGCAACCGAGGCGGCGGAAGCGGGTTCGACGCCGACGCCTTCGCCGGCCAGCGTGCGCTGGGCGTCGGTTATCTCCTCGTCGGAGACGGCGACGGCCGTGCCGCCCGTCTCGCTGATGCCGGGCAGGGCCTTCGGCGCGTTGACGGGATTGCCGATGCGGATGGCGGTCGCGATGGTCTCGACGTCCTCCCAGCGGCGGGTGTCCTCGTTGCCCTCCGCGATGGCCTCGACCATCGGGGCGGCGCCCTCGGCCTGCACGCCGGTGAGTTTGGGCACCTCGTCCTCGTCGAGTTCGCCCGCCGCGACCATCTCCCGGAAGCACTTATAAAGGGCGGCGGTGTTGCCGGCGTTGCCGACCGGGAGAACGATGCGGTCCGGGAACCGGCCGTAGTCGGCGTGGAACTCCTCTAAGATTTCGAAGCCGATGGTCTTCTGGCCCTCCAGCCGGAAGGGGTTCAGCGAGTTGAGGAGGTAGGCCTCCCCGCGGTCGGCGAGGTCCTGGACGATGTCGAGACACGAATCGAAGTTGCCGTCGACTTCGAGGATGCGCGCGCCGTGGAGGCTCGCCTGTGCGATTTTGCCCGCCGCGACCTTGCCGGCCGGAAGCAACACGAGCGTTTCGAGGGCCGCACGCGCGCCGTAGGCCGCGAGCGCCGCGGAGGTGTTGCCCGTCGAGGCACAGGCGAGACGGCCGACGCCGAGTTCCTCGGCGACGCGGACGCCGACGGTCATGCCGCGGTCCTTGAAGGAGCCGGTGGGGTTCATCCCCTCGTGTTTGACCCGAAGCGCCTCGACGCCGATCTCGTCTTCGAGGCGGGGCACGCGATGGAGCGGCGTGTCGCCCTCGGGGAGGGTGACGCCCTCCTCGAAGGGCAGCGACTCGGCGTACCGCCAGACGCCCGACCCCTCGAAGTCATCGAAGGTCGGATAGCGGTCGTAGCGGGCCTCCAGCAGGCCGCCACAGTCGCTACAGGTGTAGATGATGTCCTCGAAGGGGGCGAACTGTTCGCCGCATTCGATGCAGTGGAGCCAGACGCCGTCGGTCGCGACGTCGGGCGCCGTCGGCTCGTCGGGGAGCGCGAGGTCAGCCATTAGTGGCCCTGCGGTACGGAGTCGCAAAAAGGGGCCGTTTCACGCCGATGCTGCTGGCATCCGGAACGACCCGGCGGCTACTGCCCCTCACGGACGTAGCCGTAGTGGCGCATACACTTCCGCATCTCCTCGGGGGAGTCGTGTTTGTGGAGCGTCGTCGGCGAATCGCAGTAATAGGTCGTCCCGTCGTAGCGGAGCGTCATCTCCTCGGGATTGCCGAGCACCTTCGTCTGGACGACGAGCCGCTCGCCCTCCCGCAGCCGGTCCAGCAGTTCCCCCGCCGTGTATTCGCCGGATTCGATGACCGTCGGGCCACTCATACCCGTTCGAACGGACCCGCGGTACTTCACCGCTTGCAAAGCCATCAATCATGAGCCGTGGTAACATTTATCAATATTGGCCGACAACCTCCTCGTGTAGGGCGAGACCGCCCGTGAACCACCAATGTCACCGCCGCTCGAAGACGACGGCAGCGAGGTCAGCCCCCCGGTCCGCGGGGACCGGTGTGTCGAGATGGAACTCGAATCCGGCGAGGTCGTCATCTACGACCAGAACAACCACCGGGCGTGGATACAATCCGACGACGCCGTAGACCTCGAAGCGGCGGCCTAGGCGTGCGTGATGCTGCATTCTTTTTTAGTATAGCCTAGCGACGACTCGACCACGAACAGCCGGAAAGCCCTCGGCCCGCTGGCGGTCGTTAATCAGGATATCCTCGCTCGCTCCGCTCGCTCGGATAGGGCCTGATTAATGACTATATAAACGCCAGCGGGCCTCGCCCTTTCATTCCACCAGGAACAACAACCGCACAGCCCTGCCCTTCCCCGGGTCGGATGGCCGGCCGTGCGGCCGGCCCATCCTCCCGACCGAGTGGTGTGGATGTTTTATAAAAACTCCTCAAGTGCGTCGGCCACGACGTTCTCGGGGTCGGTGTCCTCTAAAGCGGCGTGGCGCCGAAGCTCTCGATACGTCTCGGGTGGCAGGGACAGCGACACCTGCCCGAGGTCGATGCTTTCGGCGGCCAGCGCGTCCTCGACGCTCATGCCCTCGTTGACGCGGGAGGCGATAGACCGGACCTCCCGGACGGTGAGGTCGTGGTCCAGCGCCGCCCACGCCAGCAGGAAGCGCGATTCCCCGGAGACGCGGGCGATGTGTTTGGCCGCGGTGGGCGCGATTTCGCCCAGGGCGACGTGTCGACGGATGGAGCGCGGCAGGTCGTGGACCCGTGCCCACTTGCGGATGAACGAAACCGTCGCCTCGCCGTCGGCGCGTTCGGCGGCGGCCTTATACGAGCCGGTACCCCGGACGAGCGCGGCACAGGCGGCCGCTCCCCGGAGCATGTAGACGTTGTCCTCGCTCCCGACGGTGTTCGAGGCGAAGCGCCGGACGGTGTCGGCGGCCTGCGCGAGGCTTTCGGGGTCGTCCGGGTCGAACTGGACCGCGCTCTCGCCGGCGACCCGCGGGTCGCCACGAATGACGGGTTCGCCGACCGGCGACTCGCGGTCCGCCGGCGGTTCGTCACCGTCAGGGCGCTGGGTCATTGAATCCCGATACGGCGACCGAAGTGAAAAGCGTCTCGGCGCAGTGTGCGTTCGTCGACGGAGCGGGCCGAGCGCGGGACGATGGCGACGCCATCGCGTTAGTCGTCGGCGTCTCGCTCGTCCGACATGTGCTCCCAGATCTCGGTACAACCGCAGCCGTCCTCGACGCCATCGAGATGGCTGGTGTCGATGTCCTCGTCCGGCTCGTTACCCGTCCGACTCATCGTCCGTCCTCCTCGTACAGTTCGGGGGCGACGTCCGCAGGCGCATGCTGGCGGGTGCCCACCGGCTGACGGTCTGTCATCACTCACCCGTATCCGCCGTACCCGTATAACGCCGCCCTCTGCTGTAATCCCTACCCA
This sequence comes from Natronomonas amylolytica, assembly GCF_037031205.1. NCBI lineage: Archaea > Methanobacteriati > Methanobacteriota > Halobacteria > Halobacteriales > Natronomonadaceae > Natronomonas > Natronomonas amylolytica. The sequence goes on along the minus strand of NZ_JAYEZM010000002.1, from coordinate 14,962 downwards.
TGCTCCCGTTTGCAGGAACTGCTTTCCCCTTTCTGAGACGCCGGAATTCAGCCGAACCCGCCGACGGAAGTCGGGACGACCGGCGACGGCCGTCACCGAATCCCGTGACGACCGGCAACCGCTGTCCCCGCCGACGGCCTTACCCCGCCGGCGGGTCGAGAGCGGGTATGCCCACCTCGGTACACCAACTGGACGACGGCGCGTGGCTCAGCGTCAACGACAGCCGACAGGTCAACGTCAGCGACCTCTGGTGGCTCGCACGCCACGATTTCTGCGACTGCGAGATGGCCGACTTCCTCGCGGAGGGGTTCGTCTCCATCGGCGTCGACCACCCGAACATCGAGGGCCGCATCGCCGGCCAGTGTATCGACTGCGGCGAAAGCGGCGTCACCGACTGGCTGACCCTCGGCCGCGTCGTCGACCCCGACGAGGGCGAGTTCTACGCCGTCGACCCATCGAGCGTCCACGTCCCCGAACGGCGCACCCGATTGGCCGAGGCCGACGGGGACTGACATCGACGGAGGTCGTCCGTCCGAGAGAAAGAGGCACTATTCTCCGCTAGAGGTGACCCGCGGGGAGGATTGACGACAAGAGCGGCCGTATATGTATCGGACTGTAGCATCCGTGTATGCCGAGCAAGGTCGAAGGCTGGAAGGACGAGGTCTACGGTGCGGAAATCCGGGACCACCTCATGGAGTTCGCCGAGGAGGGGTGGAGTTCCATCCCCGAGGACGAACGCGACGCCTGGTTCGAGCGGTTCAAATGGTGGGGACTGTACCACCAGCGGAAGGGCCAGGAATCCTACTTCATGATGCGCATCGGGACGCCGAACGGTCGCCTGACGCCCGAACAGCTCCGGGTCGTCGGCGAAGTTGCCAAGGAGTACGCCACCGGACCGGTCGAGAACCCCGAGTTCGGCGGCGCTTACTGTGACTGGACGACCCGCCAGTCCATCCAACTGCACTGGATTCAACTGCAGGACGTTCCGGACATCTTCGAGGCGCTCGAGGAACACGACCTCTCTACCATTCAGGCCTGCGGCGACTCCTGGCGGAACATCGTCGGCTCGCCGATGGCCGGCAAGGACGCGAAGGAACACATCGACGCGTGGCCGGTCATCAAGGAACTCAATGACACCTTCAAGGGCAACGACGACCACTCGAACCTCCCCCGGAAATGGAAGGTCGCCGTCACCGGCGACACCCGCGGTTCCGGGCAGGCCGAGATCAACGACCTCGGCTTCGAGCCCGCCATCAAGGACGGACAGAAGGGCTTCAACGTGAAGGTCGGCGGCGGCCTCTCCCGCAAGGAGCCCCGCATGGCCCGCAGCATCGACGTCTTCGTCACCACCGAGACCATCGCCGACGTCGCCGGCGGCATCTCCGCGCTCTTCCGCGACCACGGCGACCGCGAGGACCGCTTCAACGCCCGCATCAAGTTCCTCGTCGACGAGTGGGGCACCGACAAACTCCGCCGCGTCCTCCAGGAGGACTACGTCGACTTCGAACTCCCCACCGCGGGCGAAGACCTCCGCGAGCAGTACACCTACAACTCGGGCCGCAACGACGAGACCGGCGACTACGTCGGCGTCCACGAACAGGTCGACGGCGACTACTTCGTCGGCCTCTCGGTCCTCGTCGGCCGGATGGGTGCCGACGACGTCATCGAACTCGCCGACCTCGCCGAGGCGTACGGCTCCGATATCGTCGGCATCACCCAGCGACAGAACCTCATCGTCTCCGACATCGCCGAGGCGGACCTCGACGACTTCCTCGACGAACCGCTTTTGGAGACCTACTCGCCGGACCCCCACCCGTTCATGCGGGGTTCCATCGCCTGTACGGGCACCGAGTACTGTTCGCTCTCCATCGTCGAGACGAAAAACCGGATGGTCCGCTACGCCCGCTGGCTCAAGAACAACGTCGAACTCCCCAGCGGCGTCGAGGACTTCCACATCCACCTGTCGGGCTGTACCGCCTCGTGTGCCCAGCCCCAGATCGCCGACATCTCCCTGCGCGGCATGAAGACCCGCAAGGACGGCGAACCCGTCGAGGCCTTCGACATCGGCCTCGGCGGCGGATTGGGGGAGAACCCCCGCTTCGCCGACTGGATCGAGATGCGCGTCGCCGCCGACGAGGTGCCCGGCTACATCGAGAACCTGCTGGAGATTTACGATGAGGAGAGCAACGAGGGCGAGTCCTTCCGCGACTACATCGAGCGCCACGACGAGGAGTACCTCAACGGCCTCGCCGAACCCGAGGAAACCTCCTACGAGGACCCCTACCTCGGCAACACGAAGATGACGTGGTATCCATACGCCGAGGACACCGAGATGGACGCGTCGCCGACTCCCGCTGACGACTAACACCCACTTTTTGCACGAGAACACGGGTCGCGCCCGCAGCGGGCGCGACCCCGGTTCTCGGCAAAAACTTGGGGAAAATATGCGCGCGTACTCCTTCCGGCGGCCTTCGGCCGCCTCCAGTCCGTGCGCGCTACCGGACTCGGCGCTTCGCGCCTCGTCCGGCGAACCGCCTCGGGGGCGTTCTCCGAACGCCCCACTCGGCGGATGCTTTCTTTATAAGTTGTTTAATATCTACCCTCGGTAGTCGGTTGGTCACTTTCTGTGAGCTCCACCCGAAACACCACCCCTGTAGAGGAACCTCTGCTTCGTCTGGAATAGCGACGCCCCCCGTTTCACCTCGAATGCCGACTTATAAACCCTCGCGCGGCGAATGGGTGGGCGATGGACGAGCGCGTACGCGAGCACGCGGCGGTACTGGTCGAGTGGAGCGCACGAACCGAGGCAGGCGACGACGTGGTGCTGTCGGTCGCCGAGGACGCCCACGAACTCGGGGTTGCCGTGGCGGAGAAACTGGGCGAGGTCGGCGCCAACGTCGTGACGACCTACGGCTCCGACGAAGTGTCTCGGGCGTATTTAAAGGCTCACGACGGCGATTTCGAGGCGGACCCGAGCCACGAACTGGCCCTCTACGAGAACGCCGACTCGGTGCTGCGAATCGGCGGCGGCCGCAACACCACGGCGACCGCGGACCTCGACAGCGACGTGCGTCAGGCCTACTCGAAGTCCCGCGAGGGGATTCGGGAGGCCCGGATGGACACCGACTGGGTGTCGACGGTCCACCCGACCCGGAGTCTCGCCCAGCAGGCCAGCATGGCCTACGAGGAGTATCAGGACTTCGTCTACAACGCCGTCCTGCGCGACTGGGAATCGCTGGCCGAGAAGATGGCCAACATGAAGGAAATCCTCGACGACGGCGCGGAGGTCCGCATCGTCAAGGAACGCGACGACCAACCGAAGACGGACATCACGATGTCCATCGAGGGTCGCACGGCAGTCAACTCCGCGGCCTCGGTTGCCTACGACTCCCACAACCTGCCGTCCGGCGAGGTCTTCACCGCACCTCATGCGACGGAGGGCGAGGTGTTCTTCGACGTGCCGATGACGCTCAACGCTCGCCGCGTGCGGAACGTCCACCTCACCTTCAAGGACGGCGAGGTCGTCGACTTCTCGGCGGAGACGGGCGAGGACGAACTCGAAACCATCCTGAACACCGACGCGGGTGCCCGCCGACTGGGCGAGTTGGGTATCGGGATGAACCGCGGTATCGACCGCTTTACCGACAACATCCTCTTCGACGAGAAGATGGGCGACACCGTCCACATGGCGGTCGGCCGGGCCTACGACGCCAACATGCCCGACGGCGAGGAGGGCAACCAGTCGGCCGTCCACGTCGACATGATTACGGACATGTCCGAAGCCTCCCGCATGGAGGTCGACGGCGACGTGGTACAGCGGAACGGGACGTTCCGCTTCGAGGACGGCTTCGAGGGATAACTGACGACCGACCGATACTCCTTGGTAATAAATGGTATCGAGAACCATCAATCACCACAACTACTAAACAGGGCGCGCTGGTAGGCCGTATCAGCGCGAGTCCGAATACAACTTTGAACGCCGCCCAAGTTAACACGGGCTCGGCGACGGTTCGACACTCACGGGATGCCACCATGCAATGCATACTCCCCGGCGGGCGGTTCTCCCCGCTCCCGAGTGCGGTCGAGGCCCAGCAGGAACTCAGCAGCGCCGCCTTCGAACTGGTTTCGACCGGTTCGACGATGCACCACGAGACGCTCGCGGCGGCACGGGCGATGACACATCTCAACCTCAGCTCGGCCGAGGAGACGACGGGTATCACCTCCCACCGCGCACACGGCGCCATCGACGACGGCTTCGACGCCGTCGAGAACGCCAGCGAACGGGCCGAAGACCGGTTCTTCCGGGCGTTGCTCTCGACGGGACAGTTGTCGGCTACCTACGCCGAGTTCGTCGACGAATCCGTCGACAGCGTCTGTCCGTCTGCCGAGGAGTGAGGAACCGAACGCGCCGACGGCAAAACGCGCCGCTGGGCGGTCGAAATCGGCTGAGGATAGTAAGCCCCCTTCTGTTTCCACCCGGCATTCGGCTGAGCACTCGTCTGTGTGTCCGGGCTACCTTGGTCGACGAGCTTGCACCGGCGAGGATTCGCCGTTCCATCCGTTCCCACTCGTCTGCCCTCCGCGGGTTAGCTCCCTTCCCTTGCGGGTCGGTTCGCGCGCTTGCGGCGAAACCGCAAGCGCCGCGGGCCGCCATCGGCGGCCCACGCGCCTCATCGGTCGGAGTGGGTGGTCTCGTTTCTGTTCCAGAGCCAGCGGTCTCCCGCTCCGGGCTTGCGCCCGGTCGCCTGCCCGGACGGTGGGGGGACTTTCCTCATGCACGCGCTGCGACGGCAACGCCGTCGAAAGCGGGGCACGGGGACCGGGCATCCTCTTCCGTTGATAAATAGACGAGTCGCGCTTTTAAGGCGTTCGGTGGCGGAGGACGACCGACGTTCGTCCTCAGTCCCGAAGCCATCGATAGAGCCCGGCCACGCCGAGCCCAAACAGCCCTGTGGCCGCGCCGAGGCCAGCCCCGACACCGTCAGTCTCGCCGGCCGTCCCCGACGAATCAAGCGGCCCGCCGGGGTCCGGAAGCGCGTAGAGTCCCGCCCCCTCCGCCGGCGAATCGAGCGTGTGGTCCTGCCAGCTACACCCGATGACGGCGTCACCGGCCTGCTGGGCCGTCCAGAAACTGGTCGAATCCGCGTCCCGCCAGTGGGCCAGTTCCTCGGGGTCGGTCGGGTCCGAGACGTCGTGGACCTTCAGGCCGCCGCGATACCACGAGGTGTAGAGTCGGTCGCCGACGAACGCGAAGTTGTGCGAGGTGGTCCAGACGCCCCCGCGAAAGCGAGCGTCGCTCGTCTCCGGTGCCTCGATGCGAGCCAGTCGCTCCTCGTCGGCGGCGTTCCACAACTCGACGCCGCCGAGGTCGCTCGTCGGGGCGTCGCCCTCCTCGCCCCACGCCTCCTGATTGAGTGCGACGAGGTCGCTATCGACGCCCCGCTGGGGCATCGCGAAGTGGTCGTTGCCGGGCAGATAGAGCCGCCGTTCGAGCGCCTCTGAGTCACTGAGTCGGGCGCGTTCCGCCGGGTCCTGTCCCCGGAGGTCGACGATGGGCGTCGGGTCGCTGGGGTCGGAGACGTCGACGAGCCACGTGCCGGCGTCCCAGTAGGAGAGGTACGCGACCCCGCCTTCGACCCACACGTCGTGGAGTTCGTACATCTTCCAGTAGACGTCGTCCCAGCGGTCGTCCGCGTCGAGAATCGACCACCTGCCCACCTCCTCGCCGGATTCGATGTCGACACAGACCAGCGGGTTGCCCTCGCCGTCGTTGCCGCAGAGGTACAGCGTCTCGCCGTTGGTTGCGAGGTTGTGGTGGTAGAAGTCCGTCTCGTAGGTCAGGACGTGTTCGGGGGCCGCAGGGTCCGAGACGTCGAAGACGACGGCGGCGTAGGGAACGTCCGAACGGCCGTTCGGCGGGCCGCCGATGGCGTAGTACTCGCCGCCCACCTTGCCGTCGTAGATGCCTTCGAGGGGGCCGTCAGGGTGGTCGGCAAGAAGGCCGTCTCGTTCGGCGAGCACCGTGAGGTCGGTCGGGTCCGACACGTCGACGGTCGCGAAGCCGTCGGTCGTGGCGACGTAGGCGACGCCGTCGTCGACGACGAGTTCCTTGGCGCCGGGAAGCGAGAGGCTATCGAGCGGTTCGAAACCGCCGTCCTCGGCGGCCTCGCCGCCGCCGTGGCCCTCGTGGGCGGCGCTGTTGCCTGTGAAGGCGAAACTCGATGCTCCGGCGACACCGGCCTTCAGCAGCGACCGACGATGCATTCGGCCGAAGTTAGGAGTGGGAGTGCCTATGCTTTCCGGCCCTCGCGGGACAGCTATTTGCCCGTACCAACCCGAAACTGGGGTATGATTCGACCGGACTGTTCGGGCCGGGTCGCACTGGTCACCGGCAGCGCGAAGGGCGTCGGCCGCGCGTTCGTTCTCGCGTTGGCCGACGCCGGCGCTGACGTGACCGTCCACTACCGCAGCAGCGACGCGGAGGCTGAAGCCACCGCCGAGGAGGCCCGCGACCGCGGCGTCGACGCCATCACCGTCCAGGCCGACGTGACCGACCCCGACTCCGTCGATGACGCGTTCGAAACGATAGAGGCCGAACTCGGGAGCGTCGACATCCTCGTCAACAACGTCGGCAACTTCGCGCCCGACCACTGGGCTGACATCGACCTCGACGCGTGGCGGATGGTCATGGACACGAACCTGACGGGGACGATGCTCTGTTCGAAGCGCGCGCTGGGCCCGATGCGCGAGGCCGGATGGGGCCGTATCGTCAACGTCGGCTACGCCTCGGCCGAACGAGCCTCCGTCTCGCCGACCAACTTCCCCTACTTCGTCGCCAAGACGGGCGTGCTCATGTTCACGCGGATGCTCGCCGCCGACACACAGGACGACGGCATCACGGTTAACGCGGTGTCGCCGTACGTCGTCGAGACCAGCGACGAGTTCCCCGAGGAGGCCCCGCGCGGCCGGTGGGCCAAACCCGACGACATCGTCGCCGCGCTGCTGTTCTTCGTCGACGAATCGACCGAGTACATCAGCGGCGAGAACGTCGAAATCGACGGCGGGTGGCTCCCCGAATCGGTCTGAGAGGGAGTCTCCCCCCTCGGAGATGTGGCCCCGAGATACGCCGCCGAAGGACGGACCTCGAAGTGGTCGGTTGGCTACGATACCCCTACGAGGTGTGAACCGGCGAATACATTGATTAGTCCCGATAGCGAATCAGCTATCGTACATGCTCGGTGACCGCCCCGCGGACGAGCGGGGCCAACTGCTTATCATCACGGCGCTCGCACTCGCCATCATCCTGGTCGGATTGGCGTTAGTGCTTAATTCGGCGATCTACACGGAGAACCTCTCGACCCGCCAAAGCACCGACAGCGCCGAGGTGACGACCACCCTCGGGGGCGGGGAGGCCGAAGTCCAACGGGCCATCCGCCACGTCAACCGCCACAACAACGCCTCGCACGACGAGGCGAACCGAGCCTTCGACGACATCGTCAGCGACATCGGCAACAGCACCACCGACCAGCACGCCAAACGCGGGGCTGCCTATCAGTTCACGGTGACCGACCGGACCAACGGCACTCACCTCAAACACACCAACAGTTCGAAGAGCTTCGTCGCCGGTGGCACGAATTCCGGGCAGGGCAACTGGACGCTCGCCCGGGACATACCGAAGCTCCGAGGGTACACTATTGCTACACAGCGTGGATTCCTCCATGAAGGATCGGAATCCGACTTCGGCACTCTCGTCAATCAGACGTTCCGGATACGGTTTCAAGGCGAAGACGCCGGCGGAAACAGCGTGGTCTGGGAAGTGTATATATACCACGAATCGAGCGACGATGACGTCACTGTTTTTGGCGGACAGGAGGCAGAGATAGACGGAGCGAGTGGGTTCGACGACCTGACGAAGGATAGCTGTTCGGTCGATGTCGCGACCGACACCGAGGAGGTCGTCGTAAACATCACTAATAACACAGTGAACGGAGACGACTGCGAAGCCCTCTCATTTGAGGAAGTCCTCGACAGCGCCGTCGACATCCGGTATGAGAACGCCGACGACGACGACAGCGGTTCCCGCAGCGGCGGCACCTACGAACTCGCCATCGGCACCACCAGTTACGAGGACCAGTACTTCCACGACGCCAGCGACGACCAGTCCCCTTACGCCACTAATATCATCTACGACGCCCGCGTCGAGAGCCACTACTCGCGGGACGACATCACCCACAGTCGGGTCGTGCGCGTCCACCCCGGGACCGAAGTAGACACCTCGTAGCCGCAACCGACAGGGTTTCACTCGGCCAGTTCCTCGAACCGATAATGACCGACGACATCGTCGTCCGCGGTGCCTCCGAGCACAACCTGAAGGACATCGACGTGTCCATCCCGCGCGAGGAGTTCACCGTCGTCACCGGCCTCTCGGGGTCGGGGAAATCGTCGCTCGCGTTCGAAACCGTCTACGCCGAGGGCCAGCGCCGCTACATCGAATCGCTGTCCGCCTACGCGCGTAACTTCCTCGGGCAGATGGACAAACCGCAGGTCGAGAACGTCGAGGGCCTCTCGCCGGCCATCTCCATCGACCAGAAGAACGCCGCCAACAACCCCCGCTCGACGGTCGGGACCGTCACCGAACTCCATGACTACCTCCGCCTGCTGTATGCCCGCGTCGGAACGCCGCACTGTCCCGAGTGTGGTCGCGAAGTCGGCGAGCAATCGGCCCAGCAGATGGTCCGCCGCCTGCTGGAACTGCCGGAGGGTACCCGCGCGAAAATCGGCGCACCCGTCGTCCGCGACCAGAAGGGCGCCTTCGAGGACCTCTTCGACGAACTCGTCTCGGAGGGGTACACCCGCGTCGAGGTCGACGGCGAGGAGTACGACCTCTCGGTCGAGACGCCGGACCTCGACGACAACTACGACCACACCATCGACGTCGTCGTCGACCGCGTCAAACTCGAAGACGACGCTCGCTCCCGAATCACCGACTCCGTCGAAACCGCACTCGAAGAGGCCGAGGGCGTCCTGAAGGTCATCCTCCCGGACCCACCCGAAGACGCCGATATCGGGACCCAATCCCGAAGCACGGGCGACCTCGCAGGCAACGATGACGACCGCCTCGTCGCCGAGTTCTCCGAGGAGTTGGCCTGTACCCACTGCGGCATCGACCTGCCGGAAATCGAGACCCGCTCCTTTTCGTTCAACTCGCCGCACGGTGCCTGCCCGGAGTGTGAGGGCATCGGCGAGACGAAGGAGGTCGACGAGGACCTCGTCATCAAAGACCCGAGCAAGCCCATCAAGAACGTCTTCGAGCCGTGGAGTTACAACCGGTCGTACTACCGGACGCGCCTCGACAGCGTCGCCGAGCACTTCGGCGTCAGCGTCGACACCCCCTTCGAGGACCTCGACGCCGAGGTACAGGAGCAGTTCCTCTACGGCACCGACGAGGAAGTCGTCTTCAAGCGACAGACCAAGAACGGCACCCGACGCAAGGAGAAGCGCTTCGAGGGCGTCATCCCGAACCTCGACCGCCGGTACATCGAGACGGACTCGGAGTCCACCCGCGAGCACATCGAGGACTACATGGCGACGACGACCTGTCCCGCCTGCGAGGGGACGCGCCTCAAGCCCGAATCCCGCGCCGTGCTCGTCGCCGGCACTTCGATTACGGCAGTCAACCAACTCTCTATCGGCGACGCCCTCGAACACTTCGAGAACCTCGATGCGGACCTCGATGCCCGCGAGCGCAAAATCGCCGAGGAGATACTCAAGGAGATTCGCGCCCGCCTCGGCTTCATGGAGGAGGTCGGCCTCGAATACCTGACCCTCGACAGGGAAGCCTCGACCCTCTCCGGCGGCGAAAGCCAGCGAATACGGCTCGCGACACAGGTCGGCTCGGGGCTCGTCGGCGTCCTCTACGTGCTTGACGAACCTTCCATCGGCCTCCACCAGCGAGACAACGACAAACTGCTGGACACCCTCGAAGGCCTCCGCGATCTGGGCAACACCCTCGTCGTCGTCGAACACGATGAGGAGACGATGTGGCGTGCCGACAACGTCATCGACATGGGCCCCGGCCCCGGCAAGCGCGGCGGCGAGGTCGTCGCCAACGGCGACGTCGAGGACGTGATGGCCGCCGAGGAATCGGTGACGGGCGATTACCTCTCGGGCGAACGGCAGATTCCGGTGCCCGAGACCCGCCGCGACGCCGACGGCTACCTCACGGTTCGTGGCGCGCGCCAACACAATCTCAAGGACCTCGACGTCGACTTCCCGCTGGGCAGTTTCACCGCGATTACCGGCGTCTCGGGGTCCGGCAAGTCGACGCTCCTGCACGAGATTCTTTATAAGGGTCTCGTCAAGCGAATGAACGACACCGACGTCTTCCCCGGTGAGCACGACGACATCGAGGGCATCGAGAACATCGAGACGGTCCGGCTCATCGACCAGTCGCCCATCGGCCGGACGCCCCGTTCGAACCCAGCCACCTACACCAACGTCTTCGACCACATCCGCGAACTCTTCGCCGAGACCAAACTCTCGAAGCAGCGCGGCTACAAGAAGGGCCGCTTCTCGTTCAACGTCAAGGGCGGCCGCTGTGAGTCCTGTGGCGGCCAGGGGACCGTCAAAATCGACATGAACTTCCTCAGCGACGTCTACGTCCCCTGCGAGGAGTGCGACGGCGCCCGCTACAACGACGAGACCCTCGACGTCACTTATAAAGGCGCGACCATCTCGGACGTCCTCGATATGGAGGTCGACGAGGCCTACGACTTCTTCGAGGGCCACTCCGGCATTCGCCGCCGCCTCGAACTGCTCAAGGACGTCGGATTGGGATACATGCGCCTCGGCCAGCCCTCGACGACCCTCTCCGGCGGGGAGGCCCAGCGCATCAAACTCGCCGAGGAACTCGGCAAGAAGGACTCCGGCGAGACGCTCTACCTGCTCGACGAACCCACCACCGGCCTCCACAGCGAGGACGAACGCAAACTCATCGACGTCCTCCACCGCCTGACCGACGACGGCAACACCGTCGTCGTCGTCGAACACGAACTCGACCTCGTGAAGAACGCCGACCACATCGTCGACCTCGGCCCCGAGGGCGGCGAGAAGGGCGGCCAGTTGGTCGCCGAGGGCACTCCCGAGCACGTCGCTCAGACCGACGCCTCCCACACCGGCCGCTACCTCCGTGACCTGCTGCCCGCCGTCGAACTGGAAGGGCCGCGGAGCGGACGAAGCAAGGCCGCTGGCGCCGACGACGACTAGACCACCCACTTTTTGCACCTCCTTCGCGCGCCTTCGGCACGCTCAGTCGGGCAAAAACATGGGGAAAATATGCGCGCGTACTCCTTCCGGCGACCCTTCAGGTCGCCTCCAGTCCGTGCGCGCTACGGCGACTCGGCGCTTCGCGCCTCGTCGCCGGGAACCGCCTCGGGGGCGTTCTTCGAACGCCCCGCTCGGCGGATACTAATTCCGACCTGAAACACCCTTTATACGCCGTTTTTAACCCGTTTAAACCCTGAATCGCCGAACGACTCATAAGCGTCGAACACCTACGTTTCAACTGGAATATGACGCATCCTGCACACACATCCGCGTCATCGGACTCCGACGCTCGGCGGCCGCTGGCACCCGATACCAGCCGTCTCGACGACCGCTCGGCCCGCGCGTGGACCGAAGCGATGGCCGTCCGCTCGCTCGGGGCCGGTCGATACGCGGTCGAAAGCCAGTCCGGGGCGACCTACATGGTGAACCTTCCGCGGAGCGACTGCACCTGCCCGGACCACGAAATCCGCGGCGAGCGCTGCAAACACCTCCGGCGAGTCGCCATCGAGGTGACGGAGGGACGGGTCCCCCCGCCCGGCAAGAAGCGCGCCGACTGTACCATCTGCGGCCACGAGTCGTTCGTCCCCGAAACGGGCCCGGAACTCTGCGGGGACTGCTGGCTCGAACGCGGCGACCTCGCGACCGACAGGGAGACCGGCGACACCGTCGTCGTCTACCGACTGACCGAGGAACTGGCCCACGAGCGCTACATCGAGGCCGCCGACTCGACGGTCGCCGACTACCCGAAGAACGAGGGCTACCCGAGCGACGACCCCGTCGTCGAAGTGGTTTACCCCTTTTCGGGTAGCGCGGCGCGGAGCGCCGCGGAAGGCGCGAGCGGGGAGGCGACCGACCCGCGAGCGGACGCCGACGCGGACCTCGACGAGCGCCCGCGCTATGCCTTCCCCTACTCGCGGCTGGCGGTACGCGACGAGATGCTCATCGAGTAGGCCGAAAAGCGCCTGTTTTGCCGACTGACTACAGCTCGGAGCGGTCGACCTCGTATATCGTCACCTCACCGCCTTCGAAGGCGACGGTGAACGCCTCGCGGTCGAAGGCCCGCATCTCCTCCCCGTAGCGTTCGCGTTCGTTCGGGCCGACGTAGACGTAGGTGACGTCGTAGCGGTCGAGATGGGCGGCCGCCGTGGCCCACTCGCCGGTATACATCTCGTCGACGTGGTCGACGCGGCGCTCGTAGGCCTCGGGACTGCGGTATTCGGCCTCGTGGTCCCAGCCGACCACGCTCGGCAAGCCGGAGAAGGTGGCGGCAGGGCTGGTCCAGTCGTAGGAGTCGCCGGGCGCTTCGACGATGGTCGGCCGACCCGGGCGGTCCTCGAGCCACCGCAGGGCCTCGTACTCCTCGTGGTGGAACCGGTCGGCGGCCTGATGGGCGTCTATCGAGGGGTTGTATCGGTTCCCGTCGATTTCCGAGCCGATTTCGGTCGCGAACATCATCGTCGGGAACACCGCGCTGGCGAGGAGAACGACGACGATGAAGGCGGCGGGCGCCAGCGCCCGGAGTCGTGCCGTGTCGACGCCGTTCGATGGGGGACCACCTCCGGCCACTCGCGAATCGAACGCCTCGCCCAATCGCTCGTAACTGCGGGCGAGGAGGACGGCTATCGCCGCGCCCGCGCCGGCCGCGCCGAGCGTCCACCCCTGGACGGCCACCTTCAGGGACGTATTCCAGCGGGGGTTGGCGACCAGCGGAAGCTTGGCGTGGACGAGTTCGAAGGAGAGCAGCAGTCCCGCACCGGCGACGAGCAACACGAGGGCAAAATCCCCCCGGCCGGAGCGTACCAGTAGCCACCCGGCGACGATAAGCGGGCCGAGTACCGCCAACACGGCGAAATCGAGGATACCGGTGGTCGCAGCCATCACGGCGAGGAGGGCGAAGCCGCCGGCGACCACCTTCGGCTTCGAGACGTCTTCGATGGCCGGCCACCCGCGTGCCGCGACGTAGAGCGCGAAGACGGCCACCAGCCCGGCGTAGATGACGAGGAAGGGTCCGAGCGGGCTCCGAGGCGGGAGGAAGCCGATGCCGTCGTTCGTCGGCACCTGCCCGAAGACGAGGAACGGGGCGGCGATGACGACGCCGACGGCGAGCACGGCGACGCCGGTGAACGCGGCAAGGACCAGCCGCCAGAGTTCGCGGGCGAGCCACGCGGTTCGGTCCTCGGGCGAGGCAGGCGAGCCCTGCAGGCGCTCGGCCAACGGGTCCGGAAGCAGGGTCGCCGGATGCGAGTCGGCCGCGGCGACGGCCAGTACGGTCAGGCCGGCCGCCGTCGGGAGCGACCACGTGTTCATGAAGCCGAAGAGGCCGGCGACGGCGCCGAGGCCGCCGAAGACGATGGCGCGGCGGCGGGTGCGCTCGCCGGCGGGCGTCGCGTAGTAGGCGAGCGCGAGCGCGCCGGCGAAGAGGACGTAGCCGTTGGCGAAGGTGTGGCCGTGCAGGTCGGCCTTGACGAAGGAGTACAGCGGCACCTCCTGAATCGTCCCGGGGACGACATAGCGGGTGTACCACCAGCCCCAGTCGAGGGGGTTCGAGAGGTCCGCGACGGTCCGTGCGAGGTCGCCACCGTTGAATCGGGCGGCGACGAAACCGAAGGCGGCCGGTTCGATGGGGTCGGCGAGGGGTTCGGGCAGGTACGGCGTCGCGAGGCGGATGGCCGTCGTCGTCGGGCCCGCGAGGGCAACGAAGAACGCGCCGAAGGCGCCGCCGAGCCGGTAGGAGTAGCCCTGACGGTGGACGATGGCGCCGGCGACGCCGTAGGCGACGACGAACAGCAGGCCGTAGAAGGCGGCGATGCCGAGGTTGAAGCCGTAGCGGAGCGGCGTGCCGGTGAGCATCGAGAGGCTGGTGACCTGCAGTTGGGTGCCGTAGTAGTACTTGAGGCGCTTTTCGGCGAACCACATGTCCTCCGGCGGGAGCGTGTTCGCGCGTTCGAGCGCGTTGACGAGGGCGAAATGGAGGAACTGCTCGCCGCCGGCGGCCGTGACGCCGGGGTCGGCCGCCCGAAAGGCGACCATCACGAGGAAGCCGACGCCGAAGACGCCGTACATCGCGGCGACCGACCGCCACTCCGGGGCGGCGCCGAGGCGAGTCGCGGCTATCGCGCCGGCGACGAGGACGCCCAGGCCGACGACGAGCGTGTGAAGGCCGAAGGTGAGTTGACCGACCCAGAAGACGGTAATCGTGAACGGGACGAGCGCCGTCGGGAGGGCGAACGCGGCACCCTTCCGGGGGAGGGACCGAAAGAGGAGGGCGGCGATGGGCGCGCCGAGCACCGTCAGCGCCGCCGGCGCGAGGAGGTACACGAGGACGGGGAGCCACTCCATGTCTGCCGGGAATGTCGAGTTGCGGGTAAGTGTTTTGTGAACGCTCGGGCGAGCGTCGGCAAAGCGGGGCGACGGCGACCGCGGTGGGCCGCCGAGGAACCGTCCGCGCTCCATCCCCCGAAACGTGGCCGTCCGAAAGCGGAAGCCGTCACATGAAATGGATAAACAGCTGGTCGTGTTAAGTTAGGCATGATTCCACCAGACAGCGAAGGCTTGAAGCCACGATTCTGCAGTCGTCGGCTTCACGTGGCTGAACGTATTTGAAAACGAAGAGGTACGCCGTTTTACTTCTCTAAAG